>DFES01000096.1 GCA_002369175.1 Selenomonadaceae bacterium UBA3796
GATGTGAACGAGGTTTTACACTAGGCCGGCAAGCTTCCGTCGTAACACCACATACACGCGCAAAAGCCCGGGCTGCTCCTGCCCGGGCTTGAAGAATTCAACCAATCATTCCACTTGGCTTCCTTCTGTTTTCATTTCAAAAAAAGCTCATCATCAAGATTGCACAAATTGCGATTGATGGTAGAAAGGCCGCGGTATACCGTACTGATATCTATGTCGCCTCCGCGGTTGTCCATATAGCGTTCAAGTTTGCGCTTGACACGCTGAAGGGCATTGTCAATGGACTTCACATGACGCCTGAGTTCCACGGCAATCTCCTGATAGGACTTGCCATCAAGATACGACATGAGCACCTTCCACTCCAGGTCACTCAGGATCTCCTCCATCTTCTTCTCAATATCCACGAATTCCTCGCGGCTGATGACGAGTTCCTCCGGGTCGGACACCTTAGCCCCGGACAGAACATCCAGCAGCGTCCTGTCGGAATCCTCATCATAAATGGGCTTGTTGAGAGATATATAGGAATTGAGGGGAATGTGCTTCTGCCTGGTGGCTGTCTTGATGGCCGTGATGATCTGCCGTGTCACACAAAGCTCTGCAAAAGCCCGAAAAGAAGAGAGCTTGTCATTCCTGAAGTCACGTATAGCCTTGTAAAAGCCGATCATGCCCTCCTGGATGATATCCTCGCGATCCGCACCAATCAGGAAATAGGAGCGAGCCTTGGCTCTCACAAAGTTCCGGTACTTATTGATCAAATAGTCCAATGCGATGCTGTTGTTGTTGTCTTTGATTTCGAGAATGATTTCTTCGTCTGTAAGGGTCTCGAATTCACTGAATTCCTCTGCCCTCTTGCCTGCGTTTAATTCTGCTTCCATTGCGCTGACCTCCGTTACGCAAAAGCGCCTCGAAAAGTGCTTTTCGTCCACCATGGAAATTATACTCCATGGAAGCCTGTATCGTCAAGGCATGATGAAAAAATGGCACGGCCGATTTGCATCGGCTGTGCCATGTAAAATCACATGTAATCCATCGGACGTTTGCGGCGTTCCTGCTTGAACGTTCCAAGTTTCATGGCGATCCACTCCGTAATGACGAAGAAGACCGGAATGAGGAAAATACCAAGAGAAGTGGCGAAAAGCATACCACCCACCACGGCAACGCCCATGCCGTTTCGTGCTGCCGCACCTGCGCCTGTTGCAATGGCAAGGGGCAGACAGCCGATAATGAACGCAAAGGAGGTCATGAGAATCGGACGCAGGCGAAGCCCTGCCGCCTCAATCGCGGCTTTGACCGGTTCCATTCCCCTGTCCACGCGGACCTTTGCGAATTCCACAATAAGGATGGCATTCTTGGCAGCAAGACCGATGATCATGATGATGCCGATCTGCATGTAAACGCTGTCCTGAAGTCCCGGGTTGGAATGCCCAAGCAATGCCTCGATGATGCTGAGGCCATACTCCGAAACCACTGCCCCGAAGATGCCCGTAGGCACCGTCAGAAGCACTGCATAAGGAACACTCCAGCTTTCATAGAGGGCTGCCAGGCAGAGGAACACAAAGACGAGCGCCAGCGCGAGAACCCTGCCCGTGGAGCTCGATGCCTTCTTCTCCTCACGGCTCTGGCCGGACCATTCAATGTTGAATCCGGAGGGAGCCAGCTCATGAACCACTGCCTCGGCTGCGGCAATCGCCTGACCGGAGCTGTAGCCCTGTCCCGCATTTCCTTGGATCTGGACGGCTCGCGTCGCATTGAACCGGGAAATGATGGACGCGCCTGTGCTGAGCCGCGGCTTCAGCACAGTATCCAGAGGAACCATGGTGCCGGATCCGCTTTTGACGAAGATGAATTTCGCCGCCTCAGCCTCCGTGCGATACATGGTATCCGACTGGAGCATGACCTTGTAGGAACGTCCAAAATTGTTGAAATCATTGACCTGATAGCCGCCGAAATTGACCTGCAGCGCCGCGAACACATCAGAAAGGTTCACGTTCAAGGTCTTGACCTTCTCGCGGTCAATTTCAAACTCATACACCGGAGAATTGATTTTATAGGTGGTGCGCACGCCCTGCAGCTCCGGCCTCTGGTTCATGGCCATGACGAGTTTGCTCGTGATTTCGTTGAGCTCTTCGTCCGTGTGACCGGACATATCCTGAAGCTGCATGGACCAGCCGCCCACCATGCCAAGACCCGGAAGAGCCGGCGGGTTAAAGGCGATGACCTGCGCCTCCGGAGCCACTTTCGCACCGATGCCGAATACCTGCCCAATCAGCGAGTTGATATCCGAACCCGGCTCCGTGCGTTTGTCCCAGGTTTCCAAGCCGAGAAACATCGTTCCGGCACTGGATTTGGAACCAAAGGACATGATATCGAACCCGTTGACGTACATTGTATTTCGGATGCCCGGCAATTTCATAACCTGAGCTGCAACCTTGTCCAACGTCTCCTGTGTGCGGTTTGTGGAAGTTCCTTCCGGCAAACTGACGGACACGATGAAATACCCCTGGTCTTCCTCAGGCACGAAAGTAGAGGGAAGTTTCGAATACACGACCCACGTGAGTCCAACCACCAAAAGCATGAAAAGGAAGGCAAGCCGCGCATGGCGAATGAATTTCGCCACAATGCCCAGATAGCTGTACTTCGTGCGATCGAACCAGTTGTTGAATGCCACGAAGAAACGATCCAGGATGCCGGTCCGCTCTTCACTCGAATGAGGCTTCAGGATCATGGCGCAAAGAGCCGGCGTAAGGGTCAGCGCCACGAATGCCGACAGCGCCATGGAGATGGCAATGGTCAACGCAAACTGTCGATAGAGCACACCCATCATGCCGCCGAGAAAAGCAACGGGAACAAACACCGCTGCCAGAACAAAGGCAATGGCCACAACAGGACCCTGAACCTCGTCCATGGCTCTCTCCGTGGCGTCAACAGGGGTCAGGCCGCTTTCCATATGATGCTCTACGTTCTCGATGACGACGATGGCATCATCCACCACCAGACCGATGGCAAGCACCATGGCGAAGAGCGTCAGTGTATTGATGGAGAAATCCAGAACAATAAACGCTCCAAAGGTACCGATCAGAGAAACCGGAACTGCGAGAAGCGGTATAATCGTAGCCCGGAAATTCTGCAGGAAGACAAAGATGACGAGCACCACGAGAAGCAAGGCCTCCACAAAGGTCTCCACCACTTCCTCTATGGATGCGCGGATGTAATCCGTACTATCCACAATGGTATCCATCTTGAGATCCGGCGGAAAGTCCTTCTCCGCCTCGTCCAGAATCGCACGCACATCCCTTACCGTCTGCATGGCATTGGCATCGCTGGTGAGCTGAATACCGAAGCCCATGGCCGGATCATCGTTCGCCTTGGAAATGATGTTGTTTGTCTTCTGACCCGTCTCGACACGGGCAACATCCCGAAGGCGGACAAAATTCCCCTTGCCGTCGGAATGAATGATGATGCTGCCGAACTCCTCCGGAGTCGCAAGACGACCGTTCACTTTGCCGGTGTATTGCTTTTCCTGGGATTGGGGCAGCGGCATGGAGCCGATGACTCCCGCCGGAGCCTGAACATTCTGCTCCTCAATGGCCGCTATCACATTTGTTACGGTAAGGCCAAGCTCTGCCAGACGATCCGGGTTCAGCCAAACCCGCATGGAATAGTCCGCTCCGAAGACCTGCACATCACCGACACCTGCTACACGCTTGATCCTGTCCAGCAGGTAAATGGTAGCGTAGTTCTTCATGAACGTCCGGTCATAATTTCCCTTGGGTGAATAAAGGGAAACCATGAGAGCCATATCGTTGGAGGATTTCTTCGTGGTGACGCCCACCCGCTGAACATCCGTAGGAAGACTGGCATTGGCAATGGCCACGTTGTTCTGTACCTTAACGGAGTCCATATCGCCGTCCGTTCCCACCTCAAAGGTCACGGACAGGCTGTAACGCCCCGTGTCGTCAGAGTTGGAACTCATATAGTCCATGCCCTGGGTGCCATTGACCTGTTCCTCTATGATCTGTGCCACAGTCTCATTGACGACACTGGCACTAGCTCCCGTATAGTTCGTGCCGACGGAAATCGTCGGCGGGGATATCTGCGGATACTGGGCAATCGGCAGCTGAAGTGCCGCCAGGATGCCAACGATCACAATGATGAGTGATATGACGATGGCAAAAATCGGCCGATGAATAAAGAATTTTGACAAGACACCGCCCCCTTACGAGTTCGATGCCTTTTTCGATGCATCCGCATCGAAAAGCTTCATATCCGGGAAGATGGTGAAGCCCATTTCCTCCGGCGTTACCGTAGTTATCGCCAGATCCTTCCCCTCCTGAAGGTTCGTAAGACCTTCCACGACCACCCTGTCATTCACTGTAATGCCGCTCTTGATGATGTAGAAGCTCCCCACCTGATCGCCGAGTTCCACGGTGCGGGCCTCCGACTTGTTGCCCTCCCCCACGACCATGACGAAGGACTTGCCGAGAAGCTGCTGCACAGCGCGCTGCGGTACGAGAATCGCTCCCGGGATCACCATGCCGGAGAGCTTCACCCTGGCAAACATGCCGGGAAGAAGCTTCCCTTCCGGATTGGGGAAGATTGCCTTGATGGTCAGTGACCCGGTATTCTGCGTCAAAGCGCGATCCGTCTCAACGATATCCCCAAGGTACGGGTACATGGAACCATCGGAAAGGGTGAGGGACACATCAATGGGCCCCGGTGCCGCAGACTGCTGAACCTGCTGGATGTTCATGAACTTCATGAACTCCGTCTCGGATACGCTGAACTGCGCATAGATGGGATCCGATGAGCCAATGGTCACCAGCGTGGTGTCTCCCGACGAAGCATACGTCCCGACCGCCACATCATCAATGGAAAGCTGTCCCGTGATGGGAGCATAAACCACCGTATCATCCAGATCCTCCTGAGCCTTCCTCAGGAGAGCAGAATTGGAAGCCGCAGCCGCATAATAAGCATCTACCTTTGACTGCTGGTTCGACACCTGCTGCTCTGCAATGGCATCGGATTCATAGAGTTGCTGGTAACGCTGGAGATCCTGGAAAGCATCCGTGTAGTTCGCCTCAGACTGAGCCAGGTTCGCCCGCGCCTGAAGAACAACGGATTCATACTGGCGGGAATCAATCTTATACAATGGCTGGCCTGCTTCGACGAACTGGCCGCCCCGCACATACTTCTCCACGATCTTTCCGCTGACCTTGGACTGAACCTTCACCTCATCCTTGCCGACGATCTGTCCGGCAAATTCCGTGGTCAGCGGCGTGTCCTGTTTGATAACATTCATGACCTTGACCTGGCTGGCGTTCATGGCACCTTTTTTTTGCTGATCCTCGCCGCCACATCCTCCCAGAAGCACCAGGACAGCCGCCGCTGCCGCAAGAAACGCTCCTGTTCTCCTCTTCTTTGCAAAAAACAAAAGACAACCCCCCTCTAAGCGGCACACAGGCCGCGGATTACCGTTGAAAAGCCAAAATGGCATCACAAGGCAATAACCTCCAAATCATCCGGCACGAAGACATTGCCCTTGAAATATTTCTCCGCCTCGGAAGTATAGTTCTCCTTCCGATGCTCCATATCCTTGTCCTCTGTATGATAAAGAATAAGATTCCGTACACCGAGCCTGGCCGCAACCTCCCCGGCTTCCTTCACCGTGCTGTGATTTTTCTCGTAGGGCTTGAACCTTTCCCTGTCCTTATACTGACAGAAAGCCTCTGACAGAAGCCACTCCACGCCCTTCGCATACTGCTCCGCATGATCGTTATAAGGCTCATCGCCCAGGCAGCATAGGCGAAGGCCATCGTGAAAGACAATTGCATAGCCGAATTGCTTTGCTTTCGTGGAAAGGGTATCGAATGCCGTAAGCTTCATCCCCAGGAATTCCATCTGCTCCCCATCCCTGATCTCATGGATGAGAATACCCCGGCCAAGCTGCGCAAGATCCTTTTTCTTGAGCGTCAGCCTTGTCATGACTTCCAGCATTTCCCTCACCACATCATGGCAGTATATATGGAATACCCCTTCATACGTTCCCTGATTGAGCATGGATGCAATCTTGCGGATCACCCATATGACGCCCAAGACATGATCCGTATGCCCATGGGTCACAAACATGTGATGAAGTCTTTTGCAATCGACACCCGCCAGTTCCAACTGACGCAGTATGGTATTCCCTCCGCCGGCATCCGTGAGAAAGCATTCCCCCTCCTCCATCTGGATCACAAAACAGGTATTATAGCAATTCGTGACCATGGCAGAACCCGTGCCCAGCATCGTAAGTTCGCGCATTACCATCCCTCCCACAGGGCAAATTCCCACAAATCAATCTCAAAAAGCCCTGTTGCAGCACATTCCTCGCAACAAGGCTTTTTCTCATACCTTCTTCAGACGTTTTAGTGCTTCCCCGGCGGCTTGCTGCTCCGCAGATTTCTTGTTCCTGCCTCTGCCCCGGCCATAGACCTCGCCGTCGATCTTCACATCAAAAACAAATTCCTTGTCATGATCAGGCCCTACCGCGCTTACGAGTTCGTAGGACACCTGGCTGCCCGACCGCCTTTGGACCAATTCCTGAAGAACTGTCTTGCAATCCTCCAGCGTGATTCCCTGCTTCGCCATGCGAAACTCCCCGGACAGCTGCCTCATTACATACTCCTTTGCCGCTTCCCAGCCCTGATCCAGGTAAACAGCGCCGATGACGGCTTCAAAGGCATCCTCCAGATTCGAGGTTCGGCTGCGTCCGCCCCCCTGTTCCTCTCCATGACCTAAGAGCAGACACGCACCGAGATCCAGGAGCGTGGCCAGTTTCGCCAATGTTGTCGAACAGACGATACTGGCCCGCGTCTTGGTGAGCTCCCCTTCGGAAAGCTCCGGAAAGCGCTCGTAAAGGTACGTACTGGAGGCCAGTTCCAGCACTGCATCCCCCAAAAACTCCAGCCGCTCGTTATGATCCACACTGCGTTTTGACTCATTTGCATAGGACGTATGAGTCAAAGCAGTATCCAGAAGACGAAGATCCCGGAATTCCACCTGCATGCGCTTGGAAAGCTCCAAAAGGCACTCCCGGCGTCTTACCGACATTCCCTGCTCCATGGATGTCACTTCGTGTATTTCTTCATGAGAAGGCAGGCATTATGACCGCCAAAACCGAAAGAATTGGACATAGCAGCCCGCACCGTCTTTTCTTTTGCCTGATTCGGCACATAATCGAGATCCATGCCTTCATCCGGAGTCTCATAATTGATCGTGGGAGGAAGCATATCATGCTCCACAGAAAGAGCTGTCGCAATGCACTCCACACCGCCGGCAGCACCCAGGAGATGCCCTGTCATGGATTTGATGGAGGAGACGGAAACAGCCTTCGCCGCCTCACCCCAGACACGCTTAATGGCCTCGGTCTCTCCCTCGTCATTCATGTGAGTGGAGGTACCATGTGCATTGATGTAGTCAACCTCCGCAGCCTTGATTCCTGCATCATCCAGGGCAAGCTGCATGCACTTCGCCTGATATTCTCCATGAGGAGCAGGACTCGTCATGTGATATGCATCAGAATTGGAGCCATAACCCACAAGCTCCGCATAGATATGAGCCCCGCGAGCCTCAGCATGTTCCAGGCTTTCCAAAATCACAATTCCCGAACCCTCTCCCATGATAAAGCCGCTGCGGTTCTTGTCAAAGGGACGGGATGCATGCTCCGGGTCATCGTTGTGATCCGTGCAGAGAGCCTTCATCGCTGAAAACCCCGCTATGGGAGCCTGGGAAATGGCCGCCTCCGTGCCACCGGCCACCATGACATCCGCATCCCCGCGCTGAATGACGCGGAAAGCATCACCGATGCAGTTCGTTCCTGTGGCGCAGGCTGTAGCCATGCAGCTGGAAGGGCCATGGAGATTGAACACAATGGACACCTGGCCTGCCGGCATGTTGGGAATCATCATGGGAACAAAGAAGGGGCTGATGCGGGACGGGCCTTTCGCAAAATATTTCTCATACTGTCCGTGCATGGTTTCCATGCCGCCGATTCCCGTGCCGATAAAGGTTCCAATACGATCCGTATTCTCCTTGCCAAGCTCCAGCCCCGCATCCTCAATGGCCATCTTGGCAGCCGCCACTGCAAACTGGGTGCAGCGATCCATTCGCTTGGATTCCTTCTTGTCAATATACGCCGTGGGGTCAAAATCCTTGACTTCACCCGCAATTTGGGCATCGAAGCCCTCTGTGTCAAAGCGGGTGATTTTTCCGATGCCGTTCCGGCCTTCGATGAGAGCTTTCCAGAACGCATCTTTCCCGTTGCCAATCGGCGTAATTGCGCCCAAACCTGTAATCACTACCCGATTTCCCAAAACTTCATCCCCTTTCTTCAATTTGCCGCCGCAACCTCTGATTTGAGCTTGGCGAAAATCTCCTTCACCGACATGATTTTATCAATGCGAGGCATATATTCGCCTGTGAATACCAATCCTGTCTCCACATCGCCCTGCTGCGCCCTTATGAGGGAACGGATGATGCAGAAGTTGTGCTTGCATGCCTTGAGACAGTTGTCGCACTGCTTGGGCGGCACAGGTCCCTCCAACACCTTCTGGGAGAATGGCGTACGCACAGCACGCCCGGGAAGTCCCACAGGACTATGGATGACCACGATATCTTCCGGCTTCGACTTCAGGTAGTATTCCTTCAGTGCCGGAGCCGCGTTCGATTCCACGCTGGATGCGAAACGGGATCCCATCTGGACGCCATTCGCCCCCATCTTTATAAAATCAACGATGTCCTGACCCGTAAGGACGCCGCCGGCTGCAATGATGGGAAGCTTCACAGCCTCCCGCACCTCGGGAATGATCTTCCGTATGGAGGTATCCGTGCCGAGATGCCCGCCGGCCTCCTTGCCCTCGACGATAACCGCCGAAGCGCCAAGACGCTCGGATATTTTTGCCAATTTAGCCGTTGACACAATGGGCACAACGGGAGTCCCGGAATCCTTCCCCAAGCCGAACATGTCGCGGGAAAAGCCCGCACCGGCCACTACGAGGTCGATTCCTTCGCTGATTGCCGTCTTGACGATCCCAGCGAAATCCCTTGCCGCAACCATGATGTTGATTCCTACAATACCAGACGTGAGCGAACGGGCGAGACGGATTTCATAGCGAAGTTCATCATGGGACATGCCGGAAGCGGCAATGAGCCCAATACCTCCCTCATTGGCTACTGCTGCCGCAAGCCTTGCAGTCGAGAGACGAATCGCCATTCCACCCTGAATGATTGGTATTCTTGCAATCTTAGCCCCAATTTTCAGTTCTGGAAGCTTCAAAATAACTCCTCCCATCCATCCTTTTCCAAAACTGCCGCACATGCGGCAGTCTCCTTTTTAGAAAATCCCGCGAAGCAAACTTCACGGGATTTTCTAACCTTAAGGCAAGACGCTCAAACTTATTTGTTCTGGTCAATGTAGTTCACAACATCCTGAACGGTTTTGATTTTCTCCGCAGCCTCATCGGGAATCTCGATATTGAATTCCTCCTCGAAGGCCATGATCAGCTCAACGATATCCAGGGAATCAGCTCCCAGGTCATCAATGAACGTGGACTCAATCTGTACCTCATCAGCCTCAACGCCTAATTGTTCTACTACGATATCCCTGACTTTGTCAAAAGTTGCCATGCCATCTCACCTCCCTCCACTGATATCCAATCGAATGATATCTCGTTATCTTTTTACATGACCATGCCGCCATCCACATTGAGCACCTGACCCGTAATGTAGGATGACTGCTCCGACGCGAGGAAAAGCACGGCATTTGCGACATCCTCCGGCTTTCCCGCACGTTTCAGTGGAATACCGGCCTCCATTG
>DFES01000003.1 GCA_002369175.1 Selenomonadaceae bacterium UBA3796
TTCCATGGTATCGCTTCTCCCCCTATAAATTCATCTTATGTTCCTCTATTATACCATATTTTTGATGAATATATGATATCATAAAAAAAAATTATTGTAAAAGAAGAAAAATTTTCCGGAGAAATAGTAGGATTTTGGGACTTTGTATGGAATAATACATTTAAGCATAGGTCTGTTTCAAAACAGATGATGTTCCTTCAATATGTAAGGAAGAATTAGGGGGGCTTTTATTTTGGAAATGTCAACAGTCATAGGTGCAGTCGGTGGACTTATCTCCGTCTTTGTCGGTATGATCATCAAAGGCGCGCCCATCAGCTCACTGAATAATCCGGCAGCGTTCCTGATTATTATTTGCGGTACGTTTTCCTGCTTGTTTACTGCTTTCAATATGAGACAGCTTCAGAATTTGCCGAAGCTGATCAAGATGGTTTTTTTCAAGCCTGCGCTTCACGAAAAATCGGAATTGCTCAGCATGTTCATCGAGCTTTCGCAGATTGCCCGCCGTGAAGGAATCTTGGCTCTTGAGAACAAGGTGCAGGAGATACAGGATCCTTTCTTCCGCACGGGACTGGGTATGGTCATCGATGGTATGGATCCTGAGTTCGTCAGTGACGTTCTGGACGCAGAACTGGCAGTCATGCAGGAACGCCACGCTGAGGGTCGTGCCATGCTGGAGCAGGCAGGTCTTTACGCTCCTACCCTCGGCGTGCTCGGCGCCGTTATCGGTCTGATTGCGGCACTGGGCAACCTGAACGATGTCAATAAGCTGGGACATGCTATTGCAGCGGCATTCGTGGCAACCATCCTCGGTATCTTCACGGCATACGTTGTTTATCTGCCCATGGCCAATAAACTGAAGCTGTTGTCCAAAGCAGAGGTCAGTGAAAAGCGCATGATCATTGAAGGCATTCTTTCCCTGCAGGCCGGCGATTCGCCTACGGCCATTGAAGCAAAGCTTATGGTGTTCATACCGCAGTCCGAACGTGAAGGCTTGAAGAAGGGGTGATTCCATGGCCAAAAAGAAACATGCCGCGCCTCATGAAGAGCATGAAGGCGAGCCTTGGCTGCTGCCGTATTCCGATCTCATGACCCTTTTGCTGGCACTCTTTATTGCGCTGTTTGCTATTTCTCAGACGGATCAGCAGAAGGTATCGCAGCTGGCTCAGGCTTTCACCTCAGCTTTCAACATGGGCGGCCCTTCCTTTTTTGACAAAATGGGGCCGAATGCCAGCATGATGCGCCAGATGGTTTCCGATGAAGATCAGGGCAATAATGCCTATATTCAGGAAAATCAACAATTGGAGCAAATCAAGAAGGAACTGGATGAATATATTGAACAGAATAAGCTGGAGGATGAACTGAGCACAGAGTTGGCGGATGACGGGCTCATGATCCGGATCAAGGAACGGGCTCTTTTCCCATCGGGGTCGGCGGAACTCATCGGAGATTCCCAAAAGATCGGGCCGGTGGTTGCAAGCCTCCTGGGGACGATTCCGCAGAGGGTGGTCATTTCCGGTCATACGGATAATGTTCCCATCAACACGCCCCAATATCCATCGAATTGGGAACTCAGTTCCTTCCGGGCCATGAATTTCATGAAGTTCCTGCTCAGCATAAATCCCAATCTTAATCCTGCCAGGTTCAGTGCCATCGGCTACAGCGAATACCGCCCCATTGCCGATAATGCGCAGGAGCAGGGAAGATCCCAGAACCGCCGGGTTGAGATACTCATTGCAAGAAGCCAGCATTTCGACCCCTATGAAGCGGAACGCAAGGCAAGAGGAGCACAGTGAAAAAAGCCGGCAAATGCCGGCTTTTTAGGTTTGTGGGAGGGAGCTATGTCATGGTATTGGGAATCGGAACGGATATCGTCGAAGTGCATCGGGTGAAGAAAGCCTTAGAGAATGAGAGGTTTCGGGATCGTGTCTACACCCGAGGGGAAATCGATTACTGCGAGAGGAGAGGCATGCAGGCCGCCGCTTCTTACGCAGCCAGATTCTCCGGCAAAGAGGCTGTTCTGAAAGCTTTTGGCACAGGACTTCGGCAGGGATCTCTGCTGGATATCGAAATTTTGCCGGATGCGCTTGGATGCCCGCATGTGCGGCTGAGGGGCTATTTTTCCGATTTTGCAAATGAGATGGGCGTGAAGACTGTGCACATTTCTCTCAGCCATACGAGGGAATACGCGACAGCACAGTGTATAATGGAGGGATAAAGATGAAGGTTGTCCAGGCAAACGAGATGAGGAATATCGACCGAAGGGCAGTGGAGGAGTTCGGAATACCGGAACTCCTGCTTATGGAAAATGCGGGTCATCAGGCCGCCGAAGCCATGGAACATCTCCTGGATGGAGTGAGGGATAAGAATATATGCGTTCTTGCCGGAAGCGGGAATAATGGCGGGGATGCGTTTGTCGCAGCCCGTCACCTTGCGAACCACGGGGCAAAGGTAAAGGTTCTCTTCGTTGGGGATCCTGCGCATCTCACCCGTTCTGCCATGATCCATCGGGATGTTGTGGCGAGGATGGGAATCGAAATCCTGCCTTTGGATGAGGAACGCTCCCTGGATAAACTGCGCGTTCTCCTGAAGCGGTTCACGGATGGCATTTTGGATGGCATTCTGGGAACCGGGTTCCAGGGAGTCCTCAAGGAGAAGGTCGCGGAGGTTGTCCGCGCTATCAATGATGCGGGGAAACCTGTGGCCTCCATAGATATTCCCACCGGCGTCGATGCGGATACAGGGCAGGTGACCAGTGAGGCCGTCCACGCGGATCTGACGATTTCCCTCGGTCTTCCCAAGGTGGGGCATCTCCTGTGCCCCGGAGCGGAATGCACAGGAAAACTTCTGGTGGATGATATCGGGATTCCCTTTGAACTGCTCCATGCAGATGAACTTCGAATGGAGCTGCTGGATGATGAATTGGCAAAAACCCTCCTGCTGCACCGTCCCATGGATGCTCACAAGGGAACCTGCGGGCGTGTTCTTGTTGTCGCCGGGTCGAAGGGAATGACGGGAGCGGCGGCCCTGGCTTCTCAGGCTGTGCTGCGAAGCGGCGGGGGCATTGCTACCTTGGCAATAGGGGAGAGCCTCCACGAGCTCATGGAGGGAAAACTCCTGGAAGTAATGACCTGTCCGGTTCCGGAAATTGATTCGGGAGCCATCGGCGGGGACAGAGCCATGGGAAGTCTCCTGGAGTATACCGACAAGCATGATGTTGTGCTCATCGGCCCGGGGCTTGGCCGCAAGGCTGAGACCTCGGAACTTGTCCGCAATTATGCAGAGAACATAGACAAGTTCCTCGTACTGGATGCGGATGGCGTCTATGCTTATCGGAAGCACCCGGAGCTTTTGACGAAGCTGGCACAGATTCCCATTCTCACGCCGCATTTGGGAGAAATGGCAGATCTGCTGGATATTTCCGTGAAAGAGCTCAGAGAATCGCTGGTTTCTCTTGTGCGGAAGGCTGCAAAAGAATACAGATCCGTATTTGTGGTGAAGAGCGAATGCACGATGGTGGCATATCCAAATGGTGAGACTTTTTTCACCACAAAGGGAAATCCGGGCATGGCGACAGCAGGCTGCGGAGATGTTCTGAGCGGCACGATCGCCGGTCTTGTGAGGCAGACAGAGACCGGGCTTGCTCCACTGGCCGGTGTCTACCTCCACGGACTGGCAGGCGATCTGGCCTATGAGGAAAAGGGGGAAGGACTCATTGCCTCGGATGTTCTGGAAAAACTGCCGGAGGCAAGATGCCGCATCCGGAAATTGGCCGGCATATAGTTGGAAATTCCTTTCATTCGCTTCACTTCATGCCGCAGTCGACAGAAAGAACAGGGTGTCATGATGGACAAAAAGAAGTTAAAGCGCAGGGGATTCTTTGACCAGTTTATGGTTTGGGCCATTGTCGAGTTTATTGTACTGTCGGCCATCCTGAGCATTCTGGGAGCAGTGGTCTATGACAGGATGGACATTCTCCTGATTGATTCGCTGAAAGAATCGGTGGCTCAGCAGAGCCATAGCATTGCCTATTCCCTGGGAGAGCGGTTCCAGCATAAGCTGGACGAACTGGAGGCTCGAGCGGAGATGCTGCAGCAGGGGAGGATTTCTCCTGGGGATGCGGTTGCCATTGCAACTATCGGTACAAAGGGCGGCAGGCTCCGGGGAATTCTCCGGCAGGACAATTCCCCTTTTATGGGCGAGCCGTTGCCGAAGGAAGTTTTCCATGCCATCGGGCGCGTCTGGCAGGGAGATAGGGCCATTGAATACCGGCGGGGCATCGGCATGGTGTTCGCTGTGCCCTTCCAATTGGAAGGGGAGGACTGTGTTTTTTACGAAATCTTCGATGATGAGGCAGTGCAGAACTTTTACAAGATGATGAGCTACAACGGCAAGGGGACGTTGATTCTCGCTTCGGACTACGACCAGTGGCTTCTTCTGTCGGAAGGGCAGTATCCCGAACTGACAGAGGGGAAGATGCCGAATTTCAGCAATGTATGGAAGGAGGCAGAACATTCGATTCCTTTGCCCGGCAGGACCAATTCCTTTTACCATGAGGACGAATACGACAATGAGCTGTACGCATTCTTTTTCCACACTACCTGTATTTCCGAAAAGGATCACCTGGTGCTGGCCGGTTATGTGGAATGGGATGATGTGGTGGTAGGCATTGATTATATCTATACCCTCATGCAGATGGTATTCTGTGTTGTCCTGGCACTGCTCTTCGTGGTGGTATGCTACAACATGCGGACCCAGCAGCTCAAGTATTCCAAGCACCAGACGGAGCTTTCTGACTCCGCGAATCAGGCGAAAAGTGAATTTTTGTCACGGATGTCCCATGAGATCAGGACACCCATCAATGCTGTCATGGGCATGGACGAGATGATTCTCAGGGAAGCCAAGGAACCTGCGATATTGGAATACGCCCAGAATATTCAGCATGCAGCCAAGAGTCTGTTGGAGATCATAAATGATATTTTGGATTTTTCCAAAATCGAGGCGGGGAAGATGGATATCATTCCCGTGGAGTATCAGCTCAGTTCCCTGCTGAACGACCTGCTCAACATGGTTCAGAAGCGGGCGGAGAAAAAGGGGCTGAAGGTGCATGTGGAAGCGAACCGCGCCATACCGAACGCGCTGTTCGGCGATGAGATGCGCATCAAGCAGGTGGTGACGAATCTTTTGACCAATGCGGTCAAGTACACCGAGCAGGGCAGCGTGACCCTCAAGGTGGATTACCATGTCATTGACGAACAGAACATTTCGCTGTTTATCAGTGTGCGGGATACGGGCATCGGCATAAAGGAGCAGGATCTGGAAAAGCTTTTCTGCTCTTTTGAACGCATTGAGGAACGGCGCAACCGCAGTATTGAGGGGTCGGGGCTTGGGATGAATATTGCCAGACAGCTCCTGAACATGATGGGGGCGGAGCTGAAGGTCGATAGCGTTTACGGAAGGGGCTCCACATTCAGTTTTCGGATTGTGCAGAAGGTGATGAATTTTGAACCCCTCGGGGACTTTGAGGAGGCGTATCATCGTTCCCTGTCCCACCACAAGAAATATCACGCTTCCTTCCAGGCACCGGATGCCCGTATTCTGGTGGTGGATGATACCGTGATGAATCTCACGGTGGTCAAGGGACTCCTGAAGCAGACGAAGATCCAGATCGACACGGCGCTTAGCGGGCAGGAATGTCTGACGGCGGTGCGGAAAAAGAAATACGACATCATTTTTCTTGACCATATGATGCCGGGCATGGACGGTATTGAGACCATCAAGGCCATGAAGGAGCTCGATGGGAACAAGAATGAGACAACGCCTGTCATTTCCCTGACTGCCAATGCCATCCGTGGGGCGCGTGAGCAGTATATTGCGGCGGGGTTCCAGGATTATCTGACAAAACCCATCAACTGCGTGCGCCTGGAGGAGATGATAACCAAGTACCTGCCCAAGGAAAAAATCATGGCGGTTCCCAGCGAAGGTGCAAAGAAGAAAATGAAGACGGAGGAGTCGGCATGTCTGCCAGCGTGGCTGACGGAAGTGGAGGGGCTGGATCTTGCTTCCGGTGTGGAACACTGCGGCAGCCGGGAGGCATATATCGATGTTCTGACGGTTTTTGCCAATTCCATTGCCGGAGCCTCGAAGGAAATCGAAGGATATTTCCGGGGAGAGAACTGGAAGAACTATACCACAAAGGTGCATGCGCTGAAATCCACGGCAAAAATCATCGGAGCCGTAGAGCTTTCCGAAAGAGCAAGGCGGCTGGAGGATGCCGGAAACGCAGGCTATGTTGACGAAATCCGCCAGGATCACCGTCCGCTTATGGAGCTTTATCTCTCCTATGGGGAGAAGCTTCGGCCTTTTATCGTCAAGGAGGAAGAGGAGGCAGGAAAGCCGCTTGTCCGTGAGGCGGAGCTTGCCGAGGCTTTTGAAGCCCTGGAGGAAATTGCATCCGCGTTTGACTATGATTCTTTGGTGTTCCTGTTTGAGGCTCTGGATGATTACCACTTGCCGGAAAAGGAAGCCAAGATCTATCGGGAGATCAAGGAGGCTGCCGCAAAGCCTGACTGGGAGAGAATCCGGGAACTCCTTGGCATGAGGAGACAAGGACGGTGATGTGCATGAGGAACGTAGTGCTTTTTGCCCTTTTGCTTTCTGCGCTTTTGTCGGGAGTTTGCCAGGCGGCCTCCCTTCCGAAGGAATTGAAGGAAAACGGGACGCCGATAAAGCTTGGGGACCCCATTGAAAAAGTCCTTGGCTTTTTCGGTCCGCCGACCCGCATTGCTGCCAATGGGGAAAATTATTGCTGGCGGGACTGGTACAACATGAAGGGGCCGGAACTCATCATCAAGACGAGGTACGGAAAGAATATGTGGGCCATTGTTGTGGACAGGGTTCCCATGGTCAGGACGCCGGAGGGCATCGGTGTGGGCTCTACGAAAGAGGAAATCGTAGCGCAGTATGGAGAGACGAAGGATGGCTATACGGATGTCAACGGAGATATCGTCATGTCCTATGGCGGAAAAAAGGCGGAGGATCTTTTCCTGCGCTTCCGCCTTTCGGGGAAAAAGGAAAAACGTGTGGTCTACATGATATTGGGCAATCCCGGCGTGAAAGCCTCTTCCGGTGGCAGAAAGAAGAAGTGACGCTTGCAAATTCCGTTCATTTGTGATAGTATGGCTACATTATGGCGATGAAGAAGTGTGGTAGTCCGCTTGTGGCATGTCCAGAGAATCCTGTCGCGGCTGAGAGCAGGAGCGTGCATGTGGATGAAGATTCCCTTTGGAGCTTTTCGGTGAAGTGGTGATGTGTAGCCGGGACGTGTGGCAGCGTTAATGCTTGAAGAGTATCAATTAGGGTGGTACCGCGAAATGACCTTCGCCCCTTTCCGGGTGAAGGTTTTATTATTTGTAGGAGGTTTCCGATGAAAGAGAAAATTGAAAAGCTGAAACGGGATGCCGCAGCGGCAATCAGGGAAAAGGCAGCGAATCTTGGAGAACTCAATGATATCCGGGTCAAATATCTCGGCAAAAAAGGGGAGCTGACAGCAATCCTGCGTGGAATGAGCCAGCTGAGCTCCGAGGACCGCCCGAAGATCGGAAAGATTGTCAACGAGGCACGGGCGCAGCTGGAAGCTCTCATCACGGAGAAGAATGAACAGCTCAAGGCCAGGGAACTTGCCGATAAGCTCGCCAAGGAAAGGATTGACGTGACCCTTCCGGGAAGACAGCGCCCACTGGGGCATCTTCATCCCCTGACCCTCACGATGAACCGCATCAAGGAGATCTTCCTGAACATGGGATTCCGTATTGAGGAGGGGCCGGAGATCGAGAAGGATTACTTCAATTTTGAAGCGCTGAACCTTCCCAAGGATCATCCGGCACGTGATATGCAGG
>DFES01000174.1 GCA_002369175.1 Selenomonadaceae bacterium UBA3796
CCATTGCTGAGGAAATGAAGGCCAAAGGCCTCGTGGATGAGGTTAAGCAGAAGACCGGTCTTATGATCGACGCATATTTCTCCGGCACGAAGATCAAGTGGATTCTCGACAACGTGGAGGGTGCTCGTCAGCGTGCTGAGAATGGAGAACTTCTCTTTGGCACCATCGACACCTGGCTCATCTGGAAGCTCACGGGCGGCAAGGCTCATGTGACGGATTATTCCAATGCATCCCGTACCATGATCTACAACATCAAGGAACTCAAGTGGGATGACCAGCTCCTTGGCTACCTCAATATCCCGAAGTGCATGCTTCCCGAGGTTAAGCCCTCGTCCTGCGTCTATGGCGAGTCGATTCCTTCGATCCTCGGCGCACCGATTCCTGTTTCCGGCGCAGCAGGCGACCAGCAGGCAGCCCTCTTCGGCCAGAACTGCTTCGAGCCGGGCATGGCAAAGAACACTTATGGCACAGGCTGCTTCATGCTCATGAATACGGGCACGGAGATCCACGAGTCCAAGAACGGCCTCGTTACTACCATTGCTTGGGGCTTGGACGGCAAAGTGGAGTATGCTCTTGAAGGCTCCATCTTCGTTGCCGGTTCCGCCATCCAGTGGCTCCGCGATGGTGTCCGCCTTGTGGATTCCGCACCGGATTCCGAGTGGGTGGCAAAGAAGGTCAAGGATACGGACGGCGTCTATGTTGTTCCCGCATTCGTCGGTCTCGGAGCGCCCTATTGGGATCAGAATGCACGCGGCACCATCATCGGCATTACCCGCGGCACTACGAAGGCTCATATCGTAAGGGCTACTTTGGATTCCCTTGCATACCAGACCCGTGATGTGCTGGATGCTATGGAGGCAGATTCCGGCAACAAGCTGACGGAGCTCAAGGTGGATGGCGGCGCAGTCGCCAATAATCTCCTCATGCAGTTCCAGGCGGATCTCCTGGGTGTTCCTGTGGATCGTCCGCAGATCACGGAGACGACAGCTCTTGGCGCTGCATATCTTGCAGGTCTTGCTGTGGGCGTATGGGGCAACAAGGAAGAGCTTACCAGCAGCTGGAAGCTCGACACCCGCTTTGAGCCTGCCATGGATAAGTCTGAGGCAGATCGCCTTTACAAGGGTTGGAGGAAGGCTGTCAAGCATTCCATGCACTGGCTGGATGAAGAAGAGTAAAGTACTTGCTTGAAAGAGCCTTTTGTGAGATAATGGGCGGGTTGGGTTTGGCGGCTTCACCACCTCTCGACCCGCATATCCGCATTAATACATTTTATTTTTCAGAAAGAAGGATGAAAAACAATGGTAACAGGTTCGGAAAACCTCTTTGGCGAGTTTTTTGGCACGTTGGTTCTGGTTGTCTTCGGTTGCGGCGTCTGTGCAAACTTGACCCTCACGAAGTCGAAGGGTGTCGGCGGCGGCTGGATTTGCATAGCCTTCGGATGGGGTCTGGCAGTGACCCTCGGCGTGTTCACGGCCACGACGCTCGGCGCTCCCCAGGGCGACCTCAATCCTGCGGTTACACTTGCGAAGACGCTGGCAGGGGTTTATACCTTTGGTCAGTTTATCATGACTTCCCTCGTGCAGATTTTAGGCGGCATCGTCGGCGCTGCCATCGTATGGCTCGCTTATCTGCCTCACTGGTCTGAGACTCCGGATCCTGCCGCAAAGCTTGGCATTTTCTCTACGGCTCCTGCGATCCGCAATGCTGCCGCAAACTTCCTCACAGAGACGATTGCTACGTTCTTCCTGATGTTCGTCATCTGGATGATCTTCTCCGGTCCGGTGGGCGCAATGGTTCCCGGATATGGCCCGTACATCGTTGGTATGCTCATCGTGGCTCTTGGCCTTTCCCTTGGCGGCCCCACGGGTTATGCCATGAACCCCGCCCGTGACCTTGGTCCTCGCATTGCCCATGCAATCCTTCCGATTCCCGGCAAGGGCGGCTCTGACTGGGGCTATGCATGGATTCCAGTGTTCGCTCCCCTCTGCGGCGCACTGCTCGCATATCTGGTTGCAAGCGCTTGCGGGTTCCCCTTCTAATCGAATAAATCATTGAAACCATAGGAGCTGTCGTACGAAGAAGATCTTCGTGCGGCAGCTCTTTTTCTTTATCGGGACTCGTTGCATTGCATGGTTGCAGACAGGCCGATTTGTATGGTATGATACAGGGCGCGAAACATCATGTTTGCCAAAAGGCAATGCATGACAGGGATTTTGTGGGGAGGATTTGGAATGACTTTTTCTGGCATTTTGCTATTGGGCGGTTTCGTCCTGTTTGCCGTGCTCATGGTGGTGCGGCTCTTGCCTACGTTGCTGGCACTTCCGCTCATGGCGGCTTGGATTGCCTGGGTAGCCGGGCTGCCTTTTTTGACCTGGGCCAATGAGGTGCTTTTGGGTGGGGCTATGCGGCTGTCCTCGGCGATTGCTCTGGTGGTGTTTGGCTCCATGTTCGCTCGTGTCATCCAAAAGACGGGGATCAGCAGCGGCATTATCAAGAAAGCCGCCGAGCTGGCCGGGGATCGTCCCATTGTCATCGCCTTTCTCATGCTGGCGGCCACGGCCTTTGTATTCACAGGCATGAGCGGCTTGGGGGCGGTGCTGATGGTCGGTTCCATCGTTCTGCCCATCATGACCAGCGCGGGCATTTCCTCGCTGGATGCCGCCGTGATTTTGCTCATGGGGATCAATCTCGGCCTGATGGCGAACATTGCCAGCTATGGCACGTTCATCGGCATTTTTGGCAGTGAGGCCGCGTTGTACTATTACTTTCCCGGCATAGCCATTGCGGCTCTGGTCGCCGCTCTTTACGTCTTGCGCAACGTGCCGCGCGGCACGGGCGGAGAAGGCTCATTGCTGGGGTTATTGCTTCGCGTCGTCCGTGGCGTTCTGTCGGTTCCCGTCAGCCTCATCAGACTTCTGGGAAATGTGCGGTTCCATCAGCCGAGTGAGCTGGTCAGAAAGCGCAAGGATTTGCCACCGGCAGCGCTGATTGCCCCGGTGCTGCCCCTGATTTTTATCGGTATTGCTGCGTTCCTTTTTGGCTTGGGCAGCCCCAAAACCGGAGCCATCGATCCGGTGGCGGCGGCCATCCTGGGCTTCTTGCTGTCGGCTGTGTACGCAGCCCTGGTGACTCGTCCCCGACAGACGGTCAATCTTTTGGCCGGGGCTTTCGTGGAGGGCATTCAGAGTGTGGCAGGGGTATTGTTCCTCTTTATCGGCATTGGCATGCTGGTCACGGCTACGGCGCATCCCCTGGCCGCACCGGTGCTGAACCCCATCCTTATTTCTATCTTGCCGTCTTCGCTGACGGGGCTTTTCATCGTCTTTGCTCTCTTTGCCCCGGCGGCACTCTACCGTGGGCCGTTCAATATGTTTGGCATGGGCGCGGGCATTGCCGCCATCCTCGTGGGCTTCGGAACCTTCCCGCCGGAAGCTCTTTGCGGAATGTTCTTGGGCGTGGGCTTTGTGCAGGCCATTGCCGACCCGACCAATTCGCATAACACATGGATTGGCGGTTTTACCGGTGTGGACACGACCGTGATTTTAAAGCGGATTCTGCCCTATAGCTGGATGATGTGCATTTTGATGCTGCTCTGTGTGGTCGTGACCCACTAAGCAAGCCGGGGAGGGAGAACGATGCGTCAAGTACGGATTGGCATTGATGTGGGTGGTACATTCACGGATGCCGTGGCCATTGACAATGCCACTTATGAAATCATTGCCCGGGAAAAAATTCCCACGACTCACGACTCCAGAGAGGGCGTAGCCGAAGGAATTATCACCATCCTGCAACATATCCTGCAGAAAAACCATATTGCCCCGGAAGAGGTAGTGTTTATCGCCCACGGTACGACCCAGGCCACCAATGCCCTGTTGGAGGGCGATGTGGCCGTGACCGGTGTGCTGGCCATGGGGAGTGGCTTGGAGGCAGGTCGTGCTAAAGCAGCCAGTGATGTGGGAAACATCCCTCTGGCACCGGGCAAGACCCTGCGTACCATCCACGCTTATGTGGAAACGGCAGATGCCGCTGCCTCCGCCGCCGCGATCCAAGAAAAACTCACCAACTTGAAACAGCAAGGCGCCGAGGTCATTGTTGCCACGGAAGCATTCGGTGTGGATGATGCTGCCAATGAAAAATTCGTGATGCACCAGGCCGGGGAAATGGGCCTCTATGCCACGGGCGGGCATGAAGTGTCGCAGCTCTACGGCCTCAGGGTGAGGACGCGGACGGCGGTGGTCAACGGCAGCCTGATCCCGAAGATGATGGAGACGGCGGATATGACGGAGGCTTGTGTCAAGCGTTCCGGCATTGGCGCATCCCTCATGATTATGCGCTGCGATGGCGGGGTCATGACCGTGGACGAAGTGCGGCGACGACCCATTCTCACCATGCTGTCGGGACTGGCAGCGGGCGTGGCGGGTGTCCTCATGTATGAGCGACTGTCCGACGGGATTTTCCTGGAGGCGGGCGGCACATCCACGGATATTTCCGTGGTGAAAGACGGGCGGGTTATGGTGCGCTACGGTGAAGTGGGCGGACACAAGACCTACCTGTCTTCGCTGGATGTCCGCACACTGGGGGTTGCGGGCGGCAGTATGATACGGGTGGAAAACGGGAACATTACGGACGTTGGGCCAAGAAGCGCTCATATCGCCGGACTGACCTATGAAGTATTTTCGCCGCCGCTGGATCAGCCCCGTCTGGAGTTGGTCGCGCCACGGAAAGAGGATGCCCCGGTCTATGGAGCCATCGTTGGCAGCGATGGACGGCGCGTCGCCCTGACTTTGGCCGGGGCGGCCAATCTTTTGGGCAGCGTCCCCAAGGGCGATTATGCTTATGACGAGGCGGGACGGCAGGCTGCCCGGCTGGCCTGGGGCGCTTTGGGGGATGCCATCGGCTGCAGCGCAGAGGAAGCGGCAAGGCAGGCAATGGATATTGCCGTGGAAAAGATTTGGGCCATCGTCCTCCGTCTTATCCGAGAATATGAGCTTTCCCCCAACGTGCTTTGTCTGGCAGGAGGCGGCGGCAGCGGCGGTGTTATCGTTCCTTACTTGGGGGAAAAGAAACATATCCGCTGGAAAATCGTCAAGAATGCACCCATCATTTCCACCATCGGCGTGGCCATGGCCATGGTGCGGGAAGTGGTGGAGCGCACGGTGATGCAGCCAACCGAGGCGGATATCCGCGCCATTCGCCGCGAGGCAATGGAAAAGGTTTTGCGCTCCGGCGCGCAGGAGTCAACGGTGGAAATCGCCATAGAGATCGACAAACAGGCCAATATCCTGCGAGCCGTGGCCATGGGCGCGACAGAACTCAGGAAAACCGATGCGTCAGCCGGGGAACGATCGCCGGAGGAGCTCAAGAAAATCGCAGCCGAGTCCATGAATCTGCCCATAGAAAATATTCAGGAAGTAGCCGCTACGGGAGCATGGCATATATTTGACGGTCGCTACAAGAAACGCATTTTCGGCATCTTCCCCATCGAAAAACATCGGGTGCGTGTCCTGAACCGCAGGGGCATCGTTTGTCTCCAACGCGAGGGAGTGGGGGCCATCGTCACCTCGAAAGCGGGACTGAAAGCCGATCTGGAGGCTCTGCTGGAAGATACCGTGGAATACGGCACGGTCGGCGGGGAACTGCCGGGTCTGTTCGCCTATTACGGGGAGAAGCAAATGGATTTATGCGGCCTCGCCACCGGGGAACAGGTCATTGACCTCATGGCGATGGAAGTGGAATTTTTGCCGGAGGATGAAAAAATCATCGTGCTGGCGGTGAAGTGATGACGATGCGCCAAATGTTTCGTGCATGGAAGAAATGTATTCCTGTATACAAGCCGGCGGGTTATTGACAGGAGGCTCTTCATCCAATATAATGAACCCTGTCAACAGATGAACGGCAACGGAGCCTGCGCAATCGTTTTACGATTGCACGGGCTTTTGTTTTTCTCAGGATGTTGACAGAGTGCTTCATATCAGAAACAGCGGGACAACGGCGTCTGGCGGGAGGATGTTATCCTTTTGCACGGCGCCGTTTTTCGTTGGAAAGGATGATTCTTATGCGAAAAAGAAAAATGGCCTGTTTTGTATCGGCGATGATGTCTATGTTCGTTATGCCGACGGCGCTGGCGGCAGAGACGGCAAGGATGGATGCAGGGGATACGGCATGGGTGTTGGTGAGCGCAGCTCTTGTATTCCTTATGACGCCGGCATTGGCATTGTTCTATGGCGGCATGGTGCGCAGCAAGAATGTTCTGTCCACTATCATGCAGAGTTTCTTCGTTTTGGCAATGATTTCTGTAGAATTTGTACTGTTTGGGTATACCATGGCATTTGGCCCGGATGTGTCCGGTATGATCGGAGACCTCAGCAAATTGGGGCTTGCCGGAGTGGGAATGAAAGTGATGGAGGGCACGACGATTCCTGAACTTGCATTCGTAGCTTTTCAGTGCATGTTTGCCGCATTGACTCCGGCGCTGATTACCGGAGCTTTTGCGGAGCGGATGAAATTCGGAGCGTTTGCGCTTCTCATGTTTCTCTGGGCAGTTTTCATCTACAATCCCATGGCGCATTGGGTATGGGGCGGAGGGTTTCTCGCCCAGCTTGGGGCGCTGGATTTTGCCGGCGGTTTGGTCATCCATATTTTGTCCGGCGTTTCGGGGCTGACCATCTGCGTGTTGCTTGGGAAACGCCGCGGGTACGGAAAAAGGGCAATGGTGCCCCACAATCTTCCCATGACGGTACTCGGCGCAGCACTTCTTTGGTTCGGCTGGTTCGGCTTTAATGCGGGAAGCGCACTTGGAGCAAATGCGTTGGCAGCCAACGCATTTGTGGTAACACAGATCGCAGCCGCTGCAGGTGTTTTAGGATGGGTTCTGCCGGAATGGATGAGAAGCGGAAAACCGACCATTCTGGGGGCTGTTTCCGGATGTGTGGCCGGTTTGGTGGCAATTACCCCCGCCGCCGGTTTTGTGGAACCTGTGCCTTCCGTCGCCATCGGTTTTTTGGGAGGCAGCATCTGTTATCTGGCTGTTGCGGTATGGAAGGAGCGTCTGGGATACGATGATTCGTTGGATGCCTTCGGCATTCATGGGATTGGCGGTACCTGGGGTGCGATTGCCACAGGGCTCTGGGCGACGACAGCCGTAAATGAGGGAGGAGCCAACGGTCTTTTTTACGGTGAGACGGACTTGTTGGCGGCACAACTGCTGTCCGTCTTGGTGGCTTACGTTCTGGCGATTGCAGGCTCCTATGTGCTTTATCGAGTGGTGAATGCATTCACATCACTCCGGGTGGACGAGGCGGAGGAAACCGCAGGCTTGGATATTGTAGAGCACGGAGAGCGGGGCTATGCGGCATCCATCTTTACGGGAGTTCCATCCTTTACCGTACAGAGTGAAGAGGCGGTATTCTTACCGAAGGAGGCAAACTCATGAAACTTACGAAGATAGATATTGTAACACGGCCGAACAAGCTGGAGGAACTCAAGGAAGCTCTGAACGATATCGGTGTACTGGGCATGACCGTTAGCCAGGTATACGGCTGCGGCCTTCAGAAGGGACATAAGGAGGTCTATCGGGGGCGTTCCTACGATATTAACCTGGTTCCGAAGATAAAGCTGGAAACGGTTGTCTGCGAGGTTCCGGTGGAAAAGGTGCTGGAAACGGCACAAAGGGTGCTGCGTACCGGCAAGATGGGAGACGGCAAGATTTTTGTCTACGAATTGGCAGACGCTGTCCGCATCCGCACGGGTCATCGTGGTGCAGAAGCCATCATGGATATTCCAGGGGAGAAGCCGGAAGCATGATGCACAGAAATACCGTATAACGAAGCAGAAGCTGTCCCCCACTTGCACGAGTGGGGGACAGCTTCTGCTTCGTTGAAACGCCAATTTTTTAGGACCTAAAGGGACAAACCGATCTTTCCGGTTCCGGGTTATTTTCCGGAAAGGAATTTCACGGCAGACAGGCCGGCAACAGCACCTTCCTGCACCGCTTTGGATATTTGCAGCAGGCCTCCGGTGCAGTCACCAGCGGCGAAAACGCCGGGCACGTTGGTGGCCATGCGGGCATCCACCTTAATATTTTGCCCTTCCAGCATCACTCCCAGACGCCGGGCAAGTTCCGTGCTTCCGGCGGTGCCAATGGCTACAAACAAGCCGTCGATGGGGAGCCGGCTCCCATCGGCGAATACTGCTCCTGTCACCCGCTCGTTCCCCTCAACGGCAAGGAGCGGGTCTGCGCGATGTTCCACACCTGCGGGGGGATCGGCTGCGGGCTGTTCGCCATTGCTGAAGAGGAACACCTTGCCAGCATGGGGGAGCAGCGACTCAGCCTCATGAAAGGCATATTCCCCCGCACCCAGTACTGCGACGGTTTTGCCCCGGTACAAAAAGCCGTCACAGGTAGCGCAATAGCTTACACCATGACCTGCGAGTTCCGTCAGACCCGGAAGGGGCGGCGCTTTCCGTGAAGCACCTGCGGCGATGATGAGACTGTCAGCTTCATAGCTGTGGTGGGAGGACAGTCCGCGGAACCCCCGAAAGTCTTCCTGCACCTCCAGCGCAATCAGCTCATCCTCAACAAATTCCACACCAACAGCCTTCGCCCCGCGGATGCCGTGCGCTTCCAGTTCGGCTCCGGACAGCGGCGATGGCAATCCGTAGTAATTTTGGATCAGCTCAGCTTTGCTCAGGGCGCTTGTTCCGTACCCTTTGAATACAACCTGGACCTCAGCACCGCTCCGCCGGGCGTAGAGGGCGGCGGATACTCCTGCAGGACCGCCCCCCAGTACCAAAACTTTCCCCATTTCGCGGCTCCTTTCACAGTCAAGCAAGCAAGTTTTCGATGGTCTCCCTGGAAGTCAGACCTATGGACTCATTCACCTTCTGCCCGTTCTTGAATACCATCAGAGTGGGAATGGACATGATGCCGTATTCCTGAGCCAATTCCTGCTGCTCATCGATATTGATCTTTCCAATTTTCACCTGAGGGTGAGCAGCTGCCACCTCATCGATGATGGGGGAAAGCATGCGGCAAGGGCCGCACCAGGAAGCCCAAAAGTCGATCAACACAGTTCCCTTTGCCTTCAATACTTCTGCGGAAAAATTATTCTTTGTAATCGTTATAGCCATACAAAAACCTCCCAATTATTTTCAAATGAATTTATCCGTATATTACATTATTTGAATATATATGTCAAGGGATAAATAACATGATTCTTCAAAGGATTTATTGACATGAATGGAGAACTATCCTCTTATGTTGCTACGTCATACTATATGGAAAAGAAGTTTGCGGAAGAGGGGGGTTATGCGTGCAGGAGAAATACATCTTGGCACTGGATTCCGGTACGGTGAAGAACCGGGCGGTCATATTCAACCGGCGCGGTGATATTGTTTCCTATGCGGAAAAGAAAATCAGCGTCAGCCGTCCCCACAGCGGATGGATGGAGCAGGATCCCGATGAGATCTGGAGTACGCAGCTTTGGGCTGCAAAGGAGGCGATCCAGCTTGCAAAACTCTCCAACAGTGACATCGCTGCTATCGGTGTTACGAATCAGCGGGAGACGACCATTGTATGGGATCGCTTTTCGGGGCGCCCCATTTATCCGGCTATCAGCTGGAAATCTCGTCAGACAGACAGGATCTGCGAGAGCTTGCGGGAAAAGGGGTTGCAGGAGGAAATCCGCCAGAAGACGTCCCTGGTGATCAACCCTTATTTTTCCGCTACGAAACTCTGCTGGATATTGGAGAATGTGCTGGGTGCGAAGGAATTGGCTCGGAAGGGTGAGCTTTTGTTTGGGACCGTGGATACATGGCTGATCTGGAAGCTCAGTGGCGGTGCGATTTTTGCCACGGACTACTCCAATGCCTCCCGAACCATGATGTTTCATCTCCGGAAGCTCAAATGGGATGCTGATATCCTGCGGCATCTTGATATTCCAAAATGCATGTTGCCGGAGGTATTCCCTTCCAGCCATTTCTATGGGGTGACGGATGCCAAGGTCATGGGGTCGGAGATTCCCATCGCGAGCTGCATCGGCAACCAGCAGGCGGATCTCTTCGGTGAGGCTTGCTTCCACAAGGGGATGGCAAAGAATACCTACGGGGAAGGTTCCTTCTTTCTCATGAATGCAGGAAAGGAATACCGCAGATCCCAGAATGGCTTGATTACAACGATTGCCTGGGGGATTGGCAATGAGGTGACGTACGCCATGGAGGGCAGCGTTTTTGTTTCCGGTTCCACCATGGAATGGCTGAAGGAAGGGCTGGCTCTTTTGAAATCCATGTCGGATTCCGAGTGGATGGCAAAGCAGGTGCCGGATTCCGGCGGAGTTTATTTCATTCCATCCTTCCGGGGGTTGTCTGCCCCTTATTGGGACACGCAAACCAGCGGCATGATCATCGGTCTCAAGGAGGATACGAACCGCTCCCATATCATACGGGCGGCATTGGAATCCCTGGCGTATCAGGTGAGGGATGTTTATGAGGCAGTGGTGTCCGATACGGACACAGAGATCACGGACATCCGGGTGGATGGAGGCGCCAGTCAGAACAGCCTCCTCATGCAGTTCCAGGCAGATATATTGAATCTGCCTGTGATACGCCCTTATATCACGGAGACAACAGCTCTTGGTGCGGCTTATCTTGCCGGGTTGGCAGTGGGGATCTGGAAGGATGTTGAGGAGTTGCAGTCCCTCTGGCGGGAAGGCTTGCGCTTCTACCCGCGCATGCCGGAGAATCAGCGAAGCAGTCTCTATGACGGCTGGCAGAACGCAGTGTCCAGGATCATGGGATGGACAAAATGACGAAATACTGTTTCACACGGAGCTTAGGGCGTGTTGATTAATTCACTCACCCCATCTTCACGGTTCTTGACTGTCCCTGCGT
>DFES01000127.1 GCA_002369175.1 Selenomonadaceae bacterium UBA3796
GGGGATTTTTATGAGATGTTTTTCGATGATGCGAAGCTCGTCTCCAGGGAACTTGGGCTCACGCTTACAAGCCGGAGCGGTGATATGGACAAGTCTCCCATGTGCGGCGTTCCCTACCATGCGGCGGACTCCTATATCAACAAACTCATAAACAAGGGCTACAAAGTGGCAATTGCCGAACAGATCGGTGATCCGAAGGCAAAGGGCCTTACCAAGAGGGAAGTCATTAAAGTGGTTACCCCGGGAACGGTGCTTTCGGAGACCGCATTAAAGGATGCCCAGAACAATTACATTGCCCTGATTTATGAGAAGGGGGAGGAAATTGTCCTTGCCGGGGCGGACATTTCTACGGGGGAGTGCTTTTATGGCATTTATGGCGGGCAGAATCGCCTGCAGATGCTTTTCGATGAGCTTTACCGCCTTATGATGCCGGAACTCCTGATCGTTGGGGAAGTTTCCTTCCGGGAGGCCTTGGAGGATTTCATGGCTCTTCGCATGCCGAAATGTGCCTTCACCTCGGTTGCAAGGATTTCCGCCCGAGTGGAGGATCGCATCCTCCAGCATTTCGATGCGGAAAACCGCCCGGCAGAGGCCATCGGAGGGGAGGCGGTGGCCACGCTTCTCGATTACCTTCACGAAACGGTGAAGACGGATCTTTCCCATCTTTCCAGGCTTACCTATCTCGATGCCTCGGAAAATCTCGTTCTGGATACCTATACGCTGCGGAATCTGGAAATCACCCGAAACCTTCGGGACGGTGGGAAGAAGGATACGCTTCTCCATGTGCTGGATTTCACGCAGACTGCCATGGGCAGCAGGCTTCTCAAGAAATGGCTGGAGCATCCCTTGCTCCATATGGTGAAAATCAATCGTCGCCTGGATGCGGTGGAGGAACTGGTGCGGGATTTCGCGCTGCGCGGGGAGATCCGCTCGAACTGCAAGGAAATCTATGATTTCGAGAGGCTTCTCACCCGCATTGAGGTAGGGTCAGCCAATGCCAGGGATCTCATCGCCCTGAAGGTATCCCTCAAGCGCCTGCCGGGAATCCGGCAGAATCTTTCCGGGGCGAAGTCTGCACTTTTGAAATCCTGCCATGAAGGGATTCAGGTCTATGATGATCTGGTGGAGCTCCTGCAGCGTTCCATTGTGGAGTCTCCCGGCATCACTCTTCGGGAGGGGGGGATCATCAAGGACGGCTATAACAGGGAACTGGATGAGTACCGCCGCATTGCCCATGACAGCAAGAGCATGCTGCAGGAAATGGAGGAACGGGAAAAGGAGACTACCGGCATCCGCTCCCTTAAGATTGGCTATAACAAGGTGTTCGGCTACTACATTGAAGTGAGGCACAGCGGTACGGAGCGCGTGCCTGCCCGTTACATGCGAAAGCAGACTCTGGCCAATGCAGAGCGTTATATCACAGAGGAATTGAAGGAATTCGAGACGAAAATCCTGGGAGCACAGGAGAAAATCGTCCATATGGAATACAATCTCTTTACCGAAGTGCGGGAAACCATCAAAACCCGGCTTTCCAGCATTCAGCAGACTGCCCACGAAATCGCAGTGGTGGACGTGCTGGCTGGATTTGCGGAGGCAGCGTGTTCCTATCATTACGTGCGTCCGCAGATCGTGATGAACGGCGAAATTCGGATCAAGGACGGTCGACATCCTCTGGTGGAACGGATTCTGGCACGGGAGATTTTCGTTCCCAATGATACGAGGCTCAATCACAGGGATTGCGAGATCATGCTCATTACCGGACCGAATATGGCGGGAAAGTCCACATACATGCGGCAGGTGGCACTTCTGACGCTCATGGCGCAGGCAGGGAGTTTCCTTCCCGCGAGGGAGGCGGCTGTTTCTCCCGTGGACCGCATCTTTACCCGCATCGGCGCCAGCGATGATCTCGTAAGCGGCCAGAGTACGTTCATGGTGGAGATGAATGAGGTTGCCCAGATCCTGAAATATGCCACGAAAAACAGCCTGATCATTCTCGATGAGATCGGAAGGGGAACCAGTACCTATGACGGCATGAGCATTGCCCGCGCTGTTGTGGAGCATATTGCAGGAAAGCTACATGCGAAAACCCTTTTTGCCACCCATTATCATGAACTCACGGATATGGAGGGCGAAAGGGTGAGGAATTTCTGCGTAGCAGTCAAGGAGAAGGGAAGCCAGGTGGTATTTCTCCGCCGCATTGTTGCCGGAAGTGCGGATAAGTCCTACGGCATTCACGTGGCACGACTGGCGGGACTTCCCAAATCCGTCACCCAAAGGGCAGCGTCCATTCTGGAATCCCTTGAGGCAGAAGCGGCATCGCCGCAGACGGGAAATGGAGGAGCGGAGCAGAAAAAAGGGGCGGAAGAAAAAACACCGCCTGTGCAGACAGGCTTCATGGAATCCCTCTTCACTTCGGTCATCCGCGAGAAACTTCTTTCTCTGGATGTCATGTCCATGACGCCGCTGGAGGCAATGAACGAGCTTTATAGCCTGCAGGAGCAGGCGAAAAAGGAGGCGGGGAGATCGTGAGCATCATTCATGTGCTGGATGACAGCACCATCAATAAAATCGCTGCGGGAGAAGTGGTGGAACGCCCTGCCTCTGTCATTAAGGAGCTCGTGGAAAATTCCATGGATGCCGGAGCAGACCGCATCGAAGTGGAAATCATGGCAGGCGGCACCAGCCTCATGCGGGTGACGGACAACGGAAAGGGCATGAGCATGGAGGATGCGAAACTGGCGATTCTCCGCCATGCCACCAGCAAGATCCGGGAAGTTGGGGATCTTGCCTCCATAGACACCTTGGGATTCCGCGGGGAGGCGCTTCCGACGATTGCTTCCGTAGCCCGTTTTTCCATGTTGACGCGGCAGGAGGGAAGCGAATTTGGAACAAGGGTGGATGTTGTCGGCGGCAAGGAGCCGGACATTCGGGAAGCAGGCTGCAATATCGGCACCTCCATTCGGGTGGAGGATCTTTTCTTCAATACGCCGGCCCGCAAGAAGTTTTTGAAGACAAACCATACCGAAGCCGGGAAAATCAACGAGTTCCTTGTGAAGCTTGCTCTTTCCCGCCCGGACATTGCCTTTCGCTTCGTGAACAATAACAAGCTTTCCCTTGTGACGCCGGGAAACGGCAATCTCTACGATGCCATCCGGAGCCTCTACGGTGCGGGAACAGCAGAGTCCTTGCTCGGCCTTGGTCTGGAAGACGAGGACATACGGATTTCCGGCTATATCACGAAGCCCTCCATGCTGAAGAGCAGCCGTGCATGGCAGACCTGCATCGTCAATGGACGCATCATTCAAAACAAAGCCGTTGCGAAAGCGCTGGACAATGCCTATAAGTCCATGATACCGAAGAGCGGGTTTCCTCTCGCGGTACTCAAGATCGAAGTGCCGCAGCGCACCATTGATGTCAACGTGCATCCCCAGAAAATTGAAATGAAGTTTGAGGATGAGAGCCGTATCTTCAAGGCGGTCTACAAGGCAGTGCTGGATGCTGTTCGTCCATCCGGCCAGTCCCTTCAGCAGGTGGCGGCGGTGGTGGAGAAAGCAGATCGCCATTACACCATGGAACCCATGCATTTCGTGCCTGCTGCCGAACCTGTGGCAAAAGCGTCCTCCCGAGAAGTTTTCCCGAAGACTGTCTATGAGGCGGTGAGCCGTCCTTCCATGGGTTCTCCGGCGATGAGCTTGCAGGAGGCGCGGGAGGCCATGCTTTTTGGCGGTGTATCCTCCTCCGCAGCTTCCTCGGGAGAGGCTCTTGCCCCCGAAGAAAAGGAGTCTTCCCATGGGAGCAGTGCAGACAGCGGAGAAGAGCTCTCCTTTGAGGGGAGCGTCCTCCCCATCGGGCAGGTGGACAAGTGCTACATCATCGCCCAGGATCTCAAGGGTCTCTACATTGTGGATCAGCATGCAGCCCATGAGAGAATCCTCTTTGACAAGTTCTCTGCCATGGCAGAGGGAATTCCCACCCAGCAGCTTCTGGTGCATCTGGTGTTGGAGTTTGAAGAAAGTGAGGCGGCATTCATTGAGACGCATCAGGAAACCTTCCGGGGGCTTGGGTTTTCCCTGGAGGCCAGTGGCCCCAGAGAGTTCCGCCTCACGGAAATTCCTGCAGACATTCCCGTGGGAGAGGCGGAGGATGTGATTCGGGAAATCCTTGTGAATCTTCGGGAGTCACATGAGGTCACGGCAAGGGAGATACGCCATGAGGTCCTGGCAACAACGGCCTGCCGCGCGGCCATCAAAGCGGGGGATGAGCTCAATTTCCGCCAGATGCAGATCGTGTTGGAAGAGCTTGCCGCTACGGCGTATCCCTACACGTGTCCCCATGGCAGGCCGACCATTCTCAAATTTTCCAGCGAGGAGCTGGCAAAAATGTTCAAGCGTACGGGGTTCTAGGCGAGTTATTCCAGCGTTATCTGGGGGGATATCTATGAGGCAGGGGTGGACAGGGCTAAAGCGCAGGGAGTTTGCTGTTGCATTTGTCATTTGTGTGGCGCTCCTTGTGGTTGCGGCGCATTTTTATTCCGGTGGCGCAAAAGGTCTGAAGCCGCAGATTGCGAAGGGAAAGCCCATGGTTCAGACGAAAAAGGTCGTGCGGGCGGATATGATGCGCCGTGTCCTCCTTTCCGGCCAGACCGTTGCGGAGGCAAATATTCCCTTGGCTCCGAAATATACAGGGCGCATTCTGTCCGTGTATGCAGACCTGGGGGATGCCGTACAGGAGGGAGATATTCTCCTGATTCAGGATACGGAAGACCTGGATATCTCCATACGGCAGAATATGGCAGCGGCAAAGGCGGCTGCAGAAAATGCCATCGAAGCGGAAGTTTCCTATGATGCGAACTACATCATGGCAAAAAATGCCTTTGTGCTGGAGCAGGGAAAGTATGAGCGCAACCAATATCTTTTCAGCATCGGGGCGATTTCGCGGGATACGCTGGACTCTGTGGAGAAGGAGTACCTGACGAAAAAGGCTGCCTTTGAAGTTCTGGAGAATCAGGCAGAGAGCGGAAGTCCGGCCAGTGTTGAGGCAAAGCGCTATACGGCAGAGCAACAGGCCATATCCACGGAGGCTCTCCAAAAGCAGCGGGAGGATCTCATTTTGCGTGCTCCGCGAAACGGCATCATCGGCTATCGAAATGCGGAAGCGGGAGTGCTGGCAGCGGCGGGCACAAAGGTTTTTTCCCTTGTGGATGCCAGCCGTATCTATGTGGACTGTGCGCTTTCCGAAAAGGATGCGGCCATTCTGCAGACGGGACAGGAAATCCGGATGAACATTGATGCCTTGGGAAGGGAATGCATGGGGCGAATCATCTATGTGAGCCCCGCCATGGAGGAGTCCTCCAAAACCTACACCGTGCGCGTGGAATTGAGCGAAGCAGGGGAGAACATCAAGGAAGGCCTGTTTGCGCGGGGACAGATCGATATCCTGCAGCGTTCCCAGACGATTGCCG
>DFES01000067.1 GCA_002369175.1 Selenomonadaceae bacterium UBA3796
CTTACACTAGGGCGTGTTGATTAAATCTTAGGCCAATATTTTTTTCACCTGTTCCCAATCCGGTATTTGTGCCGCTCTTTTGATCGAGCGGTGCTTTTTTTCTGCTTCCGGGGGCAGGCGGTAGTCATCCAGGGAATCCAGCAGGAACATCAGGTTGTCATAATCGAAGGCCGCTGTGACTTCCCGCATGGTTTCAAAGGCTTCTGCAAGCTCCGTCTCATCAATGGGGGGCTTCTCCTTGGAATCCTTCTCCGGGGTGATGAGAGCAGCGAGTTTCTCTGCGTAGCTGCGGTAGAGGGTGAGAAGGGCAGGTGTGTTCTGCGCGATTTCCTCCAGGTAGCCGTTATTTCCGGCATCCTCCAGGCGTTTGGCGCGATCGGAGAGTTCCTTTGCACCGATGAGTTTTGCCGTGCTCTTGAGCGCATGCACCTTTACGGTATAGCTTTTCCATTCCTGGTGATCAAAATACCGCTGTATTTCCTTTGCACCCGTCTGTATGCCCTCTGCAAACACCTTCAACGCACCGAGGTAGGTTGGAACAGTTCCGCAGTAGAGAACTCCCTGTTTCGTATCAAGTCCTTCCGTTTCGGTCAGCCAGGAGGGAATTTTCGCGTCCACCGTTGCTGCCTCTTCCTCTGAGGGTTCTTCCGGTGCGGAGCCAAGATGTACCTTATCCCTGGGCAGGTATTTTATCATCAGGGCTTCGAGATGTCCGCTGTGAATGGGCTTTGTCAGATAATCCTGAAAGCCTGCGTCTATGTAGATCCTTCTGGCTCCCGATACGGCGTTCGCTGTGAGGGAAATGACAGGCGTTTCCCGGTTGAGATTCTCAGGCAGAGCCTTCATGCGCTGCAGGGTTTCGATGCCGTCAATGCCCGGCATGCGATGGTCGAGGAAGATGAGGTCATAATGCTCTTTCGTGACCATGTGCAGGCATTCATAGCCGCTTTCTGCCGCATGGATCTGTACCCTTGTCTGCTTCAGGAGTCCTTTCATCACAGTGATGTTCATGGCAGTGTCGTCCACCACGAGAATTTTCGCCTTGGGAGCCGTGAAGGATTCTTTGTATTCCTCCCGCCGGTTCATCATGCGGTGATAGGCATCTTCAAAATTGCCCATGGGATCCCAGTTCATGACCTTCTGCGCTACGGCAAAAGAAAAGACGGAGCCTTTCCCATAGGTGCTTGCGATGTTCAGGCGGCTTCCCATGAGGGAAAGAAGACGCTGGGTTATGTTCATCCCAAGCCCCGTTCCCTCGACAGCCCGGTTGCGTTCCTCTTCAAGGCGCTCAAAGGCATTGAAGAGTTTCGGGATGTCATGCTCCTTGATGCCGATGCCCGTATCCGTCACGCGGATCTGGAGCAGGATATCCTCATCATCCTGTCTCTCATAGTCGACGGAGAGGGTCACGGTTCCTTTTTCCGTGTACTTGACGGCATTGGTCAGGATATTGGTGATGACTTGCTTGAGGCGGATCTCATCGCCGAAGAGGATGCTTGGAATGTCCTCCGACGCTTCGATAATGAACCGGAGACCTTTTTTCTCCGCTCGGTTCCTGGACATGTTCACCAGGTCATTCAGCATGGAACTCAGGTCGTACTCGACGGGGATGATATCCATTTTTCCCGCTTCGATTTTCGAGAAATCGAGGATGTCATTCACAAGTCCCAACAGACTGTTGCCCGCATGGCGTATATTTTCCGCATATTCCAGTATGGCCGCGTCCTTGCATTCCCGAAGGATCATCTCATCCATGCCAAGGATGGCGTTGATGGGGGTTCGGATTTCGTGGCTCATGTTGGAGAGGAATTGGGACTTTGCAACATTGGCCTTCTTTGCTTCCGTTGCCATCGCCTTGAGATCCTGCGCCGTGATATCCAGGAACGTGGCCAGGCGGGTGGAGAGGGGGATGATCTGGCTTGGGTGGTCGTAGGGACAGGTGCATTCCTCAACATCGGTGGAAAGCTCCTTCGCCTCTCCCTCACGCATCCCGACAGCGATCAGTGCCGTGTTCAGGATGCCGCCCCTGCCTTCATGGGCGTAGATTTCCGCCTGGCCGTGGCCGACGACCATCTGGGGGCAGAAACGCAGATAGTCGCTGATTTCGATATCGGCGTTTTCCTTGAGGAAAAAAGCGCGATTTCCGCATGCGAAGAGCCAAAGTCCGTCGGGTTCGAAGAGGCGCATCTCCTCGCTGGCATCCCAGGTCTCCCGGAGGATTTCCTGGGGATTCCCATAGCTCAAATGAAGTTTTTCTCCCTCCCGGATATCTCCGTTGAAGTACAGGCGCTTCTTGGCATCGTAGCAGGGCGGTACGCGGGCAATCATGCAGCCGTCGCGCTCCACCATGAGGGGGAATTCGCAGATATTGAAGAGAAACTTGTCATCGGTGGGAACATTGAGATAGCGGTGGTAGATTTCTGCCGCCGCCATATCGTTGATGCGGGCAACACAGTTGTCACCTGCGCTTTCCGTTACCTTGAACTCCCGCCCCAGAGGCTTCCAGCCCAGGATGTAGTCCGCCTTTACATGAAGTTCCTCTCCGGAGAAGGCCACCAGCACCACGCCGTTTATGATTTTGCCGTTGCCGACCACATAATGATAGGAGCCTTCGCTCCAAGCAGAATCCTCGTTCTTGTTTTCCGTTATATGGAAGATATTGGATTGGATGTTCTTGTCTTCCTCCACATCGAAGGTGCCTGCAACTGCGCCGAAGAAGGGGATGGCTTCGTTTCCTTCGGTGACGCCCTCAAGGAATTTTGCAACATCGACATGGACTCCGCCCGTGATGAGAATTTCCACGGCCTTTACGCTTTCCATGGAAGAGATGCTCTTTCCCATCGCCCTTCCACGTTCCAGACAGGTCATGTCAGCCGTTCGTTCTTGGGCGATCACGGTTACACGAGTTGTCTGGAAGAAGCATACGGAAAGGCGCAGAAAGGTCTTGTCCCAGTTCTTTTGGGCAAAGAGTGTAAGGGACATGCCCGTCACCGTTGCTTTGGGAAGTCCCTCCTGAATGAAGTTGAGCGCTTTCTGCGCGCTCTCGTCGAGAAGATTGGCCATCAGCACTTTGACGTAGATGCTGCCGGAATTTTCATAAAGGGGATCGTCCCTTATTTCTTCCAAGATTGCCTGGGTTCGCGCCCAGGAGGCCAGAAGGTCATGTTCCACTTCCAGAGGTACTTCAAAAGTTCTCTGTACCATCGAGATCGCTCCTAACGTTGTGTGTCACGCATTTCAATATATATGTTAATTCGCTGTCGGGGCGTGTTTTTCCTTTTTTCTTTCTTTTCTCACATTTTTCTCATTCTGGATGGTCATTCTTTTGCTTTTCTTTCTGCTCACACATTTTTGCAGGTTTCCCGTTCACATATCACGTCCTTGTCTATCCATGCTCTGTCTCAACACACCTTTCATGGATTTTCACCTTCCTTCCCGCAGATTCTTCATCTTCCTTTTCCGGAATCGCTGTTTTTCAAGGATGTTGCTTCCTTCTTCTATGATTATAAATAAAAAATGTTACGTTTCAATAAATATTTTTGCGGATAAATATGCTCTTTATATTTTATTGAAACTCATTTCTGCGACAAAATTGTACCATGTTTTATTTTGTGGACGATAAAAACTGGGTGCCCTTTAGCTGCAATTTGCATCACTTTGCCAAACGGTTCCGTGAAGGACGTCCACACAGGAAATGTGTCCATTGGGGAGGAAGGAACCTGTATCCACAAGTATGACGTTGTTTTTCAGAAAGATGGGGGCAGTGTGATCCGGAAGAAGATAGAGTGTGGGGGTGTGTCCAACGATGACGATGGAAGAACCGTTATAATATTTGTAAAATTCACTGCGGATCCAGAGAAGGCTGTCCTCTGTCTGTTCTTCCAGAGGGATACCGGGTTTTAATCCTGCGTGGCAGAAAATATATTCCTGTCCGTTTGCTGTTACACGGTGATAGAGAGGACGGTGCAAGAGAAAGCGCAGGACTCTCTTGAGGGCATCGGGATCCCGTTTCATCCAGGCATCCAGTTCACGCTTTGTAGCACTTCCTCCGTTGGGCAGCCATATTTCGTTGTATTCGCCTTCCATGGCATAATAGGCCAGCATCATTTGCTCGTGATTCCCCCGAAGGGCGATGACATTTTCCTTTTCGCTCATTTCCATGGCCCAGCGCAGACAGCGCATATTTTCAGTTCCACGGTCAATATAATCGCCCAGGAGAATCAGGAGATCGTTTTCCGGGCGGAATTGAATCTTACGAAAGACGGACAGCAGCCGATTGAAATTGCCGTGCATATCCCCAATGGCCAAGATGCGCTCATACTCCATTCAAATCCCTCCTCGTAGAGCTTTCCACCGGTTATCCCAAGGGTTATCCACAGAAATTCCACGCTTATGCACAGGGTTTCTGTGGATAACGTATTTCGTTACTCAATTTTCCCCACCACGAAAAAGGTTCCTCTGGCCTGGGCGCACAGGTGGTCTTCTTCATCCAGGATATCGCAGGCGCAGGACAGGGTTCTCGCTCCGTTGTGGAGGCAGGTAGCCACACAGCGCAGATGGCGTCCGACCGGAGCACTCTTCAAGTAGCTGATGTTTGCCTCCAGTGTCACAACCTTCTTATTGTAGGCAAAGCAGACGGCTCCCATGGCGGAGTCCGCAAGCGTCATGAAGGTGCCTCCATGGCAGATGCGGTAGCCGTTGGTGGTATGGAGCGCCACATCCATGGAGAGCACGACACGCCCTTCTTCTGCGCTGTCCATCTTCACGCCGAGATGATCTACCATAGCCGCCTGTTTGATGATGTGATCCTCTACCTTCGCCTTGAATTCCTCTGTTAACATTCCTGCATCTTCCTTTCCGTGTAGTTTTACGCAACTATGGGAACAGTATATCATAGATACTGTCTTTTCGGCAAAGCAAACTCCAAGGGAAATGCAGACAAAAAAGGCAGTACGCAAAGCGTACTGCCGAGATGTCATGGTGTTCGCCGAGGGATTCGAACCCCCAACCCCCTCCATGTGACGAAAAATGTCCGTATCCCTATGTCAAATAGCTCTCCCGTGTTTCCTTCACCCAGACGGGCAGCCGTTCGCCTAATGCATACCAGTGCTTCCTGCGGCTGGGGCCGTGCTTGACCTCCGCTTGCTCAAAGTCCAGGGACTCCTTGATTTCTTCGAGTAGCGGGACGGTCTCCGGGGAGCTTCCGTCGTATGCCCTCACGGCGCTGTCGAGAATGTTTGCCTTCAGACCCCATTCGGCGGAGAAATCCGAAAGCTCCTGCTCATATTGCGCCGCTTTCCAGCCTGCAAAGGCTGCGTCGGCGTTTTCCCCTGCGGGGACTTTCCCTGTCTGCAAATCCTTCAGGAACGCGCCCAGAACGTCAGCGGCCTTTTTCTGCCCCAGGTCGCTGAATTCCTGTATCTGCTCCAGAATGATGCGGAAGGATTCCTCGTCGATGACACGGATGCCGTCCACGACCTTCGTCTTCTCGCCCACCAGCGCGATGATGTAGGCCGCATCGACCTTCGTGCCGCCCACGACCTTCACCCTGCCTGGGAGGGGCTGGATGACCACATCAGGCGGCTCCTCCTCCCTTCTGGTCAGGTTCTTGTACGCCCCGACATATCTGAGCCAAGTATCGTAGTCCATGCCAAAAGGCTCGTCCTGCCATTCGTACTCATAGTACTGCTCCAGTCTGGCAAGCTGCTTCGCCGCCTGACGGAACGCCTTGATGAACGCCTTTTTGGCTTTCTCATCGTTTTCCAGAAGCTGCCAGCTCGTCCTGCGCAGCCGTGTTGTCCTCTTCTCCGAGCCAGTATTCCACCAGCCGCTCCCGCAGCTCCTCGTAGCTCCTGAACTCACCCGTGTTGACGTACTGCACATGAAAGCCCAGCACGTTGCGGTCTGCGATAGCCTGGTCGATGGTGTAGGCATGGAGCAGCGGGCCGAACAGTGCTTCCGTGGTTCGGATGGCCTCGCTCTTCTCGTTGACGGAGCCCCGCACATGGTTCTCGTCAAAGAGCGGCGTACCCGTGAACCCGAAAAAGAGGCTGTTCCTGCGGAAATAGTCCTTGATGGCGCCCATCATCTGCCCCATGGTCGTGCGGTGCGCCTCGTCGATGATGAAGACGAACTTCTTCTCTTGGAATTTGTCGCTCCCGTTTTCCCGCAGCCGCTTCACCAGCTCGTTCATCTTAAAGGTCGTTGTGACTACGATGCCCTTGGCTTTCAGGCTCTTTTCGAGCTGGAAGGTATGCGGTGTGCTGTCCACGGTGACAGGCTCATAGGCGGCGTACTGCTGGAATTTCTCGCTTGTGTTCTTGTCCAGCTCCCTTCGGTCCACCATAAAGATGATTTTGTCGAATCCAGCCCGCGTGGAGAGAAAGAGCGCGGTCTTGAAGCTGGTGATGGTTTTGCCCGAACCTGTCGTGTGCCAGACATAGCCGCCGTGAGGAATGCCGTCCGTATGCTCGTCGTGCCCGAAAGCTGCAAGCTCCACGGCCTGCAAGGCGTAGACCTGATAGGGGCGCATCAGCATGTGGCAGCGTTCCTCTGGGGTGTCCGCCTCATAGAGCACGAGATAGTCGCCGACCATCTGGTGCGCCATGGGGATCATCAGGAACTTGTCCACCACGGCTTCCCATTTGTTTACGGGCTGATTTTTCTTGTCCGCCCAATGGAATACAAAGCTGGGGTTGAAGCGGATGACGGAGCGGGGCGAGGCAAAGTAGCGGGTTTCGATGGGAGAGGCCATGACCATCATCTGGGAGAAGACCATGAAATTGTGGATGTACTCGCCGTCCTGATAGTAGCGCTTGAACTGCATGAACGCCTCGTCCAGTGACACATCCGCCCGCTTCAGCTCGATGTTGATGAGGGGCAGGCCATTGATAAGCAGGACGATATCAAAGCGGTTGCCGCTTTCGGTAGACACCTCCCTCGCAATCTGATAGCTGGACTCTCCGCCGCCCACCTCTGCCTTCCGAAAGATGGTGAGCGTGACCTGCTTCCTGGTTACGCCTTCCTGCTTGTCGCGGTAGATGCCGTCAATCTTGCCCGTAGAGTTCTCCATGGACAGGAGCTTGGCGGCTTCGTAGCTGTCCGAGATGGCATTGACCCGCGCCATGACCTGCTGAAACTCTGCATCCGTCAGGGGAACGCCCTCCAGTTGGTCTGCATTCATGCGGTTGAGCTCGTGCCGCCAGTTGGCAGTCAGTGTCTCCACCGTGACCTTGCGCTTGTTGCCGTTAAGCGCACCGGGAGCCGTCCAGCGATAGCGCTCCAGACGCTTGCAAAAATCCTCCTGAAACTGCCGCTCGGAGGCTGTCTTTGGTGTGTTGCTCATTTTGTTGCCTCTTTCAGAAATCCTGGCACCATCTTGGCGCAATAGGCCGTATATTTGTCCTGCGCCGAAAGGCAGGTGTCACGCAGATAGCCTTTTCCTTTGTGATACATTCGGAGTCCTCGATAGTAGAAATCCTTGTGCTCGGTGTCGATGATGAAGGGCACTACGCCTTGCCGCAGGCACTCCTTGAACAGGATGAGCCTGCCGACCCGCCCGTTGCCGTCCTGAAAGGGATGGATGGACTCGAAGCGCTCGTGGAAGGCGAGGATGCTGTCGATATCGTGAAAAGGCGCCTCTTCGTATCGCTCCAGCAGGTCGCGGATATCACGGGGGACATTCTCTGGCGCGGATGTCTCGCGCCCCCCTACGATGTTGGCGACCTTCTTGTATTCGCCCACACGGAACCATTCCATGCCAGCATCGGAGGTTCCCGCCTTCAGGATGAAGTGCAGATGCTTGATGAACTCCTCCGTCAGGGCTTCCTCGGCCCCAGACAGCACATGGTCAAAGGCGCGGAAATGGTTCATCGTCTCCACCACATCGTCGGCGCGGATGGCCTCGTCTTTGGCGGCAATCAGGGTCTTCGTCTCGAAAAGGTTCCGTGTATGCTCCCTGGAAAGACGACTGCCCTCGATGCGGTTGCTGTTATAAGCCAGCTCCGTTTGCGTGAAATAGTAGATGCCGCCCTTGTACTTGCGTTCCCGTTCCGCCCGAAGCTGATGCAGGAGGGCAGAGATATCGTATTCACCCATAGACTGCCTCCTTAGACGAAAAGCTCGGAGAGATAGGCTTGCTTGAGGGATTGGAGCTTATTTAACTTGTCTTGGCAAGAATACAAACCATTATCAATACGTTTAAAAAAATCACCAATCAACTGCTGTTCTTCTACTGATGGATACGTTATTAATGCGTTACTCGCAGGACCTACGGTAAAGTGTTTTATTGTCCCACCGACAGACGCATTTGCCATGTATGATTGCATGATATTCGTCTCGAAAAAAGTTTTGAGGTATTGACCACATAGATTTTTAGATGATGAAGTCTTTACATACAGGACAGCTCCACCTTGGACATATAGTGGAGAATCATCTTCTTTCAAAAAAGTAATACCAACCTGTCCTCCACTTGTGAAAAGAACATCACCCATCGATGGTGCCCCAGTTTGAGCCTTATACATTTCATAGCTATGATGACTGATATACAAATCACCTGTAAGACCTTTGTTTGCTAAGTCACTAGACCGTAAGTATGGAACCCCCTCGCTAGTCCATAAATTATTGGGAACTCGAGCACTGTCTTTGATTTCGGCTAAATGACACAGTATCTTCTCTGTCCAATTCCCACTAAATCCCTTGAACCTTCTCCGTGGCCGTTTCTCGCCAGGGGCAGGGAACATCTCCGTAAGATACGCCTGCTTTAAGTCCTTAAGCTTGGAGAGTTTCTGCTGGTGAAGGGCGATAAGGGTGTCGAGGCGGCGGCAGAAGTCGCCTATTTTTTGTTGTTCGTTGTTATCTGGAATAACAATCTTAGTGTCCAGAAGGTTTTTATTGTATAATCTCTGAATTGTGCTTCCTTCCAGTCCCGACCATTCAACAAATTCATATACTTGTTTGAGGAAACTATTGTCTAATCTGGAATCATGTTGCAACCAGATAATATTGGAATCTTGAAAATAAGCATCTTCACCTCGATATGTAACTGTTCTACCTATACTGCCAGAAGCTGAAATAAGAATATCGCCGACATTAGGATAAGAGTATTCTCTTTTGCATTTTTCAAACAAGTCTCTGGAAATAAATGCGTCAGGTTGCGTACCAAAAGTGCCAATTTTATAAAATGGAACTTCACCTCTTTCACTGGTCTGCTCCTTGAATATTCGTCTGCACATAGCGACAGAGCCTAATTCCCTAAATTCCTTTTCTTCCCACTCCCCCGCCTCCAAAAACTCCCTGAACCTCCGCTTCGGGATGCGCTTCTGCTTCTCCATCGCTCTCTCCTCTTTGCTTGGAAATCCGATTTTGAACGCATGCGTTCAAAATCTCTTGTGCACATGAACCAATCGAATTTGGCACACGCGTGTGCCAAATCTCCTGCTGCAGTCAGTTCCATCTCGTCCATACTGTCGAAGTCCTACTGCCCCAGCATTTTCCTGACTTCCTTGTCAAAATCCGAATCAATCTTCTGGCTCTTATTGAACACATGATATTCCTCTATGGCCTTGGCATCGGCCTGCTTCTTGGATATGCTTCCCCTATCGGTCAATATCTTGTAACGACGGAATTCCAAAAAGGCATTGACGCTCTGAGCGAACTGCTCCATGGTGAACGCTTGCTCATTCTCGATGAGGTCTTCAATATAGTCGAAATAGCCTGTAACGGCACGTTCCAGCCTTCTGATTTGCTTCTCGTCCAGATAGTTCTTCGCCACGGTCACATCCGACTGCAAGATGCGCCCGTCTGGGGCATTCTTCCATGTGGTCAGCCCCATGTGCTCCTGCCCGTGGTCGGCTCGATGGTAGATGATTTCCGCAGCCGTCTCCCCAACGATGGCGTAATGGAACTTGTTCTGCACCATGGCGTAAAAGTTGTGCGTGACCTCGGCGTTCTTGTCATAGTCGATGCTGCATTCCGCGAAGATATCCGTTATCTGCTGCCAGATGCGTCTCTCGCTGGCACGGATGGAACGCACCCGCTCCAACAGTTCACGGAAATAGTCCTTGCCAAAGGTTGCCTTGCCCTGCTTCAGTCGGTCATCGTCCAGCACAAACCCCTTCAGCATATATTCCTTCAGAACCTGAGTCGCCCAAATACGGAAGTTCGTGGCCCGCTTCGAGTTCACGCGGTAGCCAACCGAGATGATAGCATCGAGATTGTAGAAAATCTGGTTTCTCTTGACAGACCTTTGTCCTTCTTGGGCAACTATTAAAATTTCTTTAACAGTTGCAGCTTCCTCTAATTCCCCTTCATTGTAGACATTTTTCAGATGAATGGAAATGTTGCTTACCGTACATCCAAACAACTCTGCTATCGTCTTCTGCGTCAGCCAGACATTCTCATCCTGTATCAAGGCATTGACCGCAATATTTTCTTCCTCTGCTTTATAAAGCAGGAA
>DFES01000044.1:0-4025 GCA_002369175.1 Selenomonadaceae bacterium UBA3796
GAGCCGGTTACGATTCTGGAAATGAATGCGGAAAAGCCGGAGAATGCCATGGCAGGGGTGACGAGCGGTGTCGAGATCTACCTTCCCTTGAAGGGGCTCATTGACGTGGAGAAGGAAACTGCTCGTCTCAGGAAAGAGTCGGAGAAATTGGAAAAGGAGATCCAGAGGCTCCGAGGAAAGCTGGAGAATCCGGGCTTTCTTGCCAAGGCACCGGAAAATGTGGTTGCCGGAGAGCGGGAGAAGCTGGCCGGATACGAGGAGAAGAGGAAATCCATGGATGAGAGGCTGAGCTATCTTGAAAAAATAGCTCAATGATGGAGATTCTGGGGAAAAGGGAGGAATAGAAAGAAAACATGGCAAAAGGTTCTTATCGGCATAGTTGTTCTGGGAGTTGTTGCGGTTGGAGCTGTTACCTATAGCGTGGTGCAGGTGGGAAATGCGATTGCGGATAAGATCGAGACGGATATTCCCAAGTATGTCAAGATGACCACGGAAGAGCAGAATGAATATGTCATTTCCCATTTTGATGATATGATGATCATGCTTGAGAAGAGTGACAAGGATAAGGATGGAAAGGTCATTCTCGAAGCGATGCGCAATGATCCTACCGTCCGTCAGGCTGGAATAGAATGGGGACGCTCCATATGCGCTACTCTTGTAAAGGACATGGATTCCGTCAGCAGCAGCCTCCCCAAGGCGGATTTGGAGAAATATGCGAAGGAAGCAGATGAATCAAAGGCCCGTGGAGACAAATTCGTCAAGCTCATCGATGATTTCGTGAAGGCACACGAGAAGAAATAGCTAAAATTCCAATATTCCAATACGTGGAGCGTATGTGGGCTTTCGGAGGACAGCATCCCTGAAAGCCCATAAATTTTGCCGTAATTTCAGCAGCATGGCCGGACGGATTTGCGGGAAAGGATGCTTTCTGAAGAAAGGAAGAAGCAGAAGGATATCGAGGGAATCGTGACGAATAATATCATCAAATATCGTCAGCAAATCAGTTTAGAGGAGAGTGCAAGAGATGAAGACAGAGCAAGGGGGAGGCATCGTGCGTGAGGCGGTCATTGGCAGTATCATTGTTGCTGTCATACTGGTCATCGGCACTTTTTGGACAGGCCATAGCGCCGGCGAGGATACGGATGATGCTGTGCACACCGTGAGCCTGATGTATCTTGATGAGCTGGCGGAACGGCGGGAGCAGGTGGTGGATTCTGCATTGTCCAGCTATATCACTGATTTGGACGTTGCCATCGGGCTCCTGGAGAAATCTGATCTGTCCAGCGTAGAGAGCCTGCAGGCATACCAGGCCAGGATGAAGCAGCTTTACGGATTGGAGAAATTTGCCTTTGTGGATTCGGAGGGGCTGATCTATACATCCCGCGGCACGCGCACGGATATTGATCAGTACCGCTTTGATTATCGTACGCTTGCAGAGCCGGAGATTTCCCTTAAAAATACCAAAGGAGAGAGCAAGACAGTCATCGTTGCCATGCCGGTGGATCGTCTTCCCCTCGCCGGCAGGGAGCTGGTTGTCTGCTTCATGGAAATTGACATGGCACGGATGCTGAAGGGGATATCCCTGCAGGGGGGCAATCAGCGCACAACCTTCTGCAATATCTACACGGGGGATGGAACTTCCCTCACCAATTTCGTTCTGGGAGGTCTGGCAGGAGAGAATAACCTGCTGCTGGTACTGGAGAAGGCAAGATTTGAAAAAGGCTCCAGCCTCGAAACCATGAAAGAGGAGTTTGCTGCCCGAAAGCAGGGGCGGGTGTCCTTTGTTTACAATGATATCAGGGAAACCATGTGCTATGTCCCTGTTCACGGGACGGACTGGATGCTGACCTATCTCGTGCGGGAGAGCATCATCAGCGACCAGGTCGGCAGCATTTCCGAAGGCATTGTGCGCCGCAGTCTCACACAGTCTGTCTTGACGGCGTTGGTGCTGCTGATTGTCTTTGCGGTGATGATCCAGCAGACCCGCAGAGCAGCCAGCATGACTTTGGCAAGGGAAGTCTCGGAAACGGAGAACCGTGTCAAGCAGCAGGAAATGGAGGAGCAGCTGGCACTGCAGGAAGAACTCCTGCAGCAGGAGAAGAAGAAAACCCAGCAGGGCCGCATGATTACAGCTCTTTCCTCTGACTACCGCAGCGTCTATTATGTGGACCTGAGCAACGACGAAGGCGTTTGTTATCGCAAGGACTGGGATGTTCAGGATGCAGCGGAGGAAGGAGAGCATTTCCCCTTCCAGGAACGGTTCCTGGCCTATGCCGACCATTACGTGACAGAGGAATTCCGGGAGGGATTCCGGGAGTTCATCGATCCCGTTGCCATACGGAAGGCATTGTCGGAGGAAGCTGTCATTTCCTATCGCTACATGGTGAATCATGGAGGACAGGAGACGTATGAGATGCTCAAGATGGCGCGAGCCACAGGACGGGATGGACGAGAGGAGGCTTCCGTCAATATTCTGGGTGTTGGCTTCACGGATATCGACAAGGAGATGCGGGATTCCATGGAGAAGAGCCAGGCGCTGGGGGATGCCCTCAAGACCGCCGAGGAGGCCAGCAAGGCGAAGACCGTATTCCTCTCCAATATGAGCCATGAGATCCGTACGCCCATGAACGCCATCATCGGTCTTGACAGCCTGGCTCTCCATGAGCCGGGAATCTCTCCCACGACGAGGGGATATCTGGAGAAAATCGACAGTTCCGCAAAACATCTTCTGTCCCTCATCAACGATATTCTGGATATGTCCCGCATCGAATCGGGACGCATGGTCATTCGGAACGAGGAGTTTGCCTTTTCCAAGTTCCTGGAGCAGATCAATACCATTGTCGGAGGGCAGTGCGATGAAAAGGAGCTTGCTTACGACTGCCGGCTGAACGGGCCGATTGCCAGCTATTATATCGGCGATCATATGAAACTGCGCCAGGCTCTCATCAACCTCCTGGGAAATGCCGTGAAATTCACTCCCAAGGAAGGCAGGGTGGAATTTCTGGTGGAACGGATTGCAGGCTTTGACGGCAAATCAACCCTTCGATTCACGGTCCGGGACACGGGAATCGGCATGAGCAAGGAGTTTTTGCCGAAGCTCTTTGATACATTCAGCCAGGAAGATGCCACTACTACCAGCAAATACGGAAGTTCCGGTCTTGGCATGGCCATTACGAAGAACATCATCGAGATGATGAACGGGAAAATCGACGTGGAGAGCGAGAAGGGTGTTGGGACGACGTTCACCGTGACAGTGACGCTTCTGGACTCCGACAAGAAGGAGGATGGTGGTGCCGGTGAGGTGGAGGTTCGTCCGCAGGACATGAAGGTCCTCATCATAGATGACGATCCTGTTGCCTGCGAGCACGCCAAGGTGGTCCTCGGCCAGGAGGGGATATTGACGGAGACGGCACTATCCGGAAAGGAGGCCTTGGAAATGGTGCGTCTGCGCCATGCCCGCCGCGATCCCTATAACCTCATCATCGTGGACTGGCGCATGCCGGAAATGGACGGTGTGGAGGCAACACGGCAGATCCGCTCCATCATCAGCGATGAGTCCGCCATCATCATTCTGACGGCATACCACTGGGACGAGGTGATGGAGGAGGCCGTATCGGCCGGTGTGGACAGCTTCATCTCAAAGCCGCTTTTCTACGGCAGCCTCTTGGAGGAATTTAAGAAAACTCTGAAAAAGAAGCGGATGCTCCTTTCCGTGGAGAAAAAGAAGGCCGAGCTGGCAGGTCGCCGGATTCTTCTGGCAGAGGATATGATTGTCAACGCTGAGATTCTGAAAGAGGTTCTTTCCATGCGGGACATTCAGTCCGAGCATGCCGAAAACGGAAAAATCGCCGTGGAAATGTTCGCTTCCCATCCCGAGGGCTATTATGACGCAATCCTCATGGATATGCGGATGCCGGAAATGGATGGCCTGCAGGCGACGATGGCGATTCGCGCCATGAAACGGGAAGACGCAAAATCCATTCCGATTATCGCGCTCACTGCCAATGCCTTTGATGAAGATGTGC
>DFES01000044.1:4102-4338 GCA_002369175.1 Selenomonadaceae bacterium UBA3796
TGCAGGCCGGGCTGAATGCCCATCTTTCCAAACCAGTGGAACCGGAAGTTCTCTTTGAGACCTTGGAGAATATGCTCGATCCGGAAACGTCACATCATGCATAATGCAGGTAAACCCCAAGGATTCCCCTTTGCAATGCGATGGGGAATTCTTTTTTTTCGGGTATGTTGCTGACGGCATTGGGGAGTTTCTGGTACAGCAGGGCATCCCTGAGGGGCCAGTGGACGCCTTCGATG
>DFES01000044.1:4406-4620 GCA_002369175.1 Selenomonadaceae bacterium UBA3796
AGATGCCGCTGCATACATCGGTGAGAGGAAGGAGTGAAATGGCATGGGGCGTTTGATGGCATGCAATATGAAGGGTCATGGAGTCCTTGAGGAAAAGGAGGATCTCCCGCTCATCGGCAAGGCAGCATGGACCGGAGTTGGCACAGGAGTAAACATTGGCGAAGGTGTGATCGAAACGGCCCCCGAAGGCGCCCGTGACGAGAGCGAAGGAATC
>DFES01000022.1:0-25385 GCA_002369175.1 Selenomonadaceae bacterium UBA3796
CTTCAAAAGGAGCAAGTGATCCGCGAGGTCTTTGACAAAATCCTGGTGGGCTATGGGGTGGAATCCGTTCACGTCACAGCGGGGGAGAATACTATTGTCAAAGTAGGCTTGCTTCCATGGGAAGATGTGATCCGTGAAATAAGAACGGAGATAACGGTGGACGGCATGTCGCCTGAGATTGAAGCCATGGTGAGGAGCGATCTTGCAGGCGTGGAACGTGTCTTTGACGAAGCGCTTCTGGGACTTCCCCTTGCGGCGACGGACTGGACGAACGGCGTTCTGAAACGTCGGCTCAAGGAGTTCATGGCGGATCATTTGCCGGAATACCGGGTGGATTTTGATGTGGAGCCGGATGCTGTGACCGTGGTAAGGGTTGCCGTTTATCCTGTTCTGCCGGTAGTTCGTACCATTGACCTTTCCATGCGCTCGGATACGATTCCGAATCTTGTGCTTCTGGATCACCGCCGTATCTTACAGGACAAAGCGGATAGCTTGATCGGGGTTCCGGTGTCCTTTGTCCGCCGCCATGAGGCAATTCTTTGTGAGAAGCTTGCGGAGGCAGTGGATGAGCATCCTGATTTCAAGCACATGGGGATATGTACGGAAGTGACGCTGCATCCGGAGGAAAAACTTTCTGTCGTGAGCCACTCCGATACCGTGGATTATCGCATCCGTTTGGAAGGGATGCTGGATATCGGGCGGAAGGACAACGATGAGGATATGAGCTTTCGTCTTCATGCAGGGCGGAAGCTTTCCCGGGTGGACGAAGTCTTTCTTCAGATGGATTTTTTTCCGAAAAACGTGAGATTCCAATGGCAAATGGGATATACCAGAGCACTGAGTTCCAAGGGGGAGATTTCCCTGCGTTATGACCTCAACGCCAAGCGTTATGCCGCTGCTGCCAGCCAGCGCGTGATGAAGGACTGGTTGCTCCGCTATGAATACCGCTGGTCGGATCATATGGGGGAGGTCGGCATCCGCTACAACCTGCATGATTTTCTCGGCGTGGAATTCGTGGCAGACTCTGGGGATCCGTGGCTCAGACTTATCGGGAATTTCTGATTGCAAATCTTGAATAAGGGAAGATACTTTGTTATAATAAGAGGAGTTTATGTTTGTTGGATAGGAGTATTTGAAGTTACGAAAGGGAGTACGTTGGTATGGTACAGTTACAGAAGACACAGGTAAAAGTCATCAGCATCCTCATCGCCCTCGTATTTGTGGGTAGTGTGGTGGCAATCGCCCTCACCCAGTCCGGTTCCGGCATTGCTTCGGCGGCCGGCTCTTCCAATGTCGGAGTTGTGGATTACAGCCAGATCATGGGACAGCATCCGGATCTCCAGAATGTTGATACGCAGATGCAGCAGGCTGTCGAGGATGCCAAGAAGGATTTTGAGGAGAAGTCTGCAGGTATGAGCGATCAGGAGAAGGCGAACTATTACCAGCAGACCCAGCAGCGCCTCCAGCAGAAGCAGCAGGAGCTTTTGGAGCCCATTGAGAAGTCCATGCAGGATGCGGTAAAGAGCGTTGCGGATGCAAAGGGACTTTCCGTTGTTCTTGACAAGAGAACCGTGGTTTACGGTGGGCAGGATATCACGCAGGATGTCGTCAAAAAGCTTTCCAAGTGATATATGAATACGAGTCTGATGATACCGAGCCAGTCAATGTGCTCGGTATTTTCATAGGTTCTGTAGTGGGGGGGAGTGCTTCATGGCGGAAAAATCGTCGAAGGACCAGGCGGTAGATGCAGCAAGCATGAAATCCTTTCTGAAGAGGAAAAGACGTGCTGTATGCCTTGGTGCGCTTCTTTCCCTGGGGATCGTTGCATTGGGAGGGTGGCTTTTTCGCACATGTATCACGCCGCCTCCTGCGGCTCCCGTTGCAGTCAAAAGCGCTGTGGGATTTGTGAATCTTCAGGAGGCAATCAAGGCGCATAAGGACTATGAAAAGCTTCAAGGTCTTCGTCAGGAACTTGTGGCTCTGCGCGAGGAGGTCAAAGAGCTTCTGCCGCCTCCGCGGGTGAATCCACCGGTGGTGGAAGCAAAGCCTTTTGATGATTCCATATGGCAGAAGAATGCGCAGAATATCATAGGACAGTATGCGGAGATTGAGCGGCGGAAAAAGAAAGCTGCTGCGGAGTACCGCACGGAGACGGAAGATGACTACATAGCCCAGAGAGATGCCATTGATGCGGCTTACGTCAATGCCATTGCCAACCTTCGAATGAAGTTGGATAACGCGGACGTGCTGAAACTTGACCAGGAGATGGTTGCGAAAATCACGGCAGAGCTGGAATATCTGCAGATGGAGAGAGGGGATCGGCAGAAAGCCCTTTGGGAACAGAGGGAACAGAGTATCGATGCGTATGCGGAGCAGGCCGTGGCGCAGAGAATGGAGGAACTTCGCGCACAGGCGCTTGCTATGAAGGAGAGCCTTGCAGCAGAAGCCATGCAGCGCCAATCGGAGGCTCAGGCTCGGAATATCCAGCGGATGGAACAGCAGATGGACGATTCCATGCGTTTCCGGAAGGCAATGGAGAAGAGACAGGAACTGATGGAGAAGGAGGAGGAGATCCTTTCCCTGGAAAAGCATGTTTTTAATGATGTGGCGGGAAAGGCATCGAAGCTTGCCATCCTTCATCATTACGTCATGATCGTTGCAAATCCGGCAACAAACCTGGAAGCATTGCTCCCCTTGGAACATCGTGCAGACCCTGCTCCGGAACGTTACCTCCCGGTCATTGCTTCCGATGTGGAGGATCTTACCGGAGAGCTTATGGATGAGCTGAAATTGTGACATCAGCTATGATATTATGTATTCTATGATATTATCTATACAGAAAGAAGAGAACAAGAACGATGAATATGAAAAAGAAATCCGTTGCATGTGTGGCAGCGATGATGGCGATGCTCCTCATGGGGGGATGCGGACAGGTGAAAGTCGGCTACGTGGATGAATCCCGCATCGCCAAAGAAGCGCCGCAGATCAGGACAACACTGGAGGAAGGCACAAAAAAGATAGAAGAAGCCCAAAAAGAGCTGGAGGGAAAGTTTCAGGCGAACCCGAACATGACCATGGAGGAAGCGCAGAAGCTTCAACAGGAAGCCCAGCGCAAGGCCATGGGACTCAACCAGCAGTACATGACCCAGGTTCAGCAGAAAATGGATGTGGCTTTGTCGGAAATCGCCAAGGAGAAGAAGCTGGATGTGGTGGTGGACAGTGAAAAACTTCAGAAAACCGTTCTTCTGGGGGGGACGGACGTTACGGATGAGGTTATCCAGAAGTTGCAGTGAGGACGAGGTGACGAGATGAAAAAGACGCTGAAGGAAATTGCGGCTTTTGTGGATGGCAGAGTGGCTGGAGACGGAGCCATTGAAATTTTTGGCTTGGAAAGCATCGAGGGAGCGGGCGCCGGAGATCTTACCTTTGCAGTGGAACCTCATATTGAGGAAGCAAAGCGGACAAAGGCAGCGGCAGTCATGCTCCCGGAGGGTGTGGAAGATTTCCCGCTGCCTGCTGTGTATGTGGCAGAGCCCCGGGCTGCTTTTGCCAAGCTCATGGATATCTTCGCCCCCAAGCTGGATGTTCCCAAGGGGGTGAGTCCTAAGGCGCATATTGGCGAGGACGTGAAAATGGGAGCGGATGTGACCGTCATGCCCTTCGCAGTAGTGGATGACCACAGCGTTATCGGTGACAGGGTCATCATCTATCCCCATGTCTATATCGGACAGTATGCCGAGATCGGAGAGGATTCGGTTATCTATTCCTCCGCCACCGTGCGAGAGTATTGCCGCGTTGGCAAACGCTGCGTCCTCCACAGCTCTGCGGTGATCGGTGCCGATGGCTATGGCTTTACGACGAAGGATGGAGTTCACACAAAGGTTCCTCAGGTGGGGAATGCCGTGCTGGAGGATGATGTGGAGGTCGGCGCCCATGTGGGAATTGACCGGGCGGCTATGGGCTCTACCGTCATCGGTCATGGCACGAAAATCGATAATCTCGTTCATGTCGGGCATAACTGCAAGATCGGCCCCAACTGCCTTATCGTTGCGCAGACGGGGATTTCCGGCTCCACCACGGTGGGGCACAATGTGACCTTCGGCGGACAGACGGGAACCGTCGGCCACATCCGTATCGGTGCAAATTCCGTCTATGCAGGGCGATCCGGTATCATCAGCGATATGCCGGAGGGATTCTTCGGAGCAGGATTTCCGGCGCAGCCCCATGTGGAATGGTTGAGGGTGCAGGCGGCCATGAAGCATTTGCCGGAGATGCGCAAGCAGCTCCGCCAGCTGGAGAAGAAGTTGGCAGAGTACGAGAAAGAGAAGAAATAAGGGAGCGGGAGAATCCATGCTATCGTATTATTTTGCCCGTCTCGTGAGCCGTCTCGCCTGTCTTTTGCCCCGCGGCGCCGCTGAGGGGATCGGAACCATGCTCGGAAAACTCGCATGGCTTGTCATACCCAAATGGCGCAAGGAGATGGCGAAGGAAAATATCGTCCTCTGCCTTGCTGTGGAGCCTGAGGAAGCAGAACGCATTGCGCGGGAGAGTGTGGTGCGCTTTGGCCCCATGCTCATGGAGGTGCTTCGGTTTCCCGTGCTCAAGGAGCATATGGAAGAATACGTGACCATTCAAGGCGGAGAGTACCTGAAGGAGGCCATGCAACAGGGCGGAGGCATGGGCGGCATCATCGCCACAGCTCACAGCGGAAACTGGGAGCTCATGGGAGGTGCGCTTTCTCAGGCAGGCTTCCCTATCGTGGGGGTGGCGATGAAGCAGAAGTCCGATGGTCCGGACAGGTTCATCAACGAGCAGCGTACGCTCGTCGGAATGCATATCACATATAAGACAGATGTGCGGGAGATGTACGACATGCTCATGAAAGGCTGGTTTATCGGCCTCATCATGGATCAGGACACAAACCGTCATGACGGTATTGTGCTGGAGTTCTTTCATCGGCCGACGAACTGCGTTCCCGGTGCAGCATCTATGGCACGGTTCAAGGATGTGCCGATTTTTCCCGGGTTTATGCACCGCAGGCAGGATGGCACCCATGAACTCATCATTCAGCCTCCTCTTCATGTAGAACGGACGAAGGACAAGCGTGAGGATATCCGGAGGACAACGCAGGAAATCGTGCGGATCACGGAGGAGCACATCCGGAAGTATCCGGAAGAGTGGTTCTGGCTCCACGATCGCTGGAAATCCATGCGGGATGAATAGCGGGCTGGAAAACAAACAGCATCGGATACTTGCGTGAATGACAATTGTTCGGTACAATAGAGGGGAAAGATATTTTGTGGAGAGGAGGAAGGCTCGTTGCAATACCAGATGACTTTGGCTGCGGAGGTTTCCTACGCAGGAGTTGGTCTACATTCAGGCCGCGAGGTTCATATTGCATTGAAGCCTGCACCCGAGGATACGGGGTTGGTATTCGTGAGGACGGATCTTCCGGGGCGGCCGGAAATACGGGCGACTGCAGCGAATGTCGCGTCCACGGTCAGAGCCACGACACTGGAAGAGGACGGCGCAAAGGTATTTACCGTTGAGCACCTCATGAGCGCCTTCCATGCGTTCCAGGTGGATAACTGCCGTATCGAGATGGATGCAGAGGAACCGCCGGTGGCGGATGGGAGCGCTCTGGTTTTTCTCGAACTCATGCAAAAGGCGGGAAAACAGACGTTGCATGCCGTGCGAAAAGAGATTGTCATCGATCGGGTCTATCGGGTGGATGACCTGAGTGAAGGCCGGTTTGTCATGATTCTTCCCTATGACGGCTTTCGCGTCACCTTCACATCCATCAATCCGCACCCGCTGATCGGCATACAGTATGGGGATTTTCTCATCAGCGAGGAAGTCTATCGCAAGGAGATCGCTCCAGCCCGCACCATTGCCTATGAGAAAGAAGTGGAAATGCTTCGGCAGATGGGACTTGGACTGGGGGGGACGCTGGAGAATGTCATTGTGTACAACGATGAAGGATGGATGAACTCCCTGCGTTTTGAGGATGAACTGGTTCGCCATAAGATCCTGGATGTCATAGGGGATCTGCGTTTAGCCGGCATCGTCCGCGGCCATGTCATCGCTGCGGCCTCCGGTCATGCACTCAATGCGGCGCTGGCAAAGAAAATCATGCATGTTTGAGATATATTCAGGAAGAAGGAAGAGAAAATGGTCTTAGATATCAATGAAATCCAGAAAATATTGCCTCACCGTCCACCGATGCTTTTAGTGGATCGCATCATCGATTTGGTTCCCTTCAAGTCCGCAGTGGGCATCAAGAATGTCACCATGATGGAGCCGCAATTCCGCGGTCATTTCCCAGGTCAGCCGATCATGCCGGGGGTTCTCCTCCTGGAGGCCATGGCACAGGTGGGCGGCGTTGCCATGCTTTATCCGGAGGAACACCGCGGCAAGCTGGCACTCTTCGGAGGCATGGAGAACGTGAAATTCAAGCGTCCTGTTGTGCCGGGTGACCAGGTGGTCACCAAGGCGGAGATTGTTCGCACCCGTGGACTTTTCGGCACATTGCATGCCGATGCTTATGTGGATGACGTCCTGGTTGCATCTGCTGATTTTAAGTTTGCCTTGAAAGAGCCCGATAATCTGTGAAAAATAGTTATTTTTCACAGGATGAAGGACGTAATCTTTGTTCACCTCATGAAATGCCTGAATTTACGCTTATATCAGATACGGAATTTGTCAGTGGATTGAGGATTATAAACGAAGGAATGTCAAGATCGTCTGTTGACTGAATATAGCCCAGGATCATGAGGTTGAAGGAGTTGGAACAGATGGGTGCGAGCAGCAAAGTGATTGCATATATACATGAAACAGCCGTCGTTGCCCCGGGGGCGAGGATCGGAAAGAATGTTGAGATTGGCCCTTACTCTGTGATTGGCGAAAATGTTGAGATCGGTGAGGGAACCAGGATTGGACCGCATGTCGTTATTGCGGGCTGGACTAGCATCGGCAAGGATTGTCAGATCTTCCAGGGAGCCTCTGTGGGGGATGTTCCGCAGGATCTGAAATTCAGGGGGGAAAAGAGCTATACCTTCATTGGGGATAGGACGGTCATTCGCGAGGGTGTGACGATTCACCGCGCTACGGGTGAGGAAGCGGAAACCCGTATCGGAAATGACTGCCTGCTCATGGCTCTTACCCATGTGGCTCATAACTGCGTTTTGGGAAATCATGTTATCATGTCGAATCTTGCCAGTGTGGCAGGGCATGCCATTGTGGAGGATCGCGCTGTCATCGGCGGCATGGCGGGCGTCCATCAGTTTGTGAAAATCGGGCGCAATGCCATGGTGGGCGGCATGGCGAAGCTTGTGCAGGATGTGGTGCCCTATACGATTGTCGACGGACATCCGGCGAAAGTTGTGGGGCTGAACAGCGTAGGGATTTCCCGCGCCGGAATCCCTTTGGAGATTCGCCGCAGCATTAAGAAGGCCTATAAGATATTGTACCGATCCGGCCTGACACTGACAGAAGCTATTTCCGTGATTGAGCAGGAAGTGGATTCATGCGAAGAAGTGGAGCATTTTCTGCGCTTTTTGAGGAATGCGGAGCGCGGTATCTGCCGTGAGCGCCGCAATAATGATTGATTTGGGGGATGTCTGTATGGAAAGATTTGGATTGCTGGCCGGCGCCGGAAAGCTGCCGGTAGAGTGTGCCCGGGCGGCGAAGGCGTTGGGCTTTGAAGTGTATGCGGTGGCACTGTTGCCGGAAACGGATGCAGAGCTGGCTGATTTTGCAGTGGAGTACAAGGAAATCAGCGTTGCGCATCTGGAGGCAATCCTGAATTATCTGAAGGAGAAGGAAATCAAGAAGGTCACCATGATCGGAAAGGTGACGAAGGAACTTCTCTTCAGCGGCAAGGTGCAGCCGGATGCCCGCATGATGCAGCTCATCATGTCTTTGCCGGATCGAAGTGATGACACCATCATGATGATGTTTGTGAGGGAACTGGCCAAGGCGGGCATGGAAGCATTTGATCAGACCATGCTCATCCGCAAGCTCATGCCCCATCGCGGCACACTCACGAAATGCGAGCCGACACAGGCGCAGAGGCAGGATATGGAGTTCGGCTTCCGCATGGCGAAGGAACTTGGCCGCCTCGATGTGGGGCAGACGGTGGTAGTGAAGAATCTGGCCGTCATGGCGCTGGAAGCCATTGAGGGAACGGATGCCTGCATCAGGAGAGGCGGGGAACTTGCGAACGGCGGTGCTGTTGTTGCCAAGGTTGCAAAGCCGCAGCAGGACAATCGCTTTGATGTGCCTACCGTGGGCTTAAAAACCATAGAGATGATGGTTTCTGTCAAGGCATCGGCATTGGCGATTGAGGCTGACAAGACGCTCCTGGTGGAGCGGGAAAAGGTTCTGGCATTGGCCGAGGCGAACGATATTGCGATCGTGGCCATGTGAGGCAGAGACGCGGCGGATGATGTTACATCCTCGCGTCTTTTCTACGTCTTTCGGATTGGATTCCAAGCAGGAAAGGGCGTGCAACTTTGAAAATCATGATGTCGGCCGGCGAGGCCTCCGGGGATCTGCATGGCGCACGATTGGCAGCGGAGCTGAAGAAGCAGGCACCGGAAGCAGAACTTATGGGGTTTGGCGGCGACCTTATGGCAGGCGAGGGCGTAAACCTTTGGTATAATTTCAAGAGTTATAATATCATGGGGGTCTGGGAGGTTCTCATGAATCTCCGGCGCATCCTGGCGCTTCTGGATGGGCTTGCTGCCCGGATGCGGGAAGAGCGTCCTGATCTTTTGGTTCTCATCGATTATCCTGATTTTAACTGGCGTCTGGCAAAGCGCGCGAAAGCTTTGGGCATTCCTGTGTTTTCCTACATTCCTCCGTCTGCCTGGGCATGGCGGCGGGGACGGGCGAAGAACTGCGCTGCGATTGCAGATGAATTCGTCTCCATTTTTCCCTTTGAACTGCCTCCCTATGAGGAGGCAGGAGCGAAGATTTCCTTTTTGGGCAATCCCTTGGTGGATGCGGTGAAGCCGGAGCTTCCCCCGGATGAGGCGCGCCGTTTTTTCGGCCTGGAGGAGGGAAAGCATCCCGTTCTTCTCATGCCCGGCAGCCGACGTCAGGAGATTGAGCGGCTGTTTCCAGTGATGCTTCGTGCAGCAGGACAGCTTCTTCGAGAGCACCCTGATACGACATTCTATTTACCGGTGGCGGACGGGGTGCAGGAATCGGTTCTGAGGCAAATGCTCCAGGCAGAAGGCATGTCCGTGACGTTGACAAGGGAAAACCGCTATGCACTCATGGGACTGGCAGACGTGGCCATAGCCACATCGGGGACGGTTGTCATGGAGGCGGCTCTCATGGGCCTTCCGTGCGTGGTGCTCTATCGCATGTCGCCGTTCAATTACCTGATCGGCAAAATGCTGGTACATGTAGACAATATCAGCCTGCCCAACATTCTCCTGGGACGGAGGGCGCAGCCGGAACTCCTTCAGGACGAGGTGCAGCCCGGCCGCATTGCAGAGGAAGCGGGAAGGCTCTATCGTGGCGAAACCCACCGCGACAAGGTGACGGAAGCATTAAGGGAAGCCTGCAGACGATTGGGAGCGCCGGGTGCAGCAGAACGCATTGCCGCAAGGATCCTTGCGGCAGCAAATAAGGGAGGAAAAGCATGAAGAATTATAAAAGGCTTCTTGCCTATATGCGCCCGTACCTGCACAGACTCTTCCTGGCAGTTATCTTCATTGTGCTGGCGGCATCGGCAAATCTCTATCTCCCATGGATCATCAAGGATATGATTGATGATGTGCTGGCGGCAAAGAACATGATGATGCTCAATGTCATCGCTGTGAGCATTGTTGTTGTATTCATTTTCCGCGGCATTTTCTACTATGGGCAATCCTATCTCGTATCCTACATCGGCCAACGTGTGGTCATTGATGTGCGGGAAGTGCTGTTTCGCAAGTTCCAGCGCATGCCCATATCTTATTTTGACAAGCATCAGACGGGCGAAACCATGAGCTATCTCACAAATGATGTCAATGCCATGCAGAGCGCCCTGGTGGACAACCTCATTGAAATGGTCACGGAAGGCGCGATTCTCATCGGCTCTCTGGCTATGATGGTCTATTTGGACTGGAAACTGAGCCTTTTGACGCTGGTGGTTATTCCATTGGTGGGACAGGCGATGAAGGTCTTCGGCCGCAGGATAAAAGTGACAGGCACCGTGATACAGGAGCGGCTTGCGGACATTACATCCCTGCTCCAGGAAAGCATTTCCTCCATTCGCGTGGTGAAATCCTTCGTGCGGGAAGAATATGAAATCGAACGCTTCTGCAGGCAGAATGAACTGAACTTCCAGGCTGCCATGAAAAATGTCCAGCTTACGAGCCTCCTGACACCGACGGTGGAGTTTCTGGCGGCTGTGGCAGTGACTTTTATTGTCTGGTTTGGCGGTTATGAGGTAGTCAATGGGGAAATCACAGCGGGAGCCCTTGTGGCTTTCCTGACGTATGCGGTAAATCTGGCGAATCCGGTGAAACGCCTTTCCAGGGTTTACGGGAATCTGCAGAAGGCAATGGCTGCTGTGGATCGCGTGTTTGACGTGCTCGATCTGGAAGAAACGGTGAGAAACCGGCCGGGGGCAATCGATCTTCCGGCAACGCAGGGGCATGTATCCGTCAAAAATGTCACGTTCGAGTACAAGCCGGGATCCCCTGCTTTGCAGCATGTCTCCCTTGAGGTGGCGCCGGGGCAGATGATTGCTTTTGTGGGACCCAGTGGCGCCGGAAAATCCACCATTGCCAATCTGATTCCGCGTTTCTACGACGTGACGGAGGGAGAAATCCTCATCGACGGTCACGATATTCGCGATCTCACGGTGGAATCCTTGCGCCAGCAAATCGGCATCGTTCCGCAAGAGACGATGCTTTTCAGCAGCACGGTGCGGGAAAACATCCGTTATGGCCGCCTGGATGCTACAGATGAGGAAGTGGAGGAAGCGGCAAAGGCTGCAAATGCGGATGTGTTCATCCGGGAACTGCCGGAAGGGTACGATACGCAGATCGGCGAGCGGGGACTGAATCTTTCCGGCGGGCAGCGCCAGCGTATTTCCATTGCCCGGGCGATTCTCAAGAATCCGCGCATCCTTATTTTGGATGAGGCCACTTCGGCGCTGGATACGGAAAGCGAGAAGGTTGTGCAGGCGGCTCTTGACAAACTCATGGTGGGCAGGACATCCTTTGTCATTGCCCATCGCCTGTCCACTATATTTGAAGCGAATCAGATCTATGTCATTGACAGCGGGCAGATACGCGAGCACGGCACCCATGAGGAACTGCTGGAAAAGGGAGGCCTCTACAGCAATCTCTATCACATCCAGTTCAGTAAAGCATAGAGGGGAAAGAATATGCGATTTCTGTATAATATAGCGGCGGTTATCCTTGTCGTTCCGGTACTGTTGATTTTCCTGGCAAGGGCAACAAGGGAACGGGGCTTTGTGGAGCGCATTCGACAAAGCGTCTTTGGGATTTTTCCGGAGCACGCCCTTGAGACAGTGGAGAAAAAGAACTGCATATGGGTGCATGCGGCTTCCGTGGGGGAGATTGTTGCAACGAGTCCGCTCATCAAGGAATTCCGCAAAGAATTCCCAAAGAGCCCGATTTTGGTATCGGTCGTCACGACCAGCGGCTATGAGATGGCGAACCGCATCATCAAGGATGCGGACAGCATCATCTATTATCCCCTGGATTTTCCCTGGCTTGCGGGTCATGTTCTGAGGCGCATTCACCCAAGGGTATTCCTGCCGGTGGAGACGGAGATGTGGCCTAATTTTCTCAAGACGGCAAAGGAACTTCGGATTCCTGTCATGATGGTCAACGGGCGCATCAGCGATAAGAGCGTGAAGCGTTACAAGCATCTTCGCAGCATGCTTTCCGATATGATCGGCACCATGACGAAGTTTGCCATGCAGTCCCCCATTGATGCGGATTACATCAAGCGTCTCGGGGCGCCTCCGGAACTCGTCACAATCACGGGGAATACGAAATTTGACCAGACCTACACTGACGTTTCTCCGGAGGAAAAGAAGCAGATCCTTGGGGATATGGGGCTTGACGACAACGATGGGATCTTTTTGGCAGGAAGCACGCACCGTGGGGAAGAAACTTTCGTTCTGCAGGCATTCAAGGCAGTGCGGGAGAAACACCCAAAGGTGAAGCTGGTCATTGCGCCAAGAGAACTTCTGCGCACCATGGAAGTCATCCATATCTGCAAATCGGCAGGATTTGCAGTTGCGACCCGCACGGATCTTCAGGAGAATCCGGGAAAGGGTCATGATATCGTTATTTTGAATACCATTGGTGAGCTTGGCAAGGTATACAGCATCGGGGATGTCATCTATGTGGGGGGCAGCCTGATTTCCCATGGAGGGCACAACATCCTGGAGCCGGCGGCTCATGGCAAAGCCATTGTCGTAGGCTACAACATGTTCAACTTCAAGGATACCCATGCCCTCTTCACGAAGCGGAATGCTTGCATTACCGTGAAGGATGCAGAGGAACTCAGCGAACAGGTGACGAGGCTCTTTGACGATCCGGCGGAGCGGCAGCGCATGGAAAGGGAGACCCTGTCCATTGTCAACGAGAACAAAGGTGCAGCCCGCAAATCCGCCATCATTCTTCACGAGATGTTGGATGAATATGAGGCCAGGGAGAATGCACTGCATGTGCGCACGACGGAAAAGATTGAGAATCTCCAGACCTACTTCATCACGCTCGTTCACAGCAAAGAGATTCACGGTGTATTTCTCAATATCATCATGGCCATTCTCTATTGTTTTTCCTTGGTTTACCGTCTTTTGGTGAATATGAAGCTGGCAGGATATAAGATCGGCTTGTTTCGCCAGGAGAAGCTGGAATGCTTTGTCATCAGTTTGGGCAATGTCACTGTGGGCGGCACAGGAAAGACACCTACTGCGCAGCGTTTGGCGAGGGATATCCGGGATATGGGGTATCGCGTCGTCATACTCAATCGGGGCTATCGTGCCAAGTGGCACGGGGATGTGGGCGTCGTATCGGATGGCGAGACGCTCCGCATGACAGCATCGGAAGCGGGGGACGAGGCATTCATGCTTGCAAAGCATCTACCCAGTGTCCCTGTGCTCATCGGCGCGGAACGAGCCGTGACGGGACGGTATGCCATAGAGCATTTCGGGGCAGAGGTGGCGATTCTCGATGATGGCTACCAGCATTGGCAGCTGGAACGCGATATGGACATTCTTCTGGTGGATGCGGTCAATGTATTCGGCAATGGACATATTCTGCCACGGGGAACGCTTCGCGAACCGATTTCCCATATCAGCCGTGCCGATGTCTGCCTCATGACGAAGGTAGATCAGGCGGCGGAGGGTTCCAGGGAGCATATCAGGAGTACGGTTCACCGCTACAACGAATCCGCCCTGATCGTAGAGAGCATCCATCACCCGCGCTGCTTCATTCCCATGGAGGAATGGCATGAGAACATCGCAGGGGATGGTCTGGACATTTCCGAAATCCGCGGAAAGCACATCATGGCGGTTTCCGCCATTGGCAACCCTGCTTCCTTTGAGCAGACGCTGTCCGATTTGGGAGCCATCATCGACGAGAGCCTCCGCTATCCGGATCACCATGACTATACCATGAAGGAGATGATGGATGTTCTGCGCCAGGCAGAAGCCCAGGACGTTGAAGCCATCGTCATCACAGAGAAGGATGCGGTGAAGATTCCTGCGGAAGTGGTGCAGGAAAAGTGGACGATTCCCGTCTACGTCATCTGTGTTGAGGTGACATTCCAGAACGGGGCGGAGGAATTTCATGCAATGCTTCGGGAGAAACTGAGGGAGCGGTTGGGAACTGCATCCCAGGAGAAAGGATGAGTGTCCAATGAAGGTACTTTGTGTCATACCGGCACGGTATGCATCTACGCGGCTGCCGGGAAAGCCCCTGAAGGATATTCACGGGAAGCCTATGATCTGCCGCGTCTATGAGCGTGCAGCAAGGGCAAAGCGTGTTGCGGAGGTAATCGTTGCCACGGATGATGAACGCATCAAAGAGGCTGTGGAACGCAACAGGGGTCATGCCATGATGACGGCCAAGGATCATCCCACGGGGACGGATCGCCTGGCAGAAGTGGCGGAAGCGTATGCGGATATGGATCTTATCATCAATGTCCAGGGAGATGAACCCCTCATTGATTCCGATCTCATCGATGAATTGGCCGCTGCTTTCGATGGAGATGAAAGCCTCCAAATGGCAACCGTCATGACGGAAATGAAGGATGAGGAAGAGCAGAAGAACCCCAATAATGTGAAGGTTGTCACGGATCTTCGGGGCTATGCCCTTTATTTCTCCAGATCTCTCATGCCCTACCCGAGAAAACCGGGAATTTCTCCTGTTTACAAGCATATTGGCATCTATGCCTATCGGCGGGAATTTTTGCTTCGCTTCGCGAGGATGGAGCCAACGCCGTTGGAGATGAGCGAGTCCTTGGAGCAGCTTCGGGCTCTGGAGAACGGATGCCGCATCAAGGTCATCAAGACAGACCGGAAGTTTGTCGGAGTGGATACAGAGGAAGACCTCAGGAGGGTCAACGAGATTTATGCAAAAATGGAAGAGGAGGCATCTTTATGAGCAAGGTAAAAGTCGGCAACTTTGAAATCGGCGGCAACGGCCCATTGGTTCTTTTGGCAGGCCCATGTGCATTGGAAAGTCTGGACAGATGCCTCTACATCGGCCGCACCATCAAAGAGATTTGCGGCAGACTGGGAATCCCTTATGTATTCAAGGCTTCCTTTGACAAGGCCAATCGTTCTTCCTTCCATAGCTTCCGCGGACCGGGTATGGAAAAGGGCATTGAGATGCTCCGGAAAATCAAGGAGGAGCTTCAGGTTCCCATCGTGACGGATATTCATGAAACATATCAGGCAGCACCTGTGGCAGAGGTTGCGGATATTCTGCAGATTCCGGCGTTTCTCTGCCGCCAGACGGATCTTCTCTATGCTGCGGCCAAGACAGGGCGCGTGGTCAACGTGAAGAAGGGGCAGTTCCTTTCTCCGTCGGATATGCGCAATGTGGTGGACAAGCTCCATGAGAGCGGGAACGAGGGGATTCTCCTGACAGAGCGGGGGGCTTCCTTTGGTTACAACAATCTCGTGGTAGATATGAGAAGTTTCCCCATCATGCGCTCCTTTGGCTATCCCGTGATTTTCGACGGAACCCACAGCGTGCAGATTCCCGGCGGAGCCGGAACGAAGTCCTCCGGGAACAGGGAGTATGTGGAGCCCTTGGTTCGCGCTGCTGTTGGTGTCGGTGTGGACGGCCTCTTCCTGGAGGTTCATGACAATCCGGAAGAAGCCCTTTCCGACGGCCCGAATATGCTTTATCTCGACAAGCTGGAGGATCTTTTAAAGGATGCCCTGGCGATTCATGAAATTGTGCGCTGCAAGGCATGAGGGGAGTTTGACCATGATAAAAGAAAAAGCTGCGGCAGCCTTAAAGATCGAGGCAGAGGCGGTGGAGAACCTCATTTCCCGCATTGATGACGAGTTTGAGCGGGCAGTGCGATGCATTCTGGACTGCAAGGCTCGGGTGGTCATCACAGGCATGGGAAAATCCGGGCACATCGGGCAGAAGATTGCTGCAACCCTGGCCAGTACGGGGACACCTTCCTTTTTTATGCATCCGGCAGAGGCTTTTCACGGAGATCTTGGCATGGTGACGGAAAAGGACGTGGTCATCGCCATATCCAACAGCGGGGAATCCTCGGAAATCGTGAACATCCTGCCCATCATCCGGCGCATCGGTGCAACCATCATCGCCATGTGCGGCCGCAGGGAATCCTCTCTGGGGAAGTACAGTGATTATTTTGTGGATATCAGCGTGGAGCGGGAGGCATGTCCTTTGGGACTTGCACCCACCGCCAGCACGACTGCGACATTGGCCATGGGGGATGCGATTGCCATGGCTCTCATGGAAGCCAGGAATTTTACCTCCCAGGACTTTGCCATGTTCCATCCGGGCGGGGCGCTGGGAAGAAAGCTCCTTCTTACGGTGAGGAATGTCATGCATACGGGAGAGGACAACCCCATTGTAGAGATCGGAAAAACCGCGAAGGATGCTTTGTTTGTCATGACGGACAAAGGACTTGGCGCGGCTTCCGTAGTGGACAAAAATGGAAAGTTTATCGGTCTCGTCACCGATGGTATCATCCGCAGGGCTTTGGGAAAGGACAACAATTTCCTCGACGAGCCGGTGGAACACATCATGTTCGAGCATCCTTTGATCATTGCGCCGGACAAGCTGGCGGCAGAGGCACTGTCTGTCATGGAGAAGCACAGGCCGCGTCCTGTTACGGTGCTGCCCGTCATCGACGGGGAGAACAATCCGGTGGGAATTGTCCACTTGACGGATCTTCTGCGGCAGGGAGTGGTGTAATATGGAGCAAATGTCAGAAGCACTGGAACGTGCCGGGAAGATCCGGCTTGTCGTATTCGATGTTGACGGCGTTCTTACGGATGGCGGCATTTACATCGGTCGGGAAGGGGAGCTCTACAAATCCTTTTTCTGCAGGGATGGTCTCGGAATTTCCCTTGCCCGTCAAAATGGATTGACAACTGCCGTCATTACGGGGAGGAAATCTCCGCATGTGGAGACCCGGTGCCGGGAACTCCACATAGATGCCGTGTGGCAGGGGTGTATGGACAAGAGGGTAGCCTATCGAGAACTCAAGGAGAAATTCGGAATGGAAGATGATGACATCGCCTATATCGGTGATGACCTCATTGACCTTCCCATCATGGTTCAGGTCGGATTTGCGGCAGCGGTGGCTGATGCAGCTCCGGAGGTAAAGCGGGTGGCTCATGTGGTTTCCGGGTTTTCCGGTGGCAGAGGCGCAGTGCGGGAAATATTGGAATTCCTACTGAAAGCCCAGGGGAAGTGGGAAGGCATCGTATCCGGTTTCCTGCAGCCCCGCTCCATTGAGAATTTGGGACAGTAGGGGGTTGTTCCCAGGGAGGAAGACGTTTCATGCTATATAAGACGTTGATGTTCATGAGCTGGTGCGTAAGGCATACGCCTTACTGCCTGCTCATGGGAATCGGCAGGGTATTGGGGAACCTTTATTATCTGATGGTCAAGAAGCAGAGGAACCGCGCGATTGAGCAGATGATGCTCTCATTGAAACTCCCCGAAAACGAAGTGAGGAATCTCGTGCGGGAATCCTTTGTGAATCTTGCGCGCAATATGCTGGAAATCCTCTACATGCCGAATTTGAACGCGCAAAATCTTCATGAATACATCGAAATGGATCATTTTGAGAGGATAAAGGCCGCTCATGAGGAGGGGCGGGGGATTGTGGTGATCACCGGACATATCGGGACATGGGAATGGATGTCTGCAGCCATGGCTCTGAGCAATATTCCGACGACGGCAATCGCAAAGCCTCAGCCCAATCTGGATTACACGAAAGCTCTGGATGATCTCAGAGCCATGGTGCATGTGGAGATTTTCTCCAGAGGTACCAGCGAGCTTCTGGCTGCGGGTCGCGCACTCAAGAAGGGGAAGATTCTGGGATTCCTGATGGATCAGGATGCAGGCCCCGGGGGAGCCTTCATGGATTTTTTGGGGAGAACGGCATCCACTCCTATGGGGGCGGCAGTCTTCGCCAGGAAATTCGGGTCTCCGGTGGTCCCCATGTTCATTTTGCGGCAGAAAAGCGGGAAGCACAGGATCGTCATTGGCGAAATCATGCGGTATGAGGATACCGGAGACACGGACAGGGATCTTTTTGCATTCACGGAGAAGATGACGCGCATTATCGACGGCATCATACGGGAGAATCCCACGCAGTGGATTTGGTTCCAGAAGCGTTGGAATACAGCGCCGGACCAGCAGAAAAAGAATAAGCACCACACGGTGACATCAAAGGAGCAGGGAGCATGAGTGCAAAGGGGAAAATTTTTATATGCATGGGAATCCTGCTCTTTCTCGCACTTGTCACATGGGTGGTTCGTTCCATTCCGGAGCCACCGAAACCGGTGGAGCCCGCTGAAGGACCGCGCCTCATGACCTATGAGGGCAATGTTCTGAGCGCGGAAAAGGATGGCAGGAAGCAGTGGGAGCTTTCTGCGGATCAGATCTCTGTTGATGTGGATACACAGAACGCCGAAATGACAAAGATCACGGGCAAATTCTACAGCGAGGATGATCGGATCGTGACACTCACGTCGGATCATGGTTTCTACAACCAGTCGACGAAGGATATTGCGGTGGATGGCAATGTGAAGGTCACGAATACGGACGGAGCCGAACTCAACTGTCAGAAACTCAGCTGGATTGCGGAGAAGGAAATGATGGTGGCAGAAGGAGATGCCCATGTGAAAAAGGAGGATATGCGCGCCCATGGCGACCGCATAGAGAGCACGGACGGTTTCAACCGCGTCAAGATCATAGGAAAGGCGCATATTGAAAAAGGAGCGAAGAGTGAGAATGAATAGGATGAAAAAGCTCTTGGCAGCAGTATCGATTGCAGCAGTTTTCGCAGCAGGGGGACAGCAGTCCGAAATGATTTTTGCCGCACCCCAGGGAAATGAAGCAAAATCCGGCAATAGCGAGCCTGCCTCCCTGGATGCGGATACCGTGGAATATGATATGAAAACGGGAATTGTCACAGCAGAGGGCAATGTGCTCATGAAGCGAGGCATTTCCCGTGTGGCCGGAGCCAGGGCAAATTACAATACCAATACCCAGGAGGGCATGGTGGAAGGGAATGTCATCGCTGTCCGCGAGGATATGCGCATTACCTGCGACAAGATAACGACCGATGGCCCGGATCACATGCTGGCGATAGGAAATGTTCACGGAACACAGCAGGACAAGTCCTTCTCCGGAGAGACCGTGGAGTACTTTCCGAATCAGAACGAGTATGTGCGAATTCCTACGGGGGGCGTCGTCAGCAGCAAAGACGGCACGTTCACGGCGGATTTCATGGAAGGCTGGCTGGGAGAGGAGCATTATGTAGGCATTGGGAATGCTCATCTCGTGAGCCCGCCGAAGGATCTGGAGGCCGCAGGCGACCGGGTGGATTACTTCGGCAAGACCGAGGGCAAGGCCATCCTTACGGGGAATGCATGGGCAATCCAGGACAACAACATGGTGCGGGGCAATCGCTTGACGATTTACCTTGCACAAGATGGCACAACTAAGGTAAAATAAAAAAATAAATCTAGAGAAGTAGGTTTGGGGGTTGTTGCCTTGCACATTGAAGCAAAGAATCTTGTCAAGAACTTCAGCCGGCGCACAGTGGTGAACCGTGTGTCTTTGCGTGTGGAAAAAGGAGAGATTGTGGGACTCCTGGGGCCCAATGGCGCTGGAAAGACGACAACCTTCTACATGATTGTCGGATTGGAGCATCCCACCTCAGGGGAAGTCTTTCTCTCCGATATCAACATTGCCGGTATGCCCATGCACCGCCGGGCGGCTCTTGGAATCAGCTATCTTGCCCAGGAGGCCTCCATTTTCCGCAAGCTCACCGTGGAGGAGAACATCATGGCCATATTGGAGACCACGAATCTTTCCAAAGCGGAGCAGAAGAACAAGTACGAAGAACTTCTGGCGGAGTTTCATATCGGCCATGTGCGGGATCGCAAGGGAACAGAGCTTTCCGGCGGCGAGCGGCGCAGGGTGGAAATCGCCAGGTGCCTCGCCCTGGAGCCACAGTTCATCCTCCTGGATGAGCCGTTCGCGGGCGTTGATCCACTGGCAGTGGCAGATATTCAGGAGATCATCCAGTACCTTCGACAGCGGGGGATGGGCATACTCATTACGGATCACAATGTGCGTGAGACCCTGCAGATTGTGGACCGAGCCTATATCCTGAACAACGGGGAGATCCTGCTGGAAGGAGACAGCGCTACCATTGCAAACAGTCCCGTGGCGAGAAAATTCTATCTGGGAGATAACTTTAGGTTGTGAGGAGATAAACCGATGCGCATTCGAATCTTGGACAAGTATATATTCCGGGAAGTTACGATGACCTTCATATTTGGCATTTGCGCGTTCTCGGCGGTGTTCATCGGCTCGGGAACGCTTTTCCGCATTGCTCAGTACATTACGGATTATGGGGCATCCCTTCAGTCCGTGATGAAGATTTTCGTGCTGGGGCTGCCGGGCATCATTATATGGACGTTTCCCATGTCCATGCTCCTGGCGGTTCTTCTGACCTTCGGACGTCTTTCCGGCTCCAGTGAGATCACGGCCATGAAGTCCTGCGGTATCGGCTTTTCCCGTATTGCGGCTCCGGCCATTATCCTGGGCTTTTGTGTGAGCATCTTTGCCATTGCTTTCAACGAGTATGTGGTTCCTTGGGCAAACTCGGCCTACAGCAATGTGCTTTATTATGAGATAAAACACAACACGACGCCGAGATCCCAGGAGCATATCATTCTCAAGGATATTCAGGACGGCAAGATCAAGCAGCTCGTTTATGCCCGCAGGTACGATGCAGATACACAGTCCATGCTGAGTGTCACAATGCAGGACTATGACAAGGAGGGAAGGATTGCCCATGTGGAGAGGGCAGAATATGCCACGTGGGATGGGAAGTCCTGGACCCTCCATGACGGGATCCTCTATGATGTGACGGATGGAAAGAGCGAGCACAGCATGCGCTTTGATACGCAGGTGCTGCCCATTGATACGAGCCCTACACAGATCGTGAGGGAGCAGAAGAAACCGGAAGAGCTCACGATGAAGGAACTGAAAGAGCAGATCAGCATCATGGCAACTCAGTTTGTTGACACGAACAAATTGGAAGCGGAACTCTATCAGCGGGTCACCGTTCCCATGGCAAGTCTGATTTTTGCTCTCATTGGTGTGCCTTTGGGGCTTCAGCCGACACGCAACAGTTCCTCCAAGGGCTTTGCCATGAGTGTTATCATCATTTTCCTGTATTATGCAGTGATGACCATGGCCAATGCCATTGCCAGGGGCGGGATCATGCCTCCCCTGATTGCAGTCTGGATTCCGAATATCATTGGATTCATTGCAGGAATGGTTCTCATACGGAAGGCATCAAGATAAGTTCTATCTCTTAACGGAAAGGTGGTATGGCGAACGATGTATGGCGTTCTGCTCATTGGTGTTCTCATCATAACAGGTGGGGGGATTGCTTTTATTGGCGACCGTCTCGGCACGAAGGTCGGGAAAAAGAGGCTTTCCATTTTCGGGTTGCGTCCCCGTCATACATCGATGATCGTCACGATTTTTACCGGTATATGCATTACGACACTGACCTTTGGCGTCATGGCGGCGGCATCGGAGAATGTGCGCACGGCACTTTTTGGCATGGAGGAACTCAACCGCAACATGCAGGAGACGAGCCGCAATCTGGAGCAGGCAATGTCGGATCTCGCGGTGGCTCAGAAGGAGCAGGAAGCAGCGAATGAGGCGCTTTCCAAGTCCAAGGATGAGGTGTCGAAACTCCAGAAGCAGCAGAAGGAGCTGGAGGAGGAATCCAAGAGACTCCAGGAGGGGAACCGGCTTCTTGAAGTTGCCAAGGAGAATTTGACCCGGCGCAATGATGAGCTTTCCCGGCACAATGAGGAACTGGTTGTGAAAAATGAGCAGTTGGAGCAGTCCAATGAGACCCTCTCTTCGAACAACCGGGTGCTCTCCGATACCAACCGGCGTCTGGAACAGCAGACGGATGCTCTCAAGAAAGGACTTATCACCATACGGGAAGGGGATATTGTCTTCCGTGCCAATGAGATCATTGCAAGTGGTGTGATTCAGGGAGGGCGTTCCAAGGAAGAAGTTGCTCAGGACTTTGCGGCCTTGGCAAATCTGGCCAGCCGCAATATTTCCGAGCGTCTTGGCATCAATGTGAGCGACAGCGATATATGGATCTACCAGCCGGAATACGAGGCGGCAGTCGAGGAAATCGCAAAGAATCCCAAGGATTCCATTGTGCGGATCATGTCGGCAGGCAATCTCGTCCGGGGCGAACCCGTCAGGGCAAGCCTGCAGGTCTATCCCAACAGTGTCATCTATGCAAAAGACGAGTTCATCATTGCCCGCACCTATGAGATTCAGAATGGGGATGATGCGGAGAGCATCCTTCTGGACTTCCTGCAGGAGGTCAACGCCGAGGCAGTGGGCAAGGGAATCCTTTCGGATCCCATCCGGGGTTCCGTCGGTGTCATGGAGGGTGACCAGTTCTACAGCCTCGTGGAGGCGCTGATGCCGCTGCGCGGCAGCGTGGTCTTTTCCGCTTATGCGCGCTCAAAGACAGATGCCTTGGGTCCGCTGCGCCTCAATGTGAAGATGGAGCGGGCGGAATGAATGTAGCGGCACTGGATCCCGGCAGGGATAAATGCGGTCTTGCTGTTTTGTCGGGAGATGGAAACATTCTCCTGCAAAAAGTGATTGACACGGGGCATTTGGAAGAGGAAGTGGAGGAAGCGGTCATCCTCCACCGTCCCGAGTTCCTCCTTTTGGGCAACGGAACCACGAGCAAGGCGGCAGAGAATCGCATCCGGCGGGCTCTGCCGCATCTTCGCGTCATGGTGGTGGATGAATACCGCACAACGGAGCAGGCGAGAAAGGAATACTGGAAAGTGCATCCCCCGCAGGGGCTCTGGCGGTTTGTGCCGACGAGCATGCAGGTTCCCGATGTTCCTGTAGATGACTTCGTTGCAGTGCTTCTGGCCAGGCGGTATTTGGAACAATCGGGGAAACATCCGACGGAGAAAGGTAGAGGAAAAGGATGAAGGGGAAACAGCAGCGTCCGGACTGGACAGAATATTTTCTTGATATCGCCAAAGCCGTGGGCCGGAGGGCTACATGCCTTCGCCGCCGTTACGGAGCGATCATCGTGAAGGATAGGATCATCATCAGCACCGGATACAACGGCGCTCCGCGGGGAGAGGAAAACTGCATCGATACGGGCATTTGCGAGCGGGAACGCCTCCATGTGCCAAAGGGGCAGAATTATGAGCTCTGTGTGGCAGTTCACGCGGAGCAGAATGCCATCATCAATGCAGATCCCATTCGGATGCAGGGCGCGACGATATACATCGTTGGATTCAACGCAGACGGGTCTCTTGCATCCGGAAAACCATGCCTTCTCTGTCGGCGCATGCTCCGCAATGCCCAGCTTGCCAAAGTCGTCTATCTGGAGACAGACGGCAGTGTGGTGGAATGCTGTCCGGACGAAATACATGACTGAAGGATGGAAGAAAATATGTCCTTTTTCTCGTTGACACTGCTTATGGGCTGTTGTAAAATGAGTTAGACTTTGAACCTGTATTAAAGGAGTGCGACGAATATGCCGGAGTATGTGTTGGCGTTTGTGATCGCTGCGGGTGTGACCCTGCTGATTACGCCGGGAGTCATTTTTCTGGCCGCAAAGACGGGGGCGATGGATGCACCGGATGCCCGAAAGGTCCATAAGAAGCCTGTGGCGCGCATCGGCGGCATTGGCATTTATGCGGCTTTCATGACTGCCATGTTGGCGGTTATGTCTATGGCAGAGTTGACCCCTGAAGTGAGCGAAGAAATCGTGGGGCTTCTCGTCAGCGGTACCCTGATTGTTCTCTTGGGCATCGTGGATGACTACAAGAATCTTCCCGCCAAGGTCAAACTGGTGGGGCAGATTGCAGCCGCCTGTGTTTTGACCATCGCTTTTGATGTTCGCATCGATTTCATCACGGATCCCTTTGGGGATTACCTTTTCCTGGAGTATCTGGCAGTCCCTGCCACCGTCTTCTGGATTGTTGGCCTTACGAATACCGTGAATCTCATTGACGGTCTGGATGGGCTTGCGGCAGGTGTTGCCGTCATCGCATCCATCACCATCTTCCTCGTGGCTCTGCAGCAGAATATATTGCTGGTAGCGGTGCTTACGGCTGCGCTGGCCGGTGCAGCGTTTGGTTTCCTCTACTACAACTTCAATCCCGCTCGCATCTTCATGGGGGATTCCGGCAGCATGTTCCTTGGATTCATGCTGGCAGGCATTTCCATCATTGGAGCCGTGAAATGTGCGGCAACGATTGCTCTCATTGTCCCGATTCTGGCACTGGGGCTTCCGATTCTGGATACTACCTTTGCCATTGTGCGCCGCTATCGTGGCGGTGTGCCGATTTTCAAGCCGGATCGCGGGCATCTTCATCATCGTCTGCTGGATCTGGGCTTCACCCAGAGACAGGCGGTGCTCCTGATGTATGTTATCAGCGCCATGCTGGGATTGAGCGCCGTGACGCTGACAGAGGTCAGCAGCCAGATTTCCATCCTTATCGTTGCTGTTGTACTTTTGGCAGTGCTCCTCGGAGCAAAAAAACTTGGAATCCTTCATATGAACGAGCCGCCGAAGTCGGCTCAGCAGCATTGAGTGTGTGCGAGCTTGGGGCAGGGAGGCTACCTGCCCCGATTTGATATATTTGAGCAAGTGGAAAGGGGATCCTTTATGGCAAAGAAGCAGATCAAGGTGATGACGGTTTTCGGTACCCGTCCGGAAGCGATCAAGATGGCTCCGATTGTTCTGGAACTCCAGAAGCATCCTGAGGAAATACGCCCGGTGGTAGCAGTGACGGCGCAGCATCGGGAGATGCTGGATCAGGTGCTGCACCTGTTTCACATTGAGCCGGATCATGACCTTGATATCATGTCGGCAGGCCAGACGCTGTTTGATATCACTTCCCGCGCTATGATGGGGCTGGACAAGGTCCTGACGGAGGAGAAGCCGGATATTGTTCTCGTCCACGGGGATACGACCACGACCTTTGCCGGTGCGTTGGCGGCGTATTATCATCAGACTCCGGTTGGGCATGTGGAGGCCGGGCTTCGCACCCACAACAAGTATTCGCCTTTCCCGGAGGAGATGAACCGGAAGCTCACAGGGGCGATCGCGGATCTCCATTTCGCACCGACTTCCACCTCGGAAGCGAATCTTTTGGCAGAGAATGTGAAGAGCGAAAACATTTTCGTGACGGGCAATACCGTTATTGATGCGCTGCATCATACGGTAAAGGAGGATTTTTGTTTTCAGGATGAACTCCTGCAGAGAATCGATTTCAAGCATAAGCGCATCATCCTTGTGACGACACATCGCAGGGAGAATCTCGGTGCTCCCATGCGTCATGTCTACAAGGCGTTGAAACAGCTTACAGAGGAATTCGGGGATGTGGAGGTGGTCTTCCCCGTCCATAAGAACCCGAAAGTGCGCGAGGTCGTCGATGCGGAGCTGGGGGGGCTTGCCAAAGTGCACCTCATTGATCCGCTGGATTATGAACCCTTTGCCAATCTCACCCATCGGGCACATCTCATTCTGACGGATTCCGGCGGAGTTCAGGAGGAAGCTCCGGCTCTGGGGAA
>DFES01000022.1:25561-29697 GCA_002369175.1 Selenomonadaceae bacterium UBA3796
CTGCTGACGGATGAGGAGGAATATCACCGCATGGCGGAGTCCTGCAACCCTTACGGCGACGGACATGCCTCCGAGCGCATTCTGCAGGCGATTCTCTATCACTATGGCTTCGCTAAGGAGCGTCCGGAGTCCTTTCGGAGTGGCGTATAATGCCGGAGGAACCGCAGAAGCATGAGGGACTCTGGCAAGCGGTCAGGGCATTTTCCGTTCTGTCCGGTGTGGGCATTTACCTTGTGGTGGTGGTGGGCATCTGCGTCTACCTCGGCATGCTGGCCGATGAGCACCTCGGTGTTGCTCCTTGCGGCCGGCTTGCAGGTATCCTCCTTGGTTTTCCCCTCGCCATTTATTCTCTCTACCGCCAGATCAAGAAGCAGATGATGTGAAAAAACCGCTGCTTCCCACAGCGGTTTCAGGTCATACATACGCAGCCCCGCAGGTTTTGCAGCTAACCTGCGGGGCTGCGTTCATTCATCACCAGATTCCCTTCGCTTTCGCATTCAATCGCACACAATGCAGTTCTTTCCTCCGCCTTTTGCCTTGTAGAGTCTCTCGTCTGCCTGGCGATAGACTTCCCATGGGGTTTTGAGGCTGCTGTCGGCACTGTTTGCCGCGCCGATGCTCACAGTGATGGATTCCTTGATGTCTTCACATTGAATGCTCCCATTGGAGATTCTTTGCTGGAGCTTGCCCAGAAGCTGGGTGAAATTGGCAAAGGAGAGCTCGTTGCTGATCAGGATGAACTCGTCTCCTCCCATCCGCACAAAATAGGTATGGTTCAAGCAATGTCGCTGGAGGCTGTAGTTTACGGTCCTGCACAGGTATTTGAGGGCTTCGTCGCCGAAATCGTGCCCATAGACATCATTGCAGCGCTTGAAGTCATCGATATCGAGAAACGCAAGGGAAAAGCCGATCTCCGGCAGCGCTTCCTTCAGGAGCTCCTTGCCCCGGCTGATGAAGAAATAGCGGTTGTAGGTATCCGTCAGGGTATCCCGGAACATGAGCCTCAAGATGAAGGGGTGCGCCTGCCGGATCATGTTGTCGATATCCTCGAAGGCCAGGCTCTTCTCCGTCAGTCCCACCGTCAGCTCATGAATCATTTTCTGCTGTTTCATCATGAGGTCATACATCTGGCGATCCTGCTCGTTCATCTCCTCCGGTTCCCCGTAGATTTTCTTGCCCTTCCGAAGGATTTCTTCAGAAATGGCCTGGATATCCAATGCCTGGTGCATGGATTGTCCTTCCAGCGCCAGCAGGAGGTTTTTCTTTTCCGCAACATAGTCAATGATGAAGCGGAGGGGATAGATTTTCTCCTCCGGAGTTATCTGATCTTCAGCTCTGCGGGAAAATTTTGTCGCGGGATACGTTTCACGATCACGCATGCTGCTCGCTCCTTCCTTGGCCATAGCTGAATACTGCCATCACCATACTCTGGGTGATGTGCTGGTGATGGTATTGCTCGCCGCCGCAGTAGATTCCTGCATGCCCTCCCAGGCGAAACATGTTCTTGGCGTGCTGCCCGATGAAATTTTCGTTGGTGTAGAGCCAGTAGCGGAAAATGCATTCGCCGGTGAACGTGAAGTATATGTCTTCATTCTCTTCTCGTATGCGCTCGATGGTTTCCTCCGTGACTTCCCGGTAGCGGCCATAATCCATGAAACAGAGGGCATCGTTGGGGTTGATCCGCTTATAGCAGCAGAGGGTCCCGTCCTCCAGTACCTGCCCTATGCCGGCTGCGAACGTCCGGGAGCCGACGACACGGCCTAAGGGATACCGCTGGCTGGAGGAAATGATCTCGCTCTTTGGCACCTGGACGAAATCCATATAGACTTTTGCAGCAGGATGCCCGTCAATCTCGATGATGCTGCGGCTGTCTACATCCACTTTCGTTACCTGATGATAGTTGAGCTCCGTGCGGGTGTAGATGTTCTCGTAGTAGGTGCGGACTTTCCCCCGGGTGCAACGGATCAGGGCGTAGACGCAGGTATCCTGGCAGATTTCCCCGCAGAAGGCCACACGCGTATGCCCGAAGCGCTCCATGCCCTCGAAGACGGAGCCGCCGATCAAAGGGATACGGTATTTGTCCAGTACCGCGTTGAGGGTCGTGACCAGCATCTCCTCATTCCCGGTACAGAATTCGAGGCAGAGGGTATCATCGTCGCCTGCATGGACGGATTTTACGTCCTCATGGAATTGATAGATGTGCTGCACGGGACATTCCGAGAGATTCCGGATCAGTCCGCATGCGATTTCGTATTCCTCTTCAAAGGACACCAAGAGGATGTCCGGATCATCTATTATGCCGTCGTGGACAACGCTGACGCTGCAGCAGCCGATGGTAGGAACGTCCGGGAAGCGGCTGGCGAGGAATGCGGCAGAATCCCCCAGTGTCCCGATCCTGCAGAAAAAAAGGATGAGCTGGGGCGTTCCCAAAGCCTTTGCCGCAACCTCCAAGGACTGTTCCAGGCTCTTTTCTTGTCCTCTTCCAACCTTGATCATAACTGAACCCTCCTGTTTGCACAAACATCCCATGACCCTTACTTCGACTTAGGACTTTTGTTTTCCTGCCGAAGCAAAAAAATACTGGATTTATGATGCCATTATTATTTCATATGAGCTTTTTCACAGAAATAGCAAAAAGAAAGAAGGGAAAATCTCTTTTGTGTCGAAAAGAAAAGTGATAGTTGTTGCAGCGAATCATAATGATTCATCAGCGTAGCTGAAGGAGGAGTATGAAAGAAGTCCTGTCTGTATTTGTCAAACGTCTGCTGAAAAGCCTGGCGGCGGTTACCTTGATGGTGTTCATCATGCTGGCTGCCGAAGGGAGGGGCAGCCTTGTAGGGGCGCTCCTTTTGGGTTATTTCACGGGCGGGGTTTTTGTGGGGACGATGGTATACCGCACTTGGAGAAGTGCGGGGCTTTCTGCTGACGGCGCGAAGAGAATGATGCTTTGGGGATTGGTTCTTCGTCTGGGCACGCTTTTTCTTGTGCTCTTCACGGCAATCCATATTTCCGTGCAGGTTTTCAGCATGACAGCCCTTGGCTTTCTCCTGTTTTACGGGCTGTCCCTTCTCCATCTGATGCAGGCAAATGCGGACGGGAAGCAGGATTGATTTGATGCAGCAGCATGTGTTCAAAAAGTGTTCTCCTGTTCTGGTTTGATGGGAAGGGCACGAAGCAAGGAGGTAGAGGCATATGCATGAAATCGGTGTTCGTGAAGTAGTGCAGTTTGCCGGCCTGACCTTCAACTGGGAAACCCTGGTCATGACATGGATCACGATGGCCATCGTCATCCTCATCGCGGTGCTCGCGACGCGCAACCTGAAAATGGTGCCGTCCGGGTGGCAGAACGTGGTGGAGATGGTCATCACGGGACTGCATTCGCAGATTGACGTGACGATGGGAAAACGGGGCCGCATGCTGGCACCGCTCATCATCTCGCTCTTCCTGTTCCTGCTCATTTCCAACTGGCTGGGACTCATCCCGAAGATGGCATCGCCGACAAACGACTTGAACACCACCCTGGGGCTGGCTCTCCTCATCATCGCAATGGTTCACTGTCTGGGACTGTATTTCAAGGGTGGGCACTATATCGCCCATTTCTTCCAGCCGGTTCCGGTCTTTGTGATCATCAACGCGATTGAGGAAGTCGCAAAGCCAATCACGCTGGCATTCCGTCTATTCGGCAACATTTTGGCAGGCGAGATTCTCATCATCATCCTGCTCAAACTCATGCCGATCTGGATGCCAATCCCATCCGTTATCTGGCTGGCGTTCAGTATTTTTATCGGCGGGGTTCAGGCCTTCATTTTCACGATGCTGTCCATGGCGTATCTTTCCAACGCTGTGAAGGACGAGCATGAGGAATAGGCTCTTTTATTCATCCACATCTTTTATTAACTTTACCTTAAGGAGGATTTTTTCATGGAAAACGCAATTATGGTAGCAGCAGCTCTGGTGGGCGCAGGTATTACGATGGGTCTCGCAGCAATCGGCGCAGGCATCGGCGATGGCCTTGTCACCAGCAAGTTCATTGACGGCATTACCCGCCAGCCCGAAGCAAAGAACACTCTCTTTACGAATACCCTGATTTCCGTGGGTCTCATCGAGTCCATGGCCATCATCGCGACCGTTGTCGC
>DFES01000157.1:0-4445 GCA_002369175.1 Selenomonadaceae bacterium UBA3796
TATCTGACCAGCTTCGGATACGGCCAATATATGGACAGGATTGCGGGGCAGCACCCGCATGTTGCATTTTTTTCTATTTCCGGCAAAGGTAAGGAGAAGAACTGCACTACCTATTTTTCCCGTCTCTATCAGGCGCGATATCTGGCGGGCATTGTAGCAGGCAGCGAGAGCCGGACGGGGGTGCTGGGCTATGTGACTGCGACACCGAATGCCCAGGCCAATCGCGGCATCAATGCCTACGCATTGGGAATGCGCATTGCCAACCCGGAGGCGCGGCTCATTGTCCGTTTCGTCAACAGCTGGGACAATGAAGAAGAGGAACGAGCCAGTGTCGCCCTTCTGGCCGGCAGGGGTGCGGATGTCATCACCTATCATGAGGACATGCCCCATGCCGTGCGGGAAGCGGAGAAGCGGGGGCTTTTCAGCACCGGTTATGACAGCGTGTATGAACAGTACTCCAATCGGTTCCTGACGGCGGCGCTGTACGACTGGACTATGGTTTACAGGAGAGTGCTGGGCGACTATCTGAGCGGGAGGACGAATCCGTCCCGCAATTACTGGCTGGACATGGCAGAGGGCGGCGTCAAGCTGTATCCTCTGTCTCCTCTCGTGCAGCCTAGAACCATCGCGCTGTTGGAACAGGAAAGGGAGCGCATCCTGACGAAATGGGACGTGTTTTCCGGCGTGATTCGCGACAACAAGGGGAACCTTCGCTGCGAAGAGGGCGAAAGAATCAGTGACCGCGAGCTGTTTACCGGTATGGATTGGTTCGTTGAGGGAGTAGAGATTTATGAATAGCAGATTCTCTTTTATGAGGAAGGGAAGCAATCTCCTGGCTACCCTCTTTTTCGTTGTGATATTGCTGGTTGTGGGGGCGCTCTTTCAGCAGCGGATGAGTGAGCTCCTGATCCATTATACAGAGAATCAGACGAAGCGGCAGGCGGAGACACTGGCAAGCCAGGCTGCGGAAAAGCTGGGAGCAGAGCTGGAAAATCTCGTCTATATCTCTTCCAAGATTGAGGCTAATCCGGAGGAAATGGAGAGGCTCATGCCGTTGGTTTTCAATGAAGCAGGCGTAAAGCAGGGAATGCTTGCCATTGACGGTCGGGCAATTTTTGGGGAAGGTCTGTCCCTTTATACCTACGATGGCATACAGACCTCCGTGCGAGGGGAAAAGGCAATCACCTTTGTGCAGGATCGGGGGATCCTGTTCACCTGTCCGGTGTTCCATGGCAAGAATATCAAATACGTCCTCTATCGGCTCTACCCCCCCGAAACCATACGGGAGAAGTTTTCTATCAGCTGCTATGACGATATCGGCAAGATGTGTGTCGTCACACGGAGAGGGGATATTATCATTCCCTTCGCACAGCTTGATGAGGAAGATATGCACTTCATGCAGAGCAGAGAGCTTAGGGATTTCTTCCATTCCATGCATCGGGAGATGGAAACCTCCATGGCGTCGGCTCGCGCGTTCCCTACGACGCAGGGCGATATGCTGCTGTTTGAGGCGGAAATCCCGGGATCCAACTATCTGATTGCAGGGTTCGTGCCGAAGGGAAAAGCATCCGAGGGAATCGGGAGTCTCACGCTTCTGGTGATTTGGGTATTTGGTCTGCTGATGTTGTTTGTCGCGGTTGGCGCCATGTATCTGGTTCAGATCCGGGATGATATCTATGAGAGTGAGGAACTCAAAAAGGCAAAGGCCGTGGCCGAGGAGGCATCCCGTGCCAAGAGCGATTTCCTTGCCAACATGTCCCATGAAATCCGTACGCCGATCAATGCGGTTCTCGGTATGAATGAGATGATCCTGCGGGAATGCGAGGACAAACGCATCCTTTCCTATGCTGAAGATGTGAGGGCTGCCGGCAACACATTGCTGGGGATCATCAATGATATTCTGGATTTCTCCAAAATCGAGGCAGGCAAAATCGAGATCATTCCTGTGGAATACGATCTTTTAGGCAGCCTGAACGACCTTGTGACGATGATCCAGGTGCGGGCGGAAAGCAAAAATCTCTCCCTTGTACTTGAATTTGATCCCCATCTGCCGAAACGGCTCTATGGGGATGAGATCCACATCAAGCAGGTTATCACGAATATCCTGACAAATGCGGTGAAATATACGGAAAAGGGTAGCGTGACATTTTCCGTTGGTTTTGACCGGAGTGAGGAGGCGCCGGGTGAGGTGCTGCTTCATGTCTCTGTGAAGGATACGGGTATAGGCATCAAACAACAGGATCTCAAAAAGCTTTTTTCCGAGTTTGAGCGCATCGAGGAAAAACGCAACCGCAAAATCGAGGGTACCGGTCTGGGGATGGCCATTACCGGAAAGCTGCTTCGCATGATGGGCACAGAGCTGCAGGTACACAGTGTCTACGGCAGAGGCTCCGAATTTTACTTTTCCCTGCGGCAGAAAGTTGTCAGCTGGGAACCTTTGGGAGACTACCAGAGAGCCCGTCAGGCGCATATTTCAGAGCATAAAAAATACAAAGAAAAGTTCATAGCCCCCGATGCCTGTGTCCTTGTGGTGGACGATACCCCGCTGAATCTCGTGGTGTTCAAGGGGCTTCTGAAGCAGACGCAGATCCAGATTGATACGGCAAACGATGGGGATGAAGGAATCGCCCTGTCGCGGGAAAAGAAGTATGACATCATTTTCCTTGATCATATGATGCCGGGGAAGGATGGCATCGAAACCTTGAAACAGATGAAGGCGATGTCGGACAATCCGAACCGCGGGACTCCGGTGGTTTCCCTGACGGCCAACGCTATTTCGGGAGCTAGGGAGGAATACCTTGCCGCCGGGTTCCAGGACTATCTGACCAAGCCCGTAGACAGCACCAAATTGGAAGGCCTGCTGCTCCAATATCTGCCCAAGGAAAAAGTGCGTGTGCGGAAGAATGGAACGGAAACCGTGACCGCGAAAAGCACCACGCTGCCCTCCTGGCTTCATGAGGTGGAGGGAATCGACACGCAGGAAGGCGTAGGGCATTGCGGTTCGGAGGCAGCCTATCTGGACACAGTGAAGGTATTTGCTGAGTCGGCATTGTCCGGCAGTGAGGATATCGAAGGCTATTTCCAGAGTGAGGACTGGCCAAATTATACGACCAAAGTTCATGCCCTCAAGAGCACGGCGCACATCATCGGTGCAAAACGGCTTTCAGAAATGGCGAAACGCATGGAGGATGCAGGAAACGCCGGAGAGATAGAGAAAATCAAGTTGGAAACGCCAGCGCTGTTGTCCGTTTACCGTGGTTTCGCAGAAAAACTCGCGCCTCTTTGCTCGCCGAAGCAGCGGGAAGAGGAAACGGTGCCAATCAATGAGGCAACGCTGAGAGAAGCATACGATATCTTGAAGGGATTTGTCGCCTCCTTTGATTACGACAATGCGATGTTTGTTCTGGAAACACTGGAGGGCTATCGTTTGCCGGGAGATGAGGAGAAACGCTATCGGAGCATTAGGGCGGCAATAGAAAAGCTGGAGTGGGAAAAAGCAGGACAAATTCTCCGCAAGCCTTCATAGTTTCCCAATAGCTTGGTATACCCATTGGATTCCAAACGAGCCGCATAGGGGCGGCTCGTTTTTTTCATAGGAGGCTCAGTTTTTCCGTGAAGCCTTGATAATACAGTTATTCTACCAATCATAACAGGGAAATCAAGCGACTCTCCTACTCGCTTCCAATAAAGTCAAAAGGTCAAAATAATATTTGACTTTTTGACTTTATTGTGTATAATAGAGACAAAGATGAGTTATCAAGCTGATATCCGAAAGCATCGGATTCACCGAATTACGTAGGAGGAAGCTATCATGGGAGAAGAGAGATATACGGCAAAGACGCTTGCGGCGCTTCAGGCCGCACAGCAGACAGCGGCATTGAGGTATCATCAGGAAATCACGTCGGCGCATGCGATGCTGGCTTTGGTCAAGGAACCGGAAGGGCTGCTTTCCGACATTTTTGCAGAATGCGGTACGGATCTTCCCATGTTCAAGACCCGGCTGGAACAGATCCTTTCCCGGATTCCGAGCGTCAAGGGTCAGGATCGCCTTTCCATGGGCATGGATATGGTGCGGGTGCTGGCGAAGGCAGAGGAGCTTTCCAAGAGCATGAAGGATGAGTACATCAGTACAGAGCATCTCCTGCTGGCGCTTGTTACGGACGGCAATGAGGAAGTGCAGCAAGCCTCGAAGGAATTCAGGCTCACCAAGAATGGCATTCAGGGAGCCATTCGAAAGTACCGCAAGCAGAATGTCATGAGCAGCAATCCGGAAGAGGGGTACAAGTCCCTGGAGAAATACGGGCGGGATCTGACGGCTGCGGCGCGGAGCGGCAAACTGGATCCTGTCATCGGCAGGGATGAGGAGATTCGCCGCACCATCGAGATTCTTTCCCGTCGTACGAAGAACAACCCCGTTCTCATCGGTGAGCCGGGCGTCGGCAAGA
>DFES01000157.1:4493-13549 GCA_002369175.1 Selenomonadaceae bacterium UBA3796
GCCGGGCGTCGGCAAGACCGCCATTGTGGAAGGCTTGGCGCGCCGCATCGTGGCAGGGGATGTGCCGGAGTCCCTCAAGAACAAGAGCCTGTATTCCCTTGACTTGGGTGCCCTGGTGGCAGGGGCGAAGTTCCGCGGGGAGTTTGAGGAACGGTTGAAGGGCGTATTGTCAGAGATCGCCAAGTCCGAGGGGCAGATACTGCTTTTCATAGATGAAGTGCATACGGTTGTGGGAGCAGGAGCGGCAGAGGGCGCCATGGACGCGGGCAATATCCTGAAGCCCATGCTGGCAAGAGGAGAGCTTCGCTGCATCGGCGCGACGACACTTAACGAGTACCGGAAGTATATTGAGAAAGATACGGCGTTGGAGCGTCGTTTCCAGCCGGTTATGGTGGGGCAGCCCAGTGTGGAGGATACGATTTCCATCTTGCGTGGCCTCAAGGAGCGCTATGAGGTGCATCATGGCGTTCGCATTCGCGATGCTGCACTGGTATCGGCGGCTGTGCTGTCCGACCGCTATATTTCGGACAGGTTCCTGCCGGACAAGGCCATCGACTTGGTGGACGAAGCGGCGGCGAAGCTGCGCACGGAGATCGAGTCCATGCCTGCGCCTCTCGATGAGATCCGACGCAAGATCATGCAGCTTGAAATTGAGGAACAGGCACTCAAAAAAGAAACGGATGAGTCTTCCGGCGAAAAATTGGCGAATATTACAGCAGAGAAGGAAAGCCTGCAGCAGCAGGAGAAGAACCTCAAAGATAAGTGGGAGGCGGAGAAGCAGGCCATCGTCATGGTGCGTGCTGTGAAGAAGGAAATCGACGCAGTGAACAGCCAGATGGAGGAGGCCGAGCGCTCCTATGACCTCAGCCGCATGTCGGAGCTCAAATACGGCAAATTGCCCGCTCTTCAAAAACAGCTCAGGGAAGTAGAGGAGCGCATTGCGGCGAATAAGGATCAGCAGCTTTTGAAAGAGGAAGTGGGAGAAGAGGATATTGCAAAGGTTGTGAGCCGCTGGACGGGAATCCCCGTCACGAAGATGCTCACAGGCGAACGGGAAAAACTCATTCATCTGGAAGATGTGCTCCATGAGCGGGTGGTGGGACAGGACGAAGCGGTTACAGCAGTCAGCGAGGCCATTATCCGTGCCCGTGCAGGAATCAAAGATCCCAACCGCCCCATTGGTTCCTTCATCTTTCTTGGCCCTACCGGTGTGGGAAAAACAGAGCTTGCAAAGACTTTGGCAGAGGCGCTTTTCGATGATGAACGCAGCATGATCCGCATTGATATGAGCGAGTACATGGAAAAACATTCCGTGGCACGTCTGATCGGTGCGCCTCCCGGCTATGTGGGCTACGATGAGGGCGGCCAGCTTACCGAAGCCGTCCGCCGCCGTCCTTACAGTGTCATTCTGCTGGATGAGATTGAGAAGGCTCATCGCGATGTGTTCAATGTCCTGCTGCAAATCCTGGATGACGGACGTCTGACGGACGGCAAAGGGCGCGTGGTGAATTTTAAGAATACCGTCATCATCATGACCAGCAATCTTGGTTCCCATGAGATATTGAACAAGGATTATGAGGAGGCGCAGGCTGCGGTAAAGGATATTTTGAAGGAGTATTTCCGTCCGGAATTCTTGAACCGTGTGGATGACACCATCGTCTTTAAGGCACTGGATAAGGAGCAGGTGAAGAGCATTGCGGCAATTCTCCTGCAAAGCCTTAACGAGAGGCTCCAGAAACAGATCCGGATTTCTCTCGTTTGGGATGATGCGGTGCTGGAGGCTCTTGCCGAAGGCGGCTTCGAGCCGAATTTTGGCGCAAGGCCTCTGCGCCGTCTGCTCTCCCATACGGTGGAAACATCCCTTTCCAAGGAAATCATTCGCGGGGAAATCAAAGAGGGGGATACTGTCCGCATCGGCGTAGAGAATGGAACCTTCAAGTTCAGGAAAGCTTAAACATAAAAGACGCCCCGGCATACATGGAAGGGTGTATGCTGGGGCATTTTTTATGCGATCACTTTTTCAAAATCAGAGGCAGGGTGCTTGCAGATGGGGCAGATGAAGTCTGCGGGGAGTTCATCGCCTTCGTACTCATAGCCACAAATCTTGCAGCGCCAGATGGTCTTGCCGGCAGGAGCCTTGGAGGGCTGCGGTTTCGGTTTGATGTGCTGCTGGTAGTAGGTATAGGTGGCGGAGGGGATGTCGTTGAGTGCTTCTGCATCCACGACTTTTGCCAAGAAAATCGTATGGGTTCCGACGTCAATTTTTTGGATAACATCTGCCGAAAGGAAGGAATTCGTTCCCTGGGTGACAGCCAGTGTGCCGTTCGCCGTCCTCCTCACAGCATCAAAACCGGCGAACTTGTCTGCGCTGCGTCCACTCTGGAAACCAAATCTCTTGAATATCTCGAAGTCAGCTTCTTCACTGAGAATGGAAGCAGTGAAATGGCCTGTTTCGGCAATCTGGTCGTGGGTGTAGTTCATCTTGTTGACTGCGATGGTGACCTGCAGGGGATCGGATGTGACCTGGGTCACAGTATTGATGATGCACCCATTGTCTTTTCCGTCCTGATTCGCAGTCAGGACAAACAGACCATAGGAAATGTTGAACATCACTTTCGTGTCCATGGGAACCCTCCTTTAAGATACAACGATTCATTCTATTCCAAATTATATCGCATTTATAAGGAATGTTCAACACTTTTAGGAAACGCCCCGAAACATTTACGACATTGTCGGCAGGAGAGATGGGGCTGGGAGTAGAATATACCTTTGTCTTTCGTGAAATTCGGATACTGTATGGTGACTTTCTGGGGGGAGAAGCGTGAGCAAAGGTGGCGGGAAACAACGCGGGCAATGGCATTCCGGATGCAATCCGGCAGATGTGGGAGTACAGAAGCTACAGGAAAAATATGAAGCCCTCAAGGCGTATATCAAGGAGCTTTCCAGTGTGGCTGTGGCCTTTTCCGGAGGCGTGGATTCCACGTTTCTGCTCCGGACGGCGCATGATGTCCTGGGGGATAAGGCGGTTGCCGTTACGGTGTCTTCCTGCTTCTTTCCGGAGAAGGAGATGGAAGAGGCAAAGTCCTTCTGTGAGCGGGAGGGCATTTTGCAGAGGGTCTATGCCTTTGACGGTCTTTCTGTAAAAGGATTTCGCCAAAATCCCAAAAACCGTTGCTATCTCTGCAAGCGAGAGCTGTTTGGGAAGATTTTGCACATTGCGGAGGAGCAAGGCCTGGCTCATGTTGCGGAGGGATCGAATATGGATGATATGGGCGACTACCGGCCGGGAAGGCAGGCCATCGAGGAACTTTCCGTAAAAAGTCCCCTGATGCATGCGGGACTCTGGAAGAGCGAGATTCGTGCGTTATCCAGGGAAATGGGGCTTTCCACTTGGAATAAGCCTTCCTTTGCCTGTCTTGCCTCCCGTTTTCCTTACGGAGAGGAAATATCGGAGGACAAACTCACCATGGTGGAAAAGGCAGAGCGCTTTCTTATGGACAGGGGGTTTCGGCAATTCCGCGTCCGCATTCACGGGAATATGGCGAGAATTGAGATCCTTCCCGAGGAGTTCGGACTACTGATGGAGAAAGAGGTCAGAGAGGAAGCTGTAAAACGGCTCAAGGAATATGGGTTCTCGTATGTAACCATGGATTTGCAGGGGTACAGGACGGGAAGTATGAACGAAGTTCTGTAAAAAGTTTCTGGCATACAGCAGAAAGGAGAACGGGGGATGCATGCTTCATGCGGTCTATGTCCGCATCATTGCCGGCTGTCGGAAGGGCAGACCGGTTTTTGCCGGGCACGGAGGAATGTGGGGGGCAGGATTGTTCCGATAAATTATGGAAAGCTGACTTCTTTGGCTCTTGATCCCATAGAAAAGAAGCCTTTGGCAAGATTTCATCCCGGGAGTTTCATTCTTTCCCTGGGAAGCTTCGGTTGCAATCTGCGATGCCCTTTTTGCCAGAACCATGAGATCTCCCAGGCAGAGGAGGGGTTCCCCGCACGGGAGATGACACCGGAGGAACTGGTGCATCTGGCACTGGAACTGGCTCATGATGAGATGGGAAATCTCGGGATTGCCTTCACTTATAATGAACCTCTCATCAGCTATGAGTTTGTTCTGGACACGGCAAAGAGACTGCATGATGTGGGACTTTGCGCTGTGCTTGTCACCAACGGGATGGTGGAGGAGGCTCCTTTGAAGGAACTCCTGCCTTTCATGGATGCAATGAATATCGACTTGAAGGCGTTCCATGAGGGATTTTATCGCTGGATACAGGGGGATTTTTCTGCTGTCCGGCGGACGATTGCTCTGGCTGCTGCAAGCTGCCACGTGGAGGTCACAACCCTGGTGGTGCCCGGGAGGAATGACAGTGCAGAGGATATGGAGGCAGAGGCCTCCTGGCTGGCTTCCCTTGATCCGGAGATTCCTTTGCACATCAGCCGATACTTCCCGCGCTGGCAGATGGATGCACCTGCGACGGACATCGGGCGCATCCGCGAATTGTGCCGTGTGGCAGAGAGGCATTTGCGCTATGTTTACTCCGGAAATTGTTGAGTCTGCGGAAGGGATTCCTTCTTTCACGCCGAATAGATTATTCATATGGATGTGAATTTGTAAAATCTGCTTCATTCAGCGAGGTGATGGGATAAATATCATGAGTGATTCCAAAAAACCTATGGAACGGTTTTATCGTGAGCTCCTCTCTGCGGATTGGGAAGCACGGCTTCGCGCCTATGAGGTCATAGAGCACGATCTCAGGCTGCGGGGGTGCTATATCCTGAATGATGATCGGTGGGAGGATATGAAGCTTTTGGTTGGCCAGATTATCTCCATTCATTTCAAGAAGCATATGCCGCGTGACCTGGAGGATTTTGAAGAAAAGCTGTCACAATTGTATTCCCACCTTCTGGGGCCTCTTCAGGCGGATTACAGCGCCGGGCATATAGACAGTATGCAGCTTTTGATGGATATATATGACGATGATGACTATACGGCTCGCAATGACATCCACCGTTTCTTTTTGGGGCGGGAAGCATGTACTCCTCAGGAGGATAAGACGGTTTTGGGGAACCTGTTCCGTTGCTATGAGTGTATGATGCAGCAAGTTCGGGAGCGCTCGGAAGTCTTGTGATTGCTTTTTGCGGGAGTGCAGCGGGGGGGGATTTCATCGTGGAGAAACTTTGGCGCACATGCCGGTTGATGATCAATGGACTGGCGCACAAAGCGCAGTACAATCAGACGACGATCGATACATTGTTTCTGCCCTTTCTGCGTCGGATGACGAGCCTGCAACAGAGAAAGCAGGGGCGGATCCTGGTATATCTTGCGGCTCCGCCGGGGACGGGAAAAACCACATTATCCCTGCTTCTGGAGAAGCTGTCCCAGACAGGGGAAGGCGTGGAGCCGGTACAGTCCCTTGGCTTGGATGGGTTTCAATATCATGGGGATTACATTGCGTCCCACGATATCGAAAGGGATGGAAGAAGAATTCCCCTGGCAGCCGTCAAAGGGGATCCCGAGACCTTTGACCTGAAGCGTCTGCAAAAGAAACTGCAGGCGGTAAGGGAAACAGATACACGCTGGCCGGTGTATGATCGCCGAAGGCATGATGTGGTAGAGGAAGTGATTACCGTCCGGAAGAAGATTGTCCTGTTGGAAGGGAACTGGCTGCTGCTGCGGGATTCCGGATGGCAGGACATACATAAGTATGCGGATTATACGCTGTTTATTTCAGCGCGGCCGGAGGAACTCAGAGAGCGCCTGATTCAGAGGAAGATTCAGGGAGGAACCTCCCGGAGGGATGCAGAGCGCTCCTATGAGTCCGGTGAGCGGCTGAATGTGGAACGGGTGCTGGAACGCTCGTGGCTGGCGCAGGAGACGTGGAATCTTCTCTCCGATGGGGATTATGTTTTGCAGGCGGACGCTCCGAAGCCGGTCCAGTTGGTGGATCGGCAAGCTCTGTGGAAGAAGCCGGATGTGCACCGCAGCGATGAGGATGTACTGATTGACCGCATTCAGCAACAGCTGGCATCCTACCATGCAAATGCCCAGGGAAAGAGCGGGTATGCGGAGGGCTACAGCGAGGGTCTGGCTGCAGCGCGCAGGGAAATTCTGCGCGGGTTATATAACAATGGGCGCATGACCAGCAAAGAACTCCTGTCCACTTTCCAGTTGGAGCCGGAGGAACTGGCTGAAATTCTTTTGGGAAGAGGGCGGTAAAAAGGAAGGCCGATATCGGGCAATTCCCGAATATCGGCCTTTTCTTCAGTCGGATTTCGCTTCAAACAAGGGAAGCGGCTCAAGATAAATGATGTCCTCGCGTTTTGCGGCATCGCCTTCCGCGAGAACGGCTGCCTCTCCGATGACATGACCGCCGGCCTTTTCTGCCAGCAGCCTCAATGCCTTCATGGAACCGCCGGTGCTGATGACATCATCTACGAGAAGGACGTTCTTCCCTTTGATATGTTCCATATCGGCATCCATCAGGCAGAGAATCTGTTTTCCTTTGGTTGTGATGGATTCGTCTTCGACGATGATGGGGTTTTCCATGTAGCCTTTGATGGATTTGCGGGCAGTGATATACCATTTCATGCCGAGTTGCCGCGCCATTTCGGCAGCGAGTGGGATGCCCTTGGCTTCGGCCGTCATGAGGATTTCTGTTTCCGCAGGAACTTTCTTGGCAAGTTCCCTGGCGCAGTTCTCCACCAGTTCTACATCTCCCAGCATGACAAAGGCGGCGATGGCCAGTTCATCGGAAATATCCAATACCGGAAGCTGCCGCGTACAGCCTGCTACATGTAATTCATATGTTCTGTCTGACATTGATTGCACCTCGCATGTTTGGCGATTTGTTATTTTTATGTATTGCTATCTATCATTATACTATCTTTTGGAATGAAATGCCAAAAGAATTTTTATTTTGCTATATTTTCTTGTGTTCTGCAAGGGGAGTGTGAAGGATGAAATTTATTTCATGGAACGTCAATGGCCTTCGAGCATGCCTGAAAAAGGGGTTCATGGAATCCTTTCAGAGGCTGGGGGCAGATATTTTTGCTCTTCAGGAGACGAAGATGCAGCCGGATCAGGCTATTCTGGATTTGCCCGGATACAGGCAGTACTGGAACAGCGCGGAGAAGAAGGGATATTCCGGAACTGCTGTCTTCACCCGGATGGAGCCGTTGTCTGTTGCCTATGGACTTGGCATAGAAGAACATGACCATGAGGGCCGGGTCATCACACTGGAATTTCCTTCCTATTATTTCGTGACGGTATATACGCCGAATTCCAAGCGCGATCTGGAACGCTTGGAATATCGCATGGCGTGGGAGGATGCTTTTCGGGGGTACTTGCTGGGGCTGGATGCGAAAAAGCCTGTCATTGTATGCGGGGACCTCAATGTGGCCCATGAGGAAATCGATCTCAAGAATCCCAAGACAAATCATCACAATGCGGGGTTTACGGACGAGGAACGCAGCAAGTTCACGGAGCTTTTGCAGGCTGGCTTTTCCGATACGTTCCGGACGCTTTACCCGGAGCGGGGAAACATCTACACATGGTGGTCCTATCTGCGCAAGGCGAGGGATACGAATGCAGGATGGCGCATTGATTATTTTGTTGTGTCCAGCAGGTTTATGGAGCAGGTGGCGGATGCTGTCATCCACAATGAGATTTTTGGCAGCGATCACTGTCCGGTAGGAATTCTTCTGAAATAATTGACAATTGACAAATTGCAGTGGATATGGTAAACTTCATTATAAGGAGAAGTGTATTTTGGGATGTGATATACAGGATGTGCATGGAAGTTTTCTATGGACGGAAGGAGAATGACATATGGCTCTGACGATTTCATCTATGGCGAGGAACAATTATACCATGTTCAATTTCGCCTCGAACAATGGTGTTTCTCTTTTTGGCAGCAGTGATTCCAATAAAAAGACTGACAGCATCTCAGCGATGTGGAATAGCTATGCCAATTCACAGAACAGTTCTTATGGGCTCACGGCAACCAATGTGTATGGGGTGAAGACCAGTGCAGCGGAGGTTGTGTCTTCCTATGACAGTGCCAAGAAGGAATTCGATGCGGAATACAATTCGACGATGAGCGATCTTTCCAAGGCTGTGAAGGACATCAATTCCACGAAATTCGATGTGGGGAAGGATGCCTTGAAGAAGTCCGAGGTCACGACTACGGACAAGGATGGAAAAACCACTACAACAACAAAGCTTGAGATGAATGATGATCTCAAGGCAGCCATGAAGAACGTAAAGAATCTTGTGAGCAGCTATAATGATGCCATTAGCCTTTTCAGTGAGAACAAGGCTCTTTCAAATCGTATGGAAAATATGAGCAATATGTTCTCCGATACGAAGTATCGTGCTTCGAACTATGAGAGCATCGGCATCACGGTGGGCAAGGACGGCAGTCTTTCCGTGGATGAGGAGAAGCTGGCGGATGCGATTGTTTCGTCCCCTGACAAGGTGTCCCGCATCGTTGGGAAGGAAGGTCTGGCGGGCAAGGCAGAGTCTCATATGCAGGTTGCCAATGCACAGAAGGATAAGCTGTTCCCGTCCGTGTCCTCCATGTTCGGTTCCGAGCTCAAGACCGCTCAGGCTTATACGGGGAATGGTCTTTTGCGCATGAACAGCTATGCGAATGTTGGGAACCTCTTCAGCGCGAATCTCTGATGCAGATTTCTGATGCAGTATACAGGCTGCCCGGGCTTTTGCCAGGGCAGTTTTTCATTGGGGGCATGGATATACGGCGCGAATTCTGTTACAATAAAGGGTAGCGCCGGAACAGGGACATATCCGTGGATCGTTGCTTGTTCCACACAAATTGTGCAGGAAAATTTAGAAGAACAGTTCTTTGCTTAGGGGGAAGAAGATTTGCCAGTTACAACAGAGGAACTCCGACAGGAGATAAAGAAGCGCCGGACGTTTGCCATTATTTCCCATCCGGATGCCGGAAAGACAACATTGACGGAGAAACTGCTGCTCTACGGCGGGGCGATTCATCTTGCAGGCTCCATCAAGTCTCGAAAGACCCAGAGGC
>DFES01000095.1:0-1653 GCA_002369175.1 Selenomonadaceae bacterium UBA3796
CAAGGCTTTTCATAATTGCGTTGCCAGTTACCGAGCGGCAGTATTAGAAAAACGCACGCTCATTCTTGTCATGATGCAGGGAAAAAAATATATTGCTTGCATCGAGATTCAACAACGGCGCATTGTACAAGCTTTAGGCTCGTGTAATCAACGATTACCGGTTGAAATACAGGAAGTCCTAAAACGGTGGGCAGAAAAGAAGAAAATTGTTTACGATGTGCGCTGATGATGGAACTGAAAGAGCAACAAGCGGGCATGTGTGGAAGGTGGTCTTGGGTGTCTTCTGTTATTTGGAGAGGAGATTTCAGCATGCGTTGGATATATTTGCTGTTCGCTGGATTCAGCGAAGTTGGCTGGGCAGTCGGAATGAAATACACCGATGGCTTCAGGAAGATAGCACCGAGTGTTATAACCGTAGCATTGATGCTTGCCAGTTTCGGTTTGCTCTCGATGGCTCTCAAAGAATTGCCCTTAAGCACGGCTTATGCCGTATGGACAGGAATTGGAACGGTCGGCACCTTCCTTTTCGGGTTCTTCGTGCTGCATGAGCCAGCCACGGCATGGAACGGCTTATGTGTCGCCATGATTGTCTGCGGGATTGTCGGTCTTAAACTGCTGGCGTGACCAATTGTCTCATCCTTGCGTCTGCCGTGGCAACGGCTCCCATTTGCATCTGCCCGCAACGTCAAGGGAAAGGACTTGGAAATATTTTATCGCCGTGCTACAATACCAGAAAACACACCACGAGGAGGGATTGGCATGGAAACCTGGGAGGCAGTCGCCCATCGGATTCGTCAACTTTGCCGAGAAAACGGCGTAACCCCCAATAAGATGAGCAAGATTTCCGGCGTATCGCAGGCCACCATCAAGAGCATTCTCCTTGGTGAGAGCAAAAACCCCGGCACGGTAGCCATCAAGAAGTTGTGTGACGGCTTCGGCATTACGTTGGGAGAGTTCTTCAGCACCAAGGAGTTTGATGACTTGAAAAATGATATCCCGCGCAGTTCATCTTAAGGAAACGATGAATAAATGAGACGGAGGTGCATCATGAAACGATTCAGAATATGCCTGTACCTTGGACTTACACTTTTAGGGTTCTTCAGCCTTGTTCCTTCCGGCTATCCTTCCGGAAATCCAACAGGCGGAGGTCTGTCTGATTGCTCCGATCCCAAGGCGCCGAAGGTGATCCATTCAGACAATATCAGGGAATTCCGCTTGCTATTCACACACAATGGCAGAACGGGCACGGCCTCCAGTGAGAATGCCCTGCCCCCTTTTCCTGTCGGCAAGTATCTTCTGGAGGCCGTACGGAAGGGAGACACGGCTCATTTTATGCTGTCCTGTGACCGGAGAGACAGCAACGCACCATTGGTATTCCAGAAAGACCTGCCGGCAGAGGCCCTGCTTGATTTGCAGGGCCTAATCCGAAAATACAACCTTCCCGCCATCAATGGCAGCAGTCTGCGCAACAGCGCTTTGGGCACCTCTCTGCGCTTTCAGGTTCTCTATGATACCGATGAAAAGCTCTCCGTCTATGCCGAAGGCGGTGTCTCTACTCTGCCCCACGGCTGGTGTGGCACAGATGTCTTCCTGAAGTTCTTTCTTGAGAAGCTGGATGCAAAAGACCTTCTCGCTCCCCCTCACTGCTCCTGC
>DFES01000095.1:1711-17711 GCA_002369175.1 Selenomonadaceae bacterium UBA3796
CTGCTCCTGCCAAGCCTTTTCAATCTTGGCAGATTTTGAGCCTATAGAGGCGGAGAAAATGGAAAGAGTTTCCATGTAATCTTCTTCGCTGCCGCAGCACTCAATACCTGCTACAGGATCTATGGTTTCTATTTGAAAGAGAGCCGGAGGCAGGACACTTGCAGATGTTTCGGCAGGCGTCTCGATCCCTTTCACTTCCATCAGCTGCACCTTTTCTTTGGGCAGGTAGTGGATCATCATGCGTTCCATTTCCAGGATGTTGACGGGCTTTGGCAGATAATCGTCAAAGCCGGCCTGCAGCATTCTCTCCCTGTCTCCGGCTACGGCACTGGCAGTCAGGCAGACGATGGGGGTAGCTCGGGCTTTTTCCGGGTAGAGTTCGTAGATTTTTTTTAGGGTCTCGATGCCGTCCAGATCCGGCATACGGTAATCCATGAAGACCATGTCGTAATCTGTGACACCAAATTTTTCGATGCACTCCCGACCACTGGAGGCTGTTTCGGTGATGAGTTTGGTCTTTTTCAGGAGGCCTACAATCACCTTGAGGTTCAGTGGAGTGTCATCCACCAGCAGCACCCGGGCTGCCGGTGCTGTGAAACTGAGATGTTCCTGAACGGTTTCGCCGATGACGGCGGTATTGCTAAGATCAAAACGGCCGATTTCTGCACTATCCACGATCTTCTGCCGCACGATAAAGGAAAAGGTGGAACCCTTGCCGTAGGTGCTCTGTACGTTCAAGTCGGCTCCCATGAGCTTCAGCATGCGGGAGCTGATCGCGAGCCCCAGCCCCGTACCCTCAATGCTGCGGGTGCGGATGACATCCAGCCGGTCAAACGCAGAAAAGAGCCTGCCGATTTCTTCCTCCTTTATGCCGATGCCTGTATCCCGCACCACCACCTCCAGCTCCACATACTGGCCATCTTTTTGAGCCGCCTGCATCCTCAGGGTTACGGTACCCTTTTCCGTGTACTTTGCGGCATTGGTAAGCAAGTTGGTGATAATCTGCTTGAGACGCAGCTCGTCCCCGAAGAGTCGAACCGGCAGATGGGGGTCGATTTCCAACAGGAAGAGCAATCCCTTTTCCTCCAGGCGGAATTTCACAAGATTGGCCAGATCTGCAATGAAGGTGCAGGTATCGTACTCTGCCTCGATGAGTTCCATGCGGCCTGCCTCGATCTTGGAGAAATCCAGGATGTCATTGATGATGCTCAAGAGGCTGGTGCCCGCTGCGCCAATGTTGTGGGAATACTCCAAGATGTTCTTGTCATGACTCTCCCGGCGTATCAGCTCATTCATGCCCAGAATGGCGGTGATGGGGGTGCGTATCTCATGGCTCATGTTGGAGAGGAAGTTTGTCTTGGCCCGGTTGGCCTCTTCCGCCGCCTTGAGAGCCTGACGCAAAGTCTCGCTTTGCTCCAGGAGCTTTTCCTGCAGTGCGATTTTTTCCTCCAGTTCCTGCTGCTTGATGCGAGCCTCTGCTTCCGCTGATTTGATGCGGGTCATTTCCGTCACATCCACGCACATTCCCAGAATGCAGAACCTGCCGGTTGCATCCTGGAACTTCATCTTGGTGGTCTGGAGATTCCGCAGCTTGCCCTTGGCATCCGGCACGTCTTCGAAGAAGATGTAGGGCTTGTCCATGGCCAGGGCTTTCTGGTCGTCCGCCACGAAATGGCTGGCAGTTTCCCGGTCGAAGATATCAAAATCCGTCAGCCCCGCCACTTCCTCCGGAGTCTTTTTGTGAGCGTAGGCTGCGTAGGACTGGTTGCAGGCCAGGTACTTTCCGGTGAGGGCATCCTTGGAATAACTCATGGCAGGCATATTGGTGAGCAGGGAGGAACCTGCCCCCATCAGCTCCGCAAGCTTGGCGGCAGACTCCACCTCTGCCATGAGCCGCTTGTTTTCCTCCTCGGTTTCCCGAGCCTCCCGCAATTCTTCGTTGATGCGCTCCCTTTTTTCCGTAATGTCGGAAATGAATACGAAATAGACACCGCCGTGGGTCTTGGTATTGGAAAAGTGGCCATAATCGTCCACCCAGCGGATCCTGCCATCCCGGCGAATAATGCGATACTCCACATAGTCCATGCCCTCGCAGCTCTTTTCGATCTGCTCGCTGATGGAGCTGGAGATTTCCCTATAGTCATCGGGGTGCACCATCCCCTTGAAGGTATAGCCCGTCAACTCCTGGAAGTCTGCGAGATCCCGACAGCCGAAAATGTCGAATACCGCCTTATTGGCGTAGAGAATCTGCTCGGGCTGCTCAGCCTTATAGATGAAGAATCCCCCGGGCATATGACGGCCGATTTCCTCCACCACCTTGAAAGCCTCGCTGCCCAGCTCATAATTGCCGTTAAACATGAGCACTCCTCCCTGCTATCCTTAAATCCAATGACTTCAAACCAAGTATATATTCATTATAAAACGATTATGCAAATTTTTCTACAGTCAAAATATTCGGGCATCCGGGCAGGATTTTGGCCGACTCTGGCGAAGTGAGTAAAGAGACATATGGCCTGGAAGGAGTTTGAAGCATGGAGAAAGTCATATACATAGCAAAGCAGCAGTACCTGATGGATCGGGCAGTGGAAGACCATCTCCGGGAGGCGGGCTTTGATGTGATGAAGATTGCCGAAGATCTCGAGGAAGTGAACCGCCGCCGCCACGAGGCGGAAATCTTCATCTACAATCCAGCGGAGGACAGTGGCGAGGCGAAGAACCTGGTGTCATACCTGGCCACCTTTTGCCGGGATAGCCGAAAGTCCCTATGCCTTTTGGGCGACAAGGATTCCCTGGAGGAGCTGAAGTCCCTGCCAGAGGTGATGGACATTGCCCGCACCTACACCACCCCTGTGGATATGAAGAAGCTGGCGGCAGATGTTCTGGATCTGTCCAAAAGGCAGCAGGAATATCGGCGCCGCAAGAAAGTGCTCATCGTGGACGATGACGAGGATTTCCTCGCCATCATGACCCGTTGGCTGAAGAACGCCTACGATGTAAAGGGGCTGCAGTCCGGACAGGATGCCCTGGACCATCTGGCCACGGAGCAACCGGACCTGGTGTTGCTGGATTACGAGATGCCGGAGATGGATGGCTACGAGGTGATGGAACACATCCAAAAAAATTCCGCAACGTTCCGGATTCCCATCATTTTCCTGACAGGCATCAACGACAGGGAGAGCGTCATGCGTATCATCAAGCAGCGTCCGGACGGCTACATTCTGAAATCCACCAAAAAGGCAGAGTTGCTGGACACTCTAGCGAAGTTTTTCTATGAAAGGATCATGGGCAAAAGCTGAATACGAGCGAAGAAAGCGGTGCTGACATGGCATGGAATGCGAGGGCAATGTCAGCACCGCTTTCTTATGTGGAATCCTCAATGGATTTGAAAAAGGATTGTGTCTATTTTTGCTCACGCTTCCGTCTTGGTCAACTCCACCCGGTCGATTTCCTGTCCGTCTGGCAAGAAGCATTTGATGATAATGCGTTCTGTCGTTACCTCCATTGTGAGATAATTGTCCACTTCCGGCTGGGGAGCTACAACCTCATCCAGTGCATGATCTATCCAAAGGCCGGGATAGCGCACATTCCCCGCTACCCCTGTGAGGATATAAAGAGGGCCGCCGCTGTCATGGCGCATGCCTCGTATATGCCCACGATTGCGGTAGGTATGCAGATGCGCCGTGAACACGATGTCAATGCCCAGTTCCTCAAAGACGGGCATGCATTCCTTCCCCACCTCGGAAATCCCTTCCTGCCGCTCCGGGCGATTGTGAATGCGATATTGCAGAACATCCTTATGAATCAGCACAATCTTCCATTTCTTCGAGCTTTGACGGACATCCTCCCGAAGCCATCCCATCTGTTCCGCCAAGAGACCGTGTTTAAAATCCTCCGTCTCATCCCATTGGCTGTTCAGCACGACGAAATGCACTGCGCCATAGTCGAAGGAATAGTAATACCGAGCAAAATCCCGGCTTCCGTTTTCAGGCACGACAAAATAACGCAGATACGCCTCAGGCAGACGCACGTTCCAGTTCTTGTCATAGGTTTCATGGTTCCCCATAACGGGAACGAAGGGAATGCGCTCCATAATGCCTTCCATCGCGTGGAACCATGCCTGCCATTGGGTATGGTCCTCACCGTTGTCTACGATGTCCCCCATATTGATGAAAAACTCCGCCTCTGGATTCCGTGCTGCGGCTTCCTGCGCCACCCTTTCCCAATCGCTGTAATCACTGGACTGGGAATCCGGAAATATGAGGCAGCGAAAGCTGTCTTCCCCCGGCGTATGCAAAGGATGCCATGCGCCGGCAGACCTTTCGGAAACCAAGCGATATTCGTAAGCTGTAGCCGGGGATAGTCCTGTGAGCATTGCAGCATATTGATGATTTGTTACGCCGTCATCCGTAAAAAAATCCTCATTAGCGGAAACTGTCGTTGTTTCCTCCTGCCCTTGACGGCGATATTCCACGTTTGGCCGGGAGAGAGGATTGGCTGACTGCCACATGAGAATCCGGCTGGAGGAAGGAGCAGCGGTGATGATTTGCCGCAGATACTGCACATCCAAGTCGCCAGCCAGTTCCCGCATTCCATTGGCCGCTTGCCGATACCAGGTTCCTTTGCCGAAAAAGACTCCGCCCCCCAGCAGGAAAACGCCGCCAGCAAGAAATCTTAGAAAATTACGTCGATTCATTGTCATTTGAAGAAATTCTCACTCGCCTTCGAATGAAGGATATCTGACTCAAACATGCGATTCCACGGGAAGTCCACTTCCACTTCCTCCAATGTGTCAAAGGGGGGGAGATTCTCCTCCACAAAGCGGTAAAGCATGCGGGATGCCCTCTCACTCACGTAATCCCGTTTGGAATCCAGTCTTCCGTACACGCCGTCACCACGCAGCCAGGTAAGCTGACGGGCAATGATATTGCGTATATTCGCCTGATAGGCCCAGTCATCGAGATAGCGGGTAAGCAGCAGCTCGTCCACGGACTTCCGATCCATTTTCCCTGCGAGCATTCCCGCGCCAATAACGAAGCCGGTGCTGTTTGTGGCAGTGTTCCAACCGGCATATGCCCGCAGGCGGAAGAGCATATCGCGCTTTCTGAGTTCTTCCATGAGGGCATTGTCTGACCCATTGGCATAGGCAACATCAGCAATCGCCACCGGATACCCCTTTTCAAGATACTCCTCCACTAGATCCACAAAATATTTGGTTCCCTCTCTCGGAGTTCCGTCATTGAAACGCATGGCTGCCTCATCTGTCTTGCCGCTGGGATTGGTGTTCACAGCGAGAACCATATCCGCCTCTTCCGGCGATACTGCCTGGGTACCGCCTGCCACCGTTATGGCCTCTTCAACGGAAATATTGAGCTTCTCGTCAGAATACAAAGGAACTGTGAACTCCCCCGCGCCCCAATTATATCGGACAAAAACCGACGGCACCTTTTTGGAGAGATCGTTGACAGCCCGCGTCAGCAAAAGCATGCCAGCCTCGTCAATTCCCGCCATGGACTGGAACCTGAGCCGCGGCAAATGTTTTCCCTGAGAAGTAAGATGCCGGTTTTCCATGTGCGTCTGGGAGTAGGGCGCATTGTCATCCCGCCCCAGCAGAAGATAATTAAATACATTCCTCTCCGCAAGGCCAATGAGATACTTGTTTGCCTCCAGGTTCTTTTCCCTCCGGCTTTTCCAGTCTCCCAGCGCCGTTTTGGGAATCAGCTGCTGGAGGAATTCGGCCTCCTTCTTCTCCCTGCGGTCGAGACCTGACATCTCTTCCTTGTCCTTCAGTGCCGTATAGCGGAAAATATCGGATCCGTAGCTCCGGTAATAGTCCGGCTCCATATACCCGGAAGCTTCGGCAGAACGCGGTGTGCGCATAATGGAACTGAAGGCGTAGATCGGCAGCTTGGGATGCTTTTGCCGGAGCTTCTGGAATCTTGCCGCCCGATCGATGACCTCCTTCCGGCTGTACCCGTGTTTGCGGGAACCAACCAAGCTTCCGTACAACATTGCATCCGAGGAAATCACAGCGGCCTGTATCTCCTCATTCTTGACCTTCTCGTCCACCGTTGCCTCAAGCCACTCCCAAAGCTTCTCCGGATGGCCGAGGTCGTCCCGGTTCCCAAGGATGCTCTCCGGGGGAATCACGACCTTGTATCCCAGCTTTTCCACCACCTCCGCCGTCTGCTTATCGGAAATCGGACGGTTATCATGAGGCACATACAGGATTTTCTTCACAATGGGCTTCTTCGCAGCCTCCGCCATGGAAAAACCAACGGACAGGATACACGAGACTGCCACTCCCATAAAAAACATCTTACGAAACTGCAAAAAACTTCCCTCCACCGATCAACTATCTTCTTCTTTTTGAGGACACAGCCTCCTTCGGCGATGCCTTGTTGTCCTCTCCTTTCAACTCCCTCACATCCTGCCAGAGATCCCTTGCCCGCTTGTAGAGCTGTGCATCCATGTTCCTGGCCTTCTGATCGCCGATGATGCGGCTTAAATACTGGGTCGCCTTATCGAGATCTCCCATGCGGAAATAAATGGCACCCACGAGATAGATGACCATGTTGTCTGTCATATTCCCAATGGGATAGCGCTCCTTCATAAGGGACTTGTCATAGAAATCCGCGGCATTCTGCATGGCTTCCATTTCTTTTTCTTTCTCTCCGGAATCACGATACACCCAGGCCAGTGATAAGTAAAGCCCCGCACGTGTGTTGTATGTCCCCTCAATGAGTTCCTCAAAGAAAATAGCCATCTTATAGGAGGCCACTGCTTCCGGGACGCCACGGACTTCTGTGAATTCCATGCCCAAATGGCGTTTTCCCAGAAACTCTTGTATCTTTTGCTTCTTACGAGCCGGCAGGACGGAAAGAAAATGCTTCTCATCTGCCGCGAATCCACAGTGCTCGCAAAACCATATCCTGTAAAAATACGGATTAAATCCCTTGTAATGAACACAAAAATCCTCATCTGTCTTCTCTGCCAGGAGACGGGATTTCGTCTTTACAATGCGCGAAGTCTCACCGCAAATCGGGCAGGGCTTGTGAATCAAAAAAGTAAACTCCCCCAAGCTGCCATCCTCCTTCCTGTCGCACCTTGTGTCGTTCCTGTCTAGGATACCACATAATGTTGAAAATGTGAAGAAAGGGGCTTTCGCCCCTTTCCAAAAAAATTATTCAGAAATACGCCCATACCTGGCACAAAGCTCCCTGAGCTTCTTCGCGTCAAGTTCCAGCTGATAATCCGGCTTCAGACACCATTTCCAATTCAGGCCCACCGTGCCCGGTACATTCATGCGGCTGCGGCTGTCCATGCGCAGGATATCCTGCATGGGAATGATGGCCATGCGTGCCTCTGTTGCGTAGGCAAACTCTACAAGCTTCTCGCAGACCTCCTCCGGCTTTCTCGGATTCGCATGCAGAAGATGCGCAATGGCAGCCTTGCTCCGATGGTCAAGTTCCTTCTCATACCAGCCCACTGTCGTATTGTTATCGTGGGTGCCGGTATAGACAATGCTGTTTTCCGGAGCCGCAAAGCCCATACGTCCCTGTTCGCTGAAATGCAAGGTGAAGTGCAGCACCTTCATGCCCGGAAAACCACAGGCGTCCCGAAGTTCTTCCACAGCATCGGTGATGATGCCGAGATCCTCCGCCACAATGGGAAGATCACCCAATTCATCCCGAACCGCCTGGAAAAATGCCTTTCCGGGACCTTCCCTCCAATGTCCGTTGATGGCGGTCTTTGCTTTTCCACTGATTTCCCAGTATGCCTCAAAGCCCCGGAAATGGTCAATGCGCACAATGTCCACCTGTTCATAAAGCTTCCGGAAACGGCGTTTCCACCACGTATAATTCTCCTTCTTCATGGCCTCCCAGTCATACTGGGGATTGCCCCAAAGCTGTCCCGTAGCACTGAAATAATCCGGCGGAACACCTGCCACCGTCTTCGGTGTTCCGTCCTCATTCAGGTCAAAGAGCGACTGGTTCGCCCAGACATCTGCGCTGTCCTGTGAGATAAAGATGGGCATATCACCGAGGATCCGGATGCCTTTCGATTTTGCATATGCATGCAGTTCCTTCCACTGGCGCGCAAAGAGATACTGCATGAACTTCTCCAGGCCAATATCCTCCTTCAGGCGTTCCCGGAGTTCCTCCAATGTCTTCGGATCGCGAGCCCTCGCCGCATCCGGCCACTTCGTCCAGGATTCACCCCGGAATTCCCGCTTGCATGCCTCAAAGAGGGCATAATCCTCCAGCCAATACGCTTCATGCGCACAGAATGCTTTGTAATCCTCCGCTTCTTCTTCCCTTTTCCCAAAGGACGCATAGGCCTTTTGGATGCATTTCTTCTTGAAAGCCCAGGCTCTCTCGAAATCGACAAAGGAACTGCCGCCATCGTAAAGCGGTTCGGCATCTGCCTCCGTGATCCAGCCTTCACGAACCAATCCGTCCATATCGATGAGCATGGGATTTCCCGCAAAGGCCGAGGGGGACTGATAAGGGGAAAATCCAAAAAAGTCCACAGGCCCCATGGGAAGAATCTGCCATACGGACTGACCTGCCTCTGCAAGAAAATCCACAAAGCGATAGGCATTCCTGCCGAAATCCCCAATGCCATACCTTGAAGGCAGAGAAGTGGGATGCAGGAGGACGCCTGCCAGACGAGGATACTTCCGCTCCTGCTTCACCTTATGCAGCAGGCATCCTTCCAGTGGCTCCAACTTCAATTCCAGGCGCCCACGCACCACAGGAACTTTCTTCCCCTCCCGGAATACCTGCTCAAACGTGCCCTCGGCAAAGTCGCTGACATCGATGGAAACATGCCGCTTCTCACTGGAACTGCGATTGAATGCCACAATATACGCATCGTTTTCCGCCTCTTGGCCAAAGGCATCCCTGCCATCCTGTATGACGCGCGCGTAAGCGACGACATCCCCTTCCGCCAAAAGAGGCAGCAGTTCACCCGTCCGCAGGACGGTATGGGCATTTCGCTCCCCAATGCACTTCTTGTACCACGAGCGAATTTCTTCATCTCCGCCCTCCCATGGATAGGGGCGACGGTTATAGGGATCCTTGAAACCCTCCATGCCGATTTCATCGCCATAATACACACAGGGAACTCCCGGATATGTCATTTGCCAGAGCACCGCCAGGAAAAGCCTCTTCTTCCCAAGATTGTACTTCGCCTCATCCATCCGGTACCGTGCCTGTTCCACAGCGGGCATTCCATCATAGTAGGGAGCTTCCCCCAGAAGTGTGATAACGCGTTGTACATCATGGCTGCCAATAAGGTTCATCATGGCATAGAAATTCTCTTTCGGGTAATTCTCCCGAAGGCTTTCCAGCCTGCGGCCACAGATTTTGCCATCCGTTCTGCCCATCAGGAAATCCAGTATGTGCTGGCGGAAGGGATAGTTCGTGGCAGAATCCATTTCCTGACCGCACAGATACTCCCTGGACACATGATATGAAATCTTGTTGGAGGCATCATCCCAGACTTCACCGATGACCACGGCATCCGGATCCGTTTTCTTGAGTTCCTTGTAGAATGCCTGGGAAAAGGCGGCAGGAAGTTCATCCATGACATCCATTCGCCAGCCGCTTGCCCCGCGCTTCATCCATTCATGCAGTACGCTGTGCTCTCCATGGATAATGAAGTCCATATAGGACGGAACCGTCTCCGTAATATTGGGCATATTTCCGTTATTCCACCAGCAATCATACTCCCCCGGAAAATTGCGGAAACTGTACCATTCGTAGTAGGGAGAGTCCTTGGACTGGTATGCACCGATCTCTTCGTAATTTCCCTCCCGGTTGAAGTAACGGCTATTGCTCCCCGTGTGGCTGAAAACTCCGTCAAGAATGATGCGGATTCCCATTTTCTTCGCTGTATCGGCGAGCTGCACGAATTCTTCGTTTGTCCCCAAAATCGGATCAATCCTCTGATAATCCCCTACATCATAGTGGTGATTGCTTTCCGATGCAAAGACAGGATTCATGTAAATCGAGGTGATGCCAAGCTCCTTCAGGTAGGACAGCTTCTTCTCAATCCCCTTCAGATTGCCTCCGAAGAAATCGTAGAAAATGATTTCCTTCGTGTCGGGATCCTTGCAGTAAAACGGTTCATCCTTCCAACAGGCATGATAGAGCGCCTTCTTCTTTTCAACGCTCTCATTGCCATCACGATAAAACCGATCCGGGAAAATCTGGTACATAACAGAATGCTTGAACCAATCCGGCGTTTTCGCACCCTTGTTGAATACGGTAATCTGGTAGGACGGCGGCACCGATTCATAGAGGCAGCCCAAACCGCCCAGCTGTTCCTGATTGTTTCCGTAATAGAATGTGCCCGAATCCGTCACGATGATGAAGTAATACCAGAGCAGGCAACCCGTTTCCGGCATCCGGACATCCGCATAGTAGTACCGCTCTGCATCATCCGACTGTGCTTCCGTCACAAGAGTCACCAGCTTCTCGCCTTCCGCTTCCCGCCAAAAACGGAGCAGCACTTGCCTGACGTCATCCTTTGTGCTCAACCGGATTCCCAAGCGTACCTCGCTTCCCGCTTCTGCCGCTCCAACCGTTGAACGGTAGTACATATTATGGGAATTATGCTCCACATTTCCTCGTTCCAGCATTTGATCACCCTTTCCAAAGAAAACGACCCGGCGAAGGGGGGCTCGCCGGGCCAAAATGGTTGGCTAAGGAACCTATTATAACGCAATTGTTCAAGTTTTGCCGCAGGCAAAACCTTCCAATTGGCGTTTCAACGAGGCGGGAGGTATGCTCACCGCCTGTTCTGAGATGTTACACCCCCACTTGCGGAAGTGGAGGACATCTTCTGCCTCGTTATTTAGCCAGAAGCTTCTCATAGAGCTTGCAGTATTCTTTTGCCGATTCCGTCCAGCTGTAGTCCGAATTCATGGCGTTTTCAACAATCTTCTGCCATACCTCATAGTTCGCGTAATTGCCGAGTGCGCGCTTGAGAGCGTACATCATCTCATGGGCATTGTAGTTGCCGAAGACGAAGCCGTTGCCGCGCCCGGTGTACTTGTTGTACTGCTGAACCGTATCCTTGAGGCCGCCGGTCTCGCGTACTACAGGAATCGAACCATAGCGAAGAGCGATGAGCTGCCCGATACCGCAGGGCTCATAGTTCGACGGCATGAGGAAGATATCCGATGCCGCATAGATGCGTTGTGCAAGTTCATTGGAGAACCGGATGTTCACGGATACCTTGGTCGGGAACCTCCAGGCAAGACCCTTGAACCAGTCTTCAAACACTTTGTCACCCGTGCCCAGCATGACGAACTGGATATTCTCGTGCTGCAGGATCTCGTCCATCATGCGTACAATGAGATCCATGCCCTTTGCAGCCACAAGACGGGACACCAATGCCACCATCGGTATGCGTCTTCCCTCCGGGAGTCTCAAGAGCTTCTGGAGTTCCACTTTGTTGTCCATCTTGCGGTCATAGGAATCCACATCATATGTCTCGAAGAGATTCTTGTCTGTCATTGGGTTGTAGACATCGTAATCAATGCCGTTGACAATGCCGAAGAGATCATCCTTGCGGCTGCGCAGGAGACCGTCGAGATGCTCGCCAAAATACTCGTACTGGATTTCCTGTGCGTAGGTCCGGCTCACCGTGCTGATATAGTCAGCGTAGATGAGACCGCCCTTCATGAAGTTCACTGCATCGTAGAACTCCAGATCTCCATTGTTGAAGTACTTCCAATCGAGTCCGAGAACATTGTCCATGACATCCTTCGGGAAGATGCCCTGATATTTGAGATTATGGATCGTATAGAGGGTACGGATGTTCTGATAACGTTCATCCCCCTGGTGTTCCAGCTTCAGGAAAACATTTACGAGACCGGCGTGCCAGTCGTTCGTATGGATGACATCCGGCCAGAAATCGATTGCCGGCAGGAGATTCAGCACTGCCCGGCAGAAGAAGGAAAACCTCTCCGCATCGTCATCATAGCCATAGAACCCTTCTCTGTCAAAGTATTCCTGGTTGTCGATGAAGTAATAGGTGACGCCGTTATGTTCATACTTATCTACGCCAACAAATTTGGAGCGCCAGGAAACATTGAGTTCCCCATCGTAGATATGCTCCATATGATTCTTGTATTTCTCATCAATTTTGCCAAATTTCGGCATAATCACCCGAACATCCACGTTCTCAATCCGGAGTGCCTGGGGCAGAGAGCCTGCTACATCCGCCAGGCCACCGGTTTTTGCAAAAGGCACCGCTTCAGATGCTACATAAAGAACTTTCATTCGTTATCTCCTCCTCTTCGCTATATGATACAGCTTATCTGTCACATTCTTTTTTACGGCAGCACTTCACTTTTTGCGTTCAACAGCCTCCCTGCAACGCAGATACAAGACTGCAAGCGGGGGTACCGTCAGGGTGATGGACTGGTCGCGGCCATGCCAGGCAATATCATCTGTCATGAGACTGTCTTCATTTCTCACGCCACTTCCGCCAAACTCCGCTGCATCACTGTTGAACACTTCCACATAGATACCCTTTGCCGGAACGCCGATGCGATAATTTCGACGTACCTCCGGCGTGAAGTTGCAGACTACAAGAATGAAATCATCCCTGTCATCCGCCTTGCGCATGAAGGAAACAATGCTGTTTTCACTGTCGTTGCAATCAATCCACTGAAATCCGTTCCAGTCGAAGTCCACTTGCCAGAACACCTTGTTGTCGCAATAGAACTTATTGAGCGCCCTGGAATATTCCAGCATCTTCCCATGGGATTCGTATTCCTGCACCAGCTTCCACTCAAGGCCTTCCTCGAATCTCCACTCAATGGACTGGGCGAATTCGCCGCCCATGAACAAGAGTTTCTTGCCCGGATGAGCCATCCAGTAGCCGAAGAAAACCCTGAGGCCTGCAAACTTCTGCCAGTAGTCGCCGGGCATTTTCTCAAGCAAGGATCTCTTGCCATGTACCACCTCGTCATGCGAAAGCGGCAAGACGAAATTCTCCGAAAAGGCATACATGAAGGAGAAGGTCACCTTGTCATGATTCCACTTACGATAGATGGGATCAAGGCTCACATAGGCAAGCATGTCATTCATCCAGCCCATATTCCACTTGTAGTTGAAGCCCATACCGCCCATGCAGACAGGCTTGGAAATAAGGGGCCAGGCCGTGGATTCCTCCGCGATCATGAGCGCCTGGGGGTGATACCTGAATACCGTTTCATTGAGTTTCTTGAGAAGATCCATTGCCTCAAGATTGCCCGTATCGCCATAGCGATTCGGCTGCCACTCGCCTTCCTCACGGCCAAAGTCCAGATAAAGCATATTTGCCACGCCGTCAATGCGAAGTCCATCCACACGATATTCCTCCAGCCAGAACAGCGCATTGGAAACGAGAAAACTCTGCACTTCGGTTCGTCCGTAGTCAAAATTGAGCGTACCCCACCCCTTGTTGTCTGCAAGCTGTGGATTGTCTGATTCGTAAAGGTTCTGTCCGTCAAAATCCCTGAGTCCCTGGTCATCCCTGCAGAAATGTCCCGGAACCCAGTCAAGGATGATGCCGATGCCATTCTGGTGCGCCGTGTCCACCAGGTAGCGAAAATCATCCGGTGTTCCGTAGCGACTCGTCACGGCGTAGTAACCCGTTGCCTGGTAGCCCCAGGAGCCATCAAAGGGATGTTCGCAGAGGGGCATGAACTCGATATGCGTATAATGCATGTCCTTCACATATCCGATGAGCTGATCTGCCAACTCCCGATAGGTCAGGCAGTCTCCCTCCGGATTTCTCTTCCAGGATCCTGCATGCACCTCATAGATCAGCATCGGCCGATCATACGAACTTTCACGCTTCCTGCGCTCCTGCCACTCCCCGTCCTTCCATTCATAATGGTTGAGATCATATAAGCGAGAAGCAGTCTTCGGCTTCTTCTCCGCATAGAAACCGTAGGGATCCGCCTTCATGATATGCGGACCGCCCCACTGTGGTTCTATGGCATACTTATAGAGGTCACCCTCCTGAAGCCCCTCGATGAATGCCACCCAGATTTCACTCCAGCTGCCCTCCTCATTGGGCATGCGCTCCATGCAATTCACACGGGTATCCCAATGATTGAAATCCCCCACAACGCTGACAGATTTTGCATGGGGAGCCCACAGAGCAAAACGAACACCCTTTTTTCCGTCCCGCTCAAGGAAATGGGCTCCCAGCATTTCATAGGCATGGTAATTTGTTCCCTGATGAAAGAGATACAGATCAAAGTCCTTCAATGCAGATATCTCCACAAATGCAACCTCCTCCTAGGATCCATCTCCTCTTGGGAAAAGCAAGCTATTGTATCACATCAGGTAATCATAACCGGCTTGATCTGCCAGATTTCATTGGCATATTCGTCAATCGTGCGATCCGAGGAGAACCAACCGGAATTGGCGATGTTCATCGCCGAGGATCTGAGCCATTCAAACTTCTTCTGATAACGGCGCGAAATCTCCTCATGACCCCACGTATAGGAATTGAAGTCCTTCAAAATGAAGAATTCATCGTTTCCATGGATGAGATAGTCATAGAGGGAATGGAAATCACCGTAAGTATTGTCCACCAACTGGTTCATCACGAGGCGGACGTTGGGATTCATATTGTACTCATCCCATGCGGAATAACTTCCGTTAACGTAGTAGGCAAGAACCTCTTCCGATCTGAGGCCGAAGATAACGATATTGTCATCTCCCACTTTCTCGGAAATCTCAACATTTGCCCCATCCATCGTTCCCAATGTGATGGCTCCGTTCATCATGAACTTCATGTTTCCTGTACCCGATGCTTCTTTAGAAGCGGTGGAAATCTGCTCGCTGACATCCGCCGCCGGATAGACAATCTCACCGATGGAGACACCGAAGTTCTCTATGAATACCACCTTCATCACATCGCGCGCCGCCGGATCATTGTTGATTTTCTGCGCCACTGCATTGATGAGACGAATGGTTTCCTTGGCAATGTAGTATCCGGGTGCCGCTTTTCCACCAAAGAAATATGTGATGGGCAGCATCTCATAATCCGGATCTGTTTTCAGGCGGTGGTACTGATACATGATATGCAAGATATTCATGAGCTGGCGCTTGTAGGAATGAATGCGCTTGACCTGAATATCAAAAATCGTATTGGGATCCACAGCAAGATTATTATGCGCCTTGATGTAATTCGCCAGGCACTGCTTGCGCAGGAGCTTGATCTTCCCCAGTTCCGTCAGGAAGGGCTTGTCCTCCACAAAGTCGTTCAGGAGATCCAGCTGCTCAGGATAGCGATGCCAGCGACGGCTGCCGATGGTAGAATCAATGAGATCCTCAAGTTCCGGGTTTGCCCCCATGAGCCAGCGGCGATGCGTGATGCCATTGGTCTTGTTGTTGAACATGCGGGGATTGTAGTCATAAAAATCGTGAAGCGTAGAATGCTTCAGAATATCGGAATGGATCTGAGCCACACCATTGACGCTGTGGGAGCCGACGATGGCAAGACGCGCCATATGAACTACGCCGTCCTGGATGATGGACAACGCCCGAACCTTGTCTTCATCGCCGGGATAACGCTCCCGCACTTCCTCGAGATGGCGATGGTTGATCTCCTCGATGATCATATAGACCCGAGGCAGCAGCTCGCGGAACATATCTACCGGCCAGGTCTCCAGTGCTTCCGGCAGAATCGTATGGTTCGTATAGGCAATCGTGCCCTTGGTGATTGCCCATGCCTCGGACCATTCCAGCCCCTGCTCATCCACAAAGATGCGCATGAGCTCTGCCACAGCAACAGCCGGATGCGTATCGTTGATGTGAATGGCGATCTTCTTTGCGAAATTACTGATGTTCATGCCCGATTTGCGGTAATGGCGCACAATGCTCTGCACACCGGCCGAAGTCATGAAGTATTCCTGAATGAGGCGCATGCGCTTGCCTTCATAGGAACTGTCATCGGGATAGAGATACTCCGTGATGCTCTCCAC
>DFES01000097.1 GCA_002369175.1 Selenomonadaceae bacterium UBA3796
TGAGATGTTACACCCCCACTTGCGGAAGTGGGAGACATCTTCTGCCTCGTTATAATTGTGCGAGAAATAAATGAGAGGGGTAATGAGGTATGAAGGGAAAGCGGATGGATTTGCGCCTGGGCAGGAAGAAAAGAAGGACATTTTCGGCGGCTGCTGTATCTGTGGCAGTCGTATCCGCGCTTGCGCTGTTTTCGGCACCTCCCTGTCTGGCAGAATGTGCACAGAATGCAGCTGCAGGTTTGCAGGAAGGTGCTGGCCTTGAGATGCAGGAGAAGGATCGCATTTATGAAAATGAAGGACTGCGGCTGCCGGTTCCGGCAAAGTACGACAAACTGGTCCTGACGGACGTATTGACGGGGGATGCAAAGGGCATGCTGTTTTCTGTAGCGGAGAAAGCCTCCGTGGATGCAGCAAAGAAAGAAAATGCAAACTACAAGGGAGCGGGCTGGCTCTTCGGCATCGGAAGGGTGGATGAAGCGAAACTGCGCGATATGCTGTGCATGGATATGTCCGGCATGGAGGTATTTGCGAAGGATGATCGCGGCAACCACTATGTCTTCTATCATCCTACGGATGTCCGTTACGTTCGTGAGAGCAGGGAAGCCATGCAGCGGGATATGGATCAATGGTCGATGCTGAACGGTTGGGCAAGCGGTACGGCAAAGGCTGCATTCATCCGTGAGAATGCGGGGCTTGTGGCGGAATCCTTTGACGACAGCCAGGTCAGCGAACTTCTTGCCCGTGTTCTTTATAGGCCCAATCAGGAGTACACGGTCAGTACCTTGGAATATGGCCCCATGAGTCCCAACGGAGTGGATCCTGCCCCCTATGTGGCACCCTTGTTCTATGGTGCATCCTATCGGATGGTGCAGGAGGACGAAACTCCTGACGGGGAGTATGTGGTTCTTTCCTTTCCAAAGGAAAATTGCCGGTTGGATTTTTTCCTGTTGAGCGGTAAAGAAAATTATGTCCGTTACGTGTGTGATGACAAACATGCTGTGCTCTTCTTGGCCGATTTCGCCGACAAGGAGACGCGTGCCAGCACAGTCATGAAGAAATGGTATGCTGCCTTGGTGAATGCAAAAAAATAACACGCTGAAAAATGTATCACGAGGCAGTGTTGACATTTTAAGGAAGTTCGTGTAAAATTATACGGTGTAGTTGTGATTGCAGATACACAACGCTCCCGAGAATACTTGGAGGGGGGGAAGAATCATGGCAAACGAAGTCAAAGTTGGCAAAAACGAATCAATCGATAGTGCTCTCCGCCGCTTCAAGCGTACGTGCCAGAAAGCTGGTACTCTGGCTGAAGTAAGAAAACGTGAACATTACGAGAAACCCAGCGTTCGCCGCAAGAAAAAGTCTGAGGCGGCGCGCAAGCGCAAGTACAGAGGTTAAGCTGTCAGCACCCGCGAATGGTTCGTGGGTGCTTTTATGGTTTCAGGAAGAATGAGGAGGTATAGCATGTCATTGAAGGACAGGATTTCCGAGGATATGAAAGAAGCCATGAAGGCGCATGAGAAGGAGCGTTTGGCCGTTATACGCATGGTGCGGTCGGCGATCCGCCAGACGGAGATCGATGGCAAGACGGAACTGGATGATGCGGGGGTTATTGCTGTTATCAGCAAGGAACTCAAGATGCGCAAAGACTCTTTGGAGGAATTCCAAAAGGGCGGGCGTGAAGACCTGGTGGAGAAGACACAGAAGGAGATCGAAGTGCTGCTTCCTTATCTTCCTGCCCAGCTTTCCCAGGAAGAGATCGAAGGACTCGTCAGAGAGGCTGTGGAAGCGACGGGAGCTTCTTCCATGAAGGATATGGGGAAGGTCATGGGGGTGCTCATGCCGAAGGTCAAGGGACGCGCTGACGGGAAACTGGTCAACAGCATTGTCAAGGGGATGCTGGAATAGGGGCGGAAACATTTCCGGAAGTTCTTTCAGGCGCATTCCGGCGCCTCGAAAGGAGGAGTTTTGTGGAATATGTAACAATGCCGGCCGTGCAGGTGCTCCTGCTCGCTATTGTCTTCCTGGCGCTCTTTGTGGAGATCAAGACCGGAGGCCTTGGCGCAGGGGTGCTGTTGGGACTCGTGGCGGCAGGCGTTTTCTTTGGCAGCCAGTACATCAAGGGAATGGTGAGCCTCTACCAGATCGGTATCTTTCTTGCGGGGATTTTCTTCATCGTTGTTGAGATCCTCATGCCGACAGTGGGGCTTCTGGCGGCTGTCGGAGTGGCAGCGATGCTGTACAGCATTGTACTGGCAATGGGGGGAGATATCAATGCCGTCTATGCCATGCTGGCATCCTTTGTTCTGGCAATCCTTCTTTTTGCTTTTCTCGTAAAGCGCCTGCCTTCCAGCCGCCTTTGGAAAAAATTCGTCCTGAGCGACCAGTCTACAAGCCAGAGGGGATATGTGAGTTCAGAGTCCAAGGCAGAGCTTGTGGGCAAGCAGGGAAGGGTTCTTACGGAACTCCGTCCCGCAGGCTCGATTCTCATTGAAGGAGCGCCGGTGGATGTAGTGTCCGAGGGAGCGTTTATCGACAAGGACGAGATGGTGGAAGTTGTTGCGGTTCATGGGAGCCGCGTAGTTGTGAGAAGGGTGGCGGTTTGATGTTGGAATTGTTCGGGACGGGGTTCTTTCTCGTTTTAGTCATTATTTTCGTTATGGTATTCCTTCACTTTGTCCCCGTGGGACTTTGGATTTCCGCTATGGCGGCAAATGTGCACGTGAGCATCATGACACTTGTGGGAATGCGCATGCGCCGTGTTCCGCCCGGTAAGATCATTCTTCCCCTCATCAAGGCGAACAAGGCAGGGCTTGATGTGTCCGTCAATCAGCTGGAGGCGCATTATCTGGCGGGCGGCAATGTGGATAAGGTCGTAGATGCCCTCATCGCATCCCATCGCGCTCAGATTCCGCTTCCCTTCGAGCGCTCTGCAGCCATCGACCTGGCAGGACGGGATGTCCTGGAGGCAGTGCAGATGAGCGTCAATCCGAAGGTCATTGAGACCCCTGTTGTCTCTGCGGTAGCGAAGAATGGCATTGAGCTCAAAATCAAGGCGCGCGTCACGGTGCGGGCGAATATTGACCGCCTTGTGGGAGGTGCCGGAGAGCCGACGATTATCGCCCGTGTCGGTGAGGGAATTGTTACGACGGTAGGATCCTCCGGGATGCACACGGATGTTCTTGCGAATCCCGATGATATTTCCAAGACTGTGTTGGGCAAGGGGCTTGATGCGGGTACTGCATTTGAGATTCTTTCCATAGACATTGCAGATGTGGATGTGGGGCGCAACATCGGCGCAGAGCTCCAGACGGACCAGGCTGAGGCGGATAAGCGCATTGCCCAGGCAAAAGCGGAGGAGCGCCGTGCCATGGCTGTGGCAAAGGAGCAGGAAATGAAGGCATATACCCAGGAGATGGAGGCCAAGGTGGTGGAGGCTCAGGCAGAGGTTCCCCATGCTATGGCAGAAGCTCTCAGGGAAGGCAAGCTGGGTGTCATGGACTACTATAATCTCAACAATGTGCAGGCGGATACGGACATGAGGAATGCCATCAGCAATGCAGGACGCGGAGGGAAGCTTCAGCCGCCCCCGGCACCGGTGAACTGATATGGAAAATATTATCCTCGTTCTTCTGTTCTATTTTATCGGAACGATGCTATCCAGCAGGGGCAAAAAAAAGCGGACGCCTCCGCCGGGGCTGCCGGAACAGATTCCCGGACAGGGCGCACCCGAAAAAGAATCCGAAAGACGCATTGCGTTTGAGATTCCGCATTTGGAGGGTGCTCCTCCTCTCCCGTCGAAGACCTCGTCGGGCGAGGGAGAGGGGGAGGAGGATGCTTTCCTTCCGGAGACTACATGGGAGCCGGAGTTCCGGGAGGAGTGGAAGGATGCGGTGGAGGAGCCGCAGAACGTTTTGGAAGGGAACGGCGCGAAGCATGTTCCGCAAGAGCAGCCCGACGGGGAACATTCCCCCATCCGGTTCACGCCGCAGAATGCTTTGCAGGCGATTGCCATGGCAGAGATACTGGGCAGACCCAAAGCGTACCGAAATATGCGCTGAAATTCCTTGCACGGGAAACACCGATACGGAATCCGATGAGTATTTGGGAGGGATTTTTATGAAGATTGCAATGGCGAACGATCATGCAGGAACACGTCTCAAAGAGGAAATCAAGAAATATCTGGAGAGCGAAGGCCATGAGGTGGAGGATTTCGGCACCTTTGATGAGGAATCCTGTGACCTGCCGGATTTCGTCTATCCGGCATCCCTGGCTGTAGCAAGGGGAGAGTGTGACCGCGGCATCTTTGTGGATGGGGTTGGTTATGGGAGTGCATTGATTGCCAACAAGATCTGCGGCATTTACGCCGCAGTGTGCCAGGATCCCTTCTGCGCCGAGCTTTCAAGGGAACATACGGATTCCAACGTCCTCTGCCTTGGGGGAAAAATCATTGGCAGTGCAATTGCCATGGAAATCGTCAAGACCTGGATGCAGACGGAGGCATTGACGGCGGAGAAGTACCGTCGTCGTGTCAGAAAAGTGGAAGATATCAATAACAGGCACTGCGTACCTGTGAAGTAGACGCTGGAGCTCCATGGGGCGATGAGGAGGATGTGGCATGCTGAAGGACGGAAAACTCTGGCTTGCAAACAATGACAGAGGGGAGAA
>DFES01000192.1 GCA_002369175.1 Selenomonadaceae bacterium UBA3796
CTGTCACAATTCTGCAGGAGGCCTCCCCGAGGAGGCCCTCCCATCAAATTTCATCCTGCGCAGTACGCAGCATTTATTTACTTACGAAGACTTCGTAAAGAGCTCATAAAGGACATTGGCATCTTTTGTTGTGTAGAGCTTCTGAAGCTCTGCGTCCTCGCACTCATCCATAGTGGTAGCAATGTTGGCGAGAATGGCCAGATGGTCATTATCCTTGCCGGCAATGCCCACGACGAGATGCGCCACGTTGTTGCCGAAGGGAACGCCATCCGGATACTGGAGAACAACGATGCCGGACTTCTTCACCTGATCCTTCACTGCATTTTCTCCATGGGGAATCGCAATACCCTTGCCGATATAGGTGCTGATATCACGTTCGCGAGCCAGCATGCCTTCCACATAGCCTTCCTTGACGTAGCCGCTCTTGACCAGGAGTTCTCCTGCGGCGCGGATGGCTTCCTCCTTGCTGACGCTCTTGAGCCCCAGCTTGACATTTTCCTTCAAGAGCACGCCTTCCTTGACTTCCTGCACCTCGACTTCGCCGTGAGCTGCCTCAACGCCGGAGAGGCGGGCCTTGATGATATCATAGACATTGTTGTTGGTGAAATCCTTGATCCAGATATGCTCTGCCTGAGGTGAATCCTCCAATGCACGACTGGCCAGTTTTTCCTGGGAAACTACGATCTGTGCTTCCTTCGGAATATTGCCGATGGCAAAATTCTTAACGGTGATATTGGTGTAACCATCCCTATGGAGCTTCTTTCTGAGTGCCGCTGCACCAAGTGCGCTGGAACCCATGCCTGCGTCGCAAGCATAAGCGATGAACTTGAGATCTTTGCCGCTGACCTTCTTCTCAGCAGCCTGGCCCTTGCTCTGAGCCTTCATGGCATTCATACTGGCCTGTGCGTTTTCCAGGGAATCCTCTTCCTCCGTGTCCTTGCTCATCTTGATGAGGGTAGAAGCCACGAGGAAGGAAACGATGGTAGCCACGATGACATCAGCAATATTGGCCAGGAATGCGCCCTTCGGCGTCATAGCAAGAATTGCGATGATGGAACCGGGAGAGGAAGGCGCGATAAGTCCTCCGTCCAGCATGTTCATGGTGAAAACGCCGCTCATACCACCGGCAATAACCGCAAGGACGAGCTGGGGCTTCATGAGGATGTAGGGGAAATAGATTTCATGAATACCGCCGAGGAAGTGGATGATCATGGCACCGGGAGAAGATGCCTTAGCCATTCCTTTGCCCACAAACCAATAAGCAAGCAGCACGCCAAGGCCGGGACCGGGGTTTGCCTCAATCAGGAAGAACATGGACTTGCCAAATTCCTCTGCCTGCTGGATGCCCAAGGGCGAGAATACGCCGTGGTTGATGGCATTGTTGAGGAAAAGGATTTTCGCAGGCTCTACCAGGATGGAAACCAGCGGCAGAAGCCCCATTGCTACAATGCTCTCTACACCGGAACGCAGGATATCATTCACAGAGAGAACCACAGGTCCTACGCCCATGTAGGCCAGTATGGCGAGAATGCCGCCGAGGATGCCTGCGGAGAAGTTGTTCACCAGCATCTCGAAACCGCCCGGAATGGAATCCTGCACCGCCTCGTCGAACTTCTTGATGAGGAAGCCGCCCAAGGGTCCCATGATCATCGCTCCGAGGAACATCGGGATATCCGCACCGGCGATGATTCCGCTGGTAGCGATGGCACCAACTACACCGCCGCGATGTCCGTATACGGCAGAACCGCCCGTAAAGCCCAAGAGGAGTGGTATCAGCCACTTGGACATGGGGCCTCCCACCTGAGCCAGATACTCATTGGGGAGCCACCCGGTTGGAATGAAAAGCGCTGTCAGAAAGCCCCAGGCAATGAAAGCACCGATGTTCGGCATGACCATTCCGGAAAGGAAGCGGCCAAATTTCTGCATGGCCTCCTGTGCCCCTGAATTTTTGTTGCTCATTTGTTATCCCTCCATTTTAACTTAATAAACATAATGAACATAACATGATGATTCATCTTCCATCTTGACGGCTTCCTATGATCACTTGGAACCCGTTCCTTGATTTGTCTTTATTATAAACCAGATAAATTGTCAAAACAATCAAAAGAACTTGAGTAGTGTCCATAGACAAAATGGACAAAACTAAAAAGAGCCCCTTTCCTGTAAGGGACTCTTTTGCCCACCTTGCATTATTCGATATTTATCAAGAAAAAATCTCCTTCACTTTCATCCCAATCAACCTGCCAGACGCTATCAACAACGGTTTCACGTTGATAACCATACTCATGTTCAACAATATGAGCATATTTTATGAGTAGCTTGCCATTCTCGACATAGCTGGATACGCGGCAATTATACATATTATAGGCCGGCCCAAAACATACCCCCACGTCGAACAGGTTATCAGATGACACGTACGCAACGAGTTGTCCATCGCGAATCCCCAGCAGCCAGTACCAGTAGGCGACTCCCAGATTCCCGCCTGTCACTGTGACCTCCAGGAGATTCATAGCTGGATTGCTTGCAGTAATTTGTCGAACATTCCAATGCAAGAGATTCTGCTCGGCATCTAATGTTACAGTTTCAGAATAACCTCCGTTGGACAAAGACAACATCAGTTTACCGCTATTTTTCGTTTCGTCTATGAATGTGACGGTATCGCCTGTACCCTCGAAATCTATACTCGATGTCTTATACAGATTGATGCTTTTTGCTCCAGTGAAGGTCATTGCATGTCCGAATGAAATGCTGCTGAATAGTATACCTAACGATACCATCCCGCATATACATGAGCGAATCAACCTATTCATCCTATTCATTCCCCTTTCCGTTTGACATCCTCTCGTTTGCTATTTCCATATTTGCCTTGAACACACTCTCCTGCCAGTTTACTTCGCCACAACCACGATAATTCCTGCATCGTACAGATAAGTACATTGCCATCTTGCGGAACAGATTCCGCTTGGTTTCGCAGCCAAGACTTCACGCCGTCATCGCCGCCACGTCCGCCAGCTTCTGTCAGAGTCTCGCTGGGAATGTTTTCCTATGGCAAAATTTGAACAATTGCGTTATAATAAAATCAATCAGCTGTGACATGCTCACACAAAAAGGAGGATTCTTATGTTCAAGTCAATGAAAAGGACCGTCTTCTGCATTCTTTCTGCCATGGTATTGGCTGTGCCGCTGTCCTACTCGTCAGTTCCCGCTCCAACGGCAGCTGCCGGGAGTAATATCCTCGGCGCAGTAATCGGCGGGGCAATCACTGCAACTCAGCTGAACAGTGAAATCAAGACCTACAACAATACGGAAAAGGGGCGCCAGGAGCTTTTCCAGGGTCTCCAGAAGAAATACGGTGTCAATGAGGACTACGAGCTGAACCAGCGTCTGGACACCATCATGTACAACCTCACAGAGGCCGTTGCCGCTGTGGATCCTTCTATCCGACAGAAGCCTTATAATTATTTCATTAACAACGAGAAGAGCTTTAACGCCTTCTGCACTCTGGGACATAATCTCAGTGTAAATACAGGCCTCTTCGCTGTCCTCGAAAACGAGGATGAAATTGCCGTGGTTTTAGGACACGAAATGGGGCACGGACAAAAAGACCATCCGGCAAAAGGTGCCCAGAACTCCCTGATTCCTGCTGTTCTCGCCAGTGCAGCAGGAAATAACATCGGTGCTGTCATTCTTGCCAATGCCATCAAAAATCAGGGCATCACGAAACCCATGGAGCGGGAAGCCGATGCCCTTGCCTTCGAGTACATCACCCATTCCTACTATAATCCCGGTGCCTGTGCCGCTGTATGGCAGCGTGTCATCGACAAATCCGGCGACAACCCTGACACCTTCCTCACATTTCTGGCCGGCGGTTCGGATCATCCCTCCAATACTTCCCGACGCGACACCTACGCGAAAAAGCTCCACGAGTACAGCAAGAATCACGTCACCGTGGAAAAGGGCAGCGTGATGGTGAACGGCAAGCATTTTGTCACGCCTGCTGCATGTGACGGCATGAGCGGAGAGGAGCGTTCCTACTTCGTGGCCGGAAGCCTCGCCGCAGCCTATCATAACGGGCTTGACAGCGAGTCTGTCTATGTGGAAAACAACACCATCATGATGGGGGCGCAGGACATCATGACTACTGCAGAAGGTGATGAGCCTGTCCGTGTGCTGTCCTCGCGACTGGCTGAAATCAAATAGTATCCTTGGGAGGTTTCGGCATTCATGCAATTGCGAAGCAACTATCGTACATCCATATGGATCGGCATTACCTGTATTTTCATGATCTCCACCTTTTGGTTCATGCCTTCCCTGGCCTTTATCATCTTCCTCTCCCTTCTCCTGCAGATCTTGCTGAAACCTCCTGTGGATTTCCTGGAGCAAAAAATGCCCAGAGCCCTGGCCTCCGGCATTGTGCTCTCCTTTTTCCTCGCACTGACCTTGGGGCTCCTGGGAATCGTATCCAATTCTTTCCTCCCCAACTTTACGGCCTTTATTAAGGATTTCCCAAACCTCACGGAAAAGATCTACCATCTCCCCATTGTGAAGGATTCCCCGTTTTTGTCCGGCGAGCTGGATTCCCTATGGCAGGAACTTGTAAATGCCAGTGTCGTCGCCCTGAAATCCTCTCTTGGATTTCTTCTTTCCGTTTTCAACAAGCTCCTTGACTTCGTTGTCATCATGTTTGTCACCTTTTATCTTCTAAAGGACGGCGAAACGATCAAAAGCTATCTGGCCAGCCGGTTTCCCCATAACAGCTATGAACGTGTGCTGAATCTTTTCGACCGGATCCTCGATTCCCTTCGCATCTATATCTGCAGTCAGCTGGTCATCTGCTTCATCACGGGGATCATCGTCTTTTCCTACTATACGATTCGTGGACTTCCCTACGCTTCCGTCTTTGCTGTGGTATCGAGCATCTCGGAGTTCATTCCCGTTCTGGGGCCTACCGTGGCCTCTGCGTTCGGCGTCATATTGACCACAACGCATTCTCCGCTCATCGCCATGCAGACTGCCGGCTTTTATCTCATCCTGACACAGATCAACCACAATGTCATCTATCCGACCCTCATCGGAAAATCCTTGAACCTCCATCCTGTTGTCATCATCCTCGGTATCATCCTTGGCGGCGAGCTCTTGAATGCAGCGGGCATGTTTCTCGCTGTGCCCATCATGACGGTATGCAAACTGGTCATAGAGGACATATACCGGAACCGCGTACAAGCAGAGGAAAAAATCGCATGTTCCCGATGGCTCCAAAAGAATACAAGGAAATCCTAAAAAAGCCCCGGCATCTATCTGCCGAGGCTTTCCTTTTGCTCTACTATTTGATGACCATAACCGGTATGGTGGACTCCTCCACCACCTTCTGGCTGACACTGCCGATGAGTGCACCCTTGAACAGCCCCAAACCGCGGCTGCCCATGATAATCATATCGCTCTTTTCCGATTCCGCCACACGAAGGATGGCCTTTGGTATGCTTCCCGTCTCCACATGCTTTGCTGCCTTGATATCCTCCGGCAATTTCTCCCATATGCGGTCAAATACAATATGACTGGGAATATCCTTGTTGATATTGCTGGCGACATAGACAAAATCCATGTCCGCCTTGCACTTCTGAGCTAGAAAAATCGCCTCGTCCACCGCTTTGCAGCCATTGACAGAACCATCCACCGGAACCAGTATTTTCTTGATCTTGCTCATGTCCTTCCCTCCTCATGAAGTACCTTTCGCCCACCTTCATCTTGTGTCTTCCCTCAGTAGCTCTGCAAAAAGATTTACTATTCGTATTATAACGCAATTGTTCAAATTTTGCCATAGGCAAAATTTGAACAATTGCGTTACGATGATCCGTATTCTTCTATTTTCCCGTTATCCGTGGATGGATTCAGCTCGTCAGCTCCGCAGCCGAGAAATCCAACGCACTGCGGATGACCTTGTCCATATCGTAGTACTTGTACTCTCCAAGCCTGCCGCCAAAAATGACCCGCTCCTCAGCTGCCGCCATGGCGGCGTATTCACGGTAAAGCTTCTGGCTCTCAGCATCCCCTACGGGATAATATGCCTCATCCCCACGATGCCATGCCGCAGGATATTCCCGGGTGATATAGGTCACAGGCTGCGTGCCAAATTCAAAATGCTTATGCTCAATGATGCGCGTATACGGCGTTTCCCGATCCGTATAGTTCATCACAGCAATCCCCTGGAAGTTCTCCGTCTCCAAACGCTCTGTCTCGAACCGCAGGCTGCGGTAGGCAAGCTCTCCCAGCTTATAATCGAAATAAGCATCAACGCTTCCGGTGTAGACGATCTTTTCCGCGAGATCCTTCAGCGCGCTGCGTTCCTGCAGGAAATCCGTATGGAGACGCACCTCGATCCCATCCAGCAAAGTATCGATGATCGGCTGATACCCCCCGATGGGAATTCCCTGGTAGCAATCGTTGAAATAATTGTTGTTGTACGTATATCTCACCGGTAGTCTTCGTATAATGGATGCGGGAAGTTGATCGCAGTCACATCCCCACTGCTTTTCGGTATAGCCCTTTATCAGGGTTTTGTAGACATCCGTTCCGACGAGGCTGATGGCCTGCTCTTCCAGATTGCGCGGCTCCCCTTTTATGACGGAACGCTGGGAAGCAATCTTTTCGGCGGCCTGCTGGGGAGTGACAATCCCCCACATCTGGGCAAAGGTATTCATGTTGAAGGGCAGATTGTAGATCTTCCCATGATAGTTTGCCACAGGACTGTTGACGTAGTTGTTGAATTTCGTGATCGAATTCATGTACTCCCAGACGGAAGAATCCGATGTATGGAAAATATGGGCTCCGTACATATGGACATGGATGCCGTCCATTGTCTCACAATACACATTGCCGCCGGTGTGATGCCGCTTTTCAACGACAAGGCATTTCTTTCCATGCTTCTTTGCTTCGTGGGCAAACACGCATCCAAACAATCCGCTTCCCACGACCAGATAATCGTACACTCGCTGTCATCCTCCATATACTACAGTTCAATGATTTACGGCAAACTGCACGACAGCTTTCATACCCGGTTTCAAATCAAATGAACGCTCTGCCGACAAGGAAATCTTTACAACGGACTTCCCGTCATCCATGTTCGGAGCACTGCCCTCTGTATTTGCCGTCCCGGATGCTTCTCCATCCCCGGCATCCTTTGCATCCTCCTCAAGCTCCAGTACGGAGCCCTGCAGGGAATGCCCGTTGATATCATATGAAACAAACTGCCCCAATCGGATCCTTCCCTTTTGCTCCGGAGTCACACGAGCCTCCACCCAGATATTTCCGGCATCGCCAATATTCATAAGGGTCTGTCCCGCACGAACATCACTGCCTTCTTTCATATCCGTAAGATAGACCGTACCGGCAACAGGAGCAATGATCTCCGTAGCCTGGGAATCCTTTTTTGCGTTTTCCAGGGCAGCCTCGGCCTGACGAACCTGAACCTCGGCGCTCTTTATGATTTCGGGGCTGCTGGGCTGAACAATGGTTTGATAGGTCACATCCGGCACGGATGCCGCAGATGCCGCGGCCTGAGCAGCAGCATAATCCGCTGCTGCTTCATCCCGCTTCACAGCACTGATCGCACCCATTTCAAAGAGCTCATTCATGCGCTGCATGCGAGCTTCCGCCCTCGCCAGATCCGCCTGAGCTGCGTAATTGGTGCTGCCTCCGGTCATAACAGGCGTTGTGATGGTCTGCCCCTTCTGGATTTCCTCCAGATTACGCCTTGCCAGCTCCAGATTCTGCTGCAGCTGCTGGATCTGCTCCTCCGTCACATTTACCTCAATTCTGGCAAGAACCGTCCCGACCTCCACATGATCGCCGTCACTTACTTTCATTTCGGCAATCTTTCCGTTCGCCCTCGTCTTGACGCCGACCATGGTACTTGTAACCTGAGCATCATAGATTTTCATATGGCTTCTCTGATGCTGGTAAAACCAGACACCGCCGGAGCAAAGCAAGGCGAGGACGATCAGTCCGACAAGACCATATTTCACAAAATATGTAACTTTCTTGGAAATATCAACTTCCAATAAAATTCGCCCCCTGTTTAACAGCCAAGCTGTGCGCGGACAACTTCCCCGGCTTTCTCAAACGCCTTGGGGAGATTTTCCGGCTGTGTTCCTCCTGCCTGAGCCATTTCCGGGCGGCCACCGCCGCCACCGCCCACAACCTTGGCGGCCTCCTTGATGATTTTCCCTGCGTGGATCCCCCTTGCGACAAGAGCCTTCTCCACCTTGACCACAAGGTAGACCTTCCCCTCTGCAACAGCTGCCAGGACGACAACGCCATTCTGCAGTTTCCCACAGATGAGATCCGCAACGCTTCTGAGCTCCTCCATGTCCTTAGCAGCCGTCCTGCCGCAGACAAAATGGACATCCCCCATCTCCTGTACTGCCATCAGAAGCTTCTGAGCCTCCACCTTTTCGCGCATTTCCTGGACCTGATCCAATTCCTTCTGCATGTCTTTCTGAAGCGCCAGCATCTTTTCCGTCTGAGAGGGCACATCCTCCTTTTTCACCTTCAAAAGGGTAGCAGTGTGCTCCAAGAGCTGCATCTCATGATTCGCGTACGCAATGGCGGCTTTGCCCGTGATGGCCTCAATGCGGCGTACACCGGAAGCAATGCCCGTCTCGCTGACAATCTTGAACATGCCGATCTGTCCCACATTTTTCACATGAGAACCGCCGCAAAGTTCCATGCTGA
>DFES01000188.1 GCA_002369175.1 Selenomonadaceae bacterium UBA3796
GGAGAGCCGGTGGACGCAGATGTCAATATGGCAGGGACGCTGGCGGCTGAAGTCATGGCCAAGGCCATCGAGGATGCCATTGTCTCGTCCCGAATGGATGACACCGAGTATCTGTCCAATTGCCTGAGCCTGCCGGAGTAAATCTAAAAATTCTTTATTGCCAGTTTCTTGGGGCGTGTTGATGTGAATTCATCAGCACGCCCTATTGTTTCGCCTCGTTCATATCCATAATGATTGCCCAATATGTCGTCATCTGCGTTGTGGCCGGTACATTGAAATTTTATTGTTTTTTCACAGAGGACACTTGATTTTATTGAAAGATTGTGTATAATATAAATAAGTCCTCTGTGAAAAGACAAATTGATAAAAGTTTACAAGAGGAGGATTTGCGGGAAGAGGGAGGGGTGGATGCATTATGAAAAGGTTTGGACAGCGGGGATTCACATTGATTGAGGTTTTGGTTGTTTGCACCATGCTCGGGGTTTTGGCGGCAATTGCTGTTCCGAAATTTACGAATTCTATTGCGTTAGCCAATACTGCGAAACTTCAAACGGATCTTCAAACCATTGATGCGGCGATTGTCATGTACGAAACGGAAGTGGGAGCAGAGCCGAATGCGCTGACAGACCTTGCGGAATACATCACGGATCTTGGAAGCCTCAAACCTCCCAAGGGAAAGTGCAGACTGCGGAACGGGAAGACCGTTGAAATCAAGGATACGTCTTACAGCATCAAAATGGTAAAGGAAGGAAAGGACAATACGGAGAGGGAGCAGATGCGGGCTGTATGTGATGACATGACAGCGGGATCCTTTGGGAAGTGAAGGTGGGCTGCCATGGAACAGGAGGAGATGCAGTTCCAATGGAAACTCCTGCAGCAGGAGTGCGGGATCGTTGTATCGGGGATGATATTGCTGCTCCCATTGCTCTATGCTGCGGATGTATCCGGCAGAAGGCTTGCATGGGGGATGCTGTTTCTCATGGCGATGCTTTTTGTCAGTGCCATGGACTATCGCTACGGCATGATCTTTGACCGATTTCTGGTCGTGATGGGGCTTGCCGGAGTGCTCCTTGTTTGCACGGGACAGACGGGAGCTGTTTCGGAAGCTTTTGGGGGAGCTGCCCTGGGCGGCGGTTTTTTGCTCCTGGTGCGTTATGCAAGCGCCGGCGGAATGGGGGGCGGGGACGTGAAATACGCCGCTGTTCTTGGCCTGTGGCTTGGATGGAAACTCCTTCTGCTGACGATGTTCTTGTCATTTCTGGCAGGAAGCATGGCTGCAGCGGGTATGCTCTTCTGTTGCAGAAGAAAAAGAAGTATGCCCTTTGGACCGTTTTTGTCTCTGGGTGCCGGAGTGTCCTTTTTGTGGGGAGAGTTTCTTTTGGAATGGTATATGGGGTGGTTTCCGTGAGAACCTCAGAGGGCGGTTTTTCTTATCTGGAAGTTCTCGTCTGTGTATGGATCCTGTTGCTGATGATGGCAGTTGCGGTTCCGGCGGGGAAAAAGATTTTCATGGAGGCCGCAGTGGATTATGAAATCGCCAACCTCATGGGAGATATGCGCTGGGTGCAGGAGCGGGGGCGAACGACCATATATCAGGGAAAGGAGCATTTCCCCAAATCATCTCCGAAGAACAGCAACAGATATTTTATCACGATGTGGGCAGATGGGAGCGGTTATCAGGTTCTTGGCGCCGGGAGGAAAGGGTGGACGCATACCCCTCTTCCGGGAATTGCGGCGGTTCCATCGCGGAGCAAAGAAAATCTGCGCTTTGAGGCGAATGGAACCACCAACACCATGACGACGATTTTCGTGCGGTACCGAAGAGGAGAAGAACGTTCCGGCAGATATATCGTCCTTGACAAAGCTGGGCGCATGCGGGTAGACAGGAGGGCGCCATGAGGATTTTGCGGGATGAACGGGGATTTTTGCTGCTGGAGGTGCTTTTCCTATCTTTTTCCCTGATTGCCTTTTCCAGTGTCTTTTTCGCGTACCGTTTGTCGGCACGCATGCATGCCGGGAATAAAGCGCGCATTGCGGCACTTTACCTGGCAGAGGAGCAGATCGCCTATGTGGTGGAGCGCGGAGGGCATGGCCTGCTTTCTGCAGGAAGCCTTCCCTGGCTTGGGGCGGGGAAGGTTCCTGCCGTTGCCGGGCGGGAATGCACGGTGCATACGGAACTTGCAGCGGCAGAGGATTTGACGCATTTTTATCGAGCGCGTGTTTCCGTCCGGTGGGACTTGTTCGGAAAGAAGCAGGAGATCAGATTGGAGCGGCTGGTGCAAAATGTTGTATCGAAAAGTGACGGCAGCAGATGAACGGGGATACATTCTTTTGGAGACTGTCCTTGCCCTTCCCTGCCTTGTAGTCCTGCTTTCGGTTTTGGGAGGATGCATCCTTTGGGCGGTGAAAACCGCCGCATGGCAAAGGGATGACTGGGAAGTTCAGGAAGAACTTCGCTATGTCATGGGAAAATTGGTGGAGGATGCGAGTCGCTCAGAGTCCGCGGCAATCACGAGAGAGGGAAAGAGCATACGGCTCTATTACAGAAAAAATATGAATCCGTTGCAATTGGAAAAGGCTCCCACATTGTACATCGGCTACTCGAAGTGGGGCGGAGGCGAGTGGGGAAAGGGGTGGATTGAGATGGTGGATAAGGTCGCCGCACCGATGACGGGAGGAACTCTTTTGGCGAATCTGGATGTTACAGATTTTTGCTGCACTATGGAAACGGATCACATTCTTCACATCCATCTGGCAGGGAAAAGTCTTCGTACCGGCCATGAATTCTCTTTGGAAACGGCTGTTTATATCAGGGGGCGGCAATGAAATGCGGATGGGATTATCCGAAGAACGCGGTTCTGCCTCTTTTTTTGCACTGTGTTTTTTGGGAGCTTCGATTCTCATGGCTCTGGGGCTTTTGCACATTGCCCGCCAAGGGGAAGCAGCGATAGGATATCATGAAATGGAAGTGCAGCTCCGACTCGATGCGGAGGGAGCTATGGAGAAAGCAATCGCAGGGCTTGCCTCCAAAAGTTTTGAGTTGGATGCAGAACTTCCCGTGGGTGAAGAGGTTCTGCTGCAGGAGGAAGAGAACGAGAGGGGCATAAACATCAGAACCGTGGCAAAACGCGCTGAAGGGGGAATCTTTCTTATCGTCATCGCCGCAACCTCCAAGGATTCCGCTTTGGCCTTCAAGAGTGTACAATGTTTTCTGGAAAAAAAGGAAGAAGGGTACGTATGGAGATGCTGGCTCCCTTAAAACAATTTATTCAGAAGATTCCAGTTAAAAGTATTGGAATCTGTCATAGAGAAAATAGGCTGCTCGCTGTATATCTGGAACGGGAGGAAGACGGATGGTGCCTGTCTGCTGCAGATGAACTGGAAGTGATGGATGGGGAAGAGACGGTGGAACGGAACGTGACGGCTGCCCTTCGCATGCATTGCGCCAGAAATGGATGGGATATAGGATATCTTGCCTTGTGCATGCTCGAGGAGGAGCTGTTCACAGGCAAAGCCGATCTTCCGGAATTGGAGACGGAAGAGGATTTGGCGGAGGCTGTCCGGTGGGAAGTGGAGAGCAGGGATTTTTTTGGAGATGAAGAATTTCGTTCGGTGTTCCTGCGGGAAGCAGAGGGTATCTATTGGATTGCCGGCATAGAGGGCAGGAAAGCAGCGGCATGGGAGAGTGCCTGGCAGGATGAGGCTCTGGAGCGATTTGATCTGACGGCAATGCCTCCCTTGGAAGATAGTCTGGAATATGGGGACAATACCGTATTCTTTGCAGGAAATGAACTCAGAATGGGAAAGCGCATGGAGGCGGCAAAGCTTTCCCCCGGGATGCTGCCGGCACTGTATGCCGCCCTGCTTTCGGCAGGACGGTTAAGAGAGGGATGCTGTGTCAGTTTTTCAAAACGGGAAGCATCCGATGTTTGGAACTGGAAGCGTATTGGCATAGGAGCAGCCTGCTTCACTGCGCTTGCCTTGGGCATTCTGGCAGGAGCAGATCTATGGCAGCTTCACGAAGCAGACGCAGCGCTGCAGGAAACCCGGCGGGAGCTGGTGCTCCTTGACGGAGAGGGACAGAAAAAAGCACGGATCGAAAAGAGCCAGGAGCAGGTGGCAGCCAGGGATGCAAGTCTGGAGCGGCTGTCAAGGGAGAGTTTTCCGTGGCACAGTGTGCTGGTGCATTTTGGCTGTATGACGGTGGAAGGTGTCTTCCTCAACGATATTGTCTTGGCAGAGGAGGACACGCTGGATATCAGGGGAGAGGCAGTGACTTTTGATGCTCTGGCGGAATTCCTCAAGGGTTTTGAGGAGGATCGGGCGTTTTTTCCGAAGGGTCCCATACTGCAAAGTTCATCTGTTTCAGAGAATCGGATGCCGGGGGATATGGTACGTTTTTCCTTGCGGCTGAAAATGTGAGGGGGCTTCGGGATGCGCAGGCTAAAGGAAAAAGAGGCTTGTGCGCTTCTGTTCTGCGCAAGCATCTGGCTGCTGGCAGGTTTTCTGATTTTCCCGCATGCGGCATGGCAGGCTGCAGCAGAGCAAGCTCATGCAGAACAGGCGGATGCCAGTCAGAAAATCGTTGCCATTGAAAATTTCATGAATGCTCATGGGGATATGGATGAATTCTGCCGGGAATTGGAAAGGCATCAGGAAAACTCGCTGAAAGCCATGCCGGAGGAACTGGAACAGGGCAAGTTTCTGGAGTTTCTTCAGCGGATGGCGATCCACAGCCATGTGGAACTGATGGGGGTTGTGCCGGGAGAAAAGGTCTGTGAGAGGGATCTCGTGAGGTTGCCGATACAGGTGAATTTCAAGTGCAGTTATTTCGAGCTCCTGGATTTCTTGCAGGGACTTCAGGAGGGGGAGCGATTTCTTCAGGTGAGGAATGCAAAGGTGCATAGCGACAAGGGGAAACTTGTATGCGAGATTGATTTGACAATTTTCGCCATGGGGCTGTAATTGTTTTCCTTGAAAAGAATTGCATGGTGTGATAAGATAGCAAAAAATCCAGATATCTTCTTCTGGGGACAGCAGAACACCGAAGGGCGAGGCATTGCTTCATGGCATTTATTGAATTGGACAATCTATCCCATATATACCATCAGAATCAGGAGAATGAATTTTACGCTCTTTGCCATGTGGATTTATCCATTGAGGAAGGCGAATTTGTTGCAATCCTGGGCGCAAACGGTTCTGGGAAGTCGACACTGGCAAAACATCTCAATGCTTTGCTCTTGCCGACGGAAGGGCATTGCCGCATTGACGGAATGGATACGAAGACAGCAGGGGATGTGTGGAACATCCGGCAGCAGGTGGGGATGGTATTCCAGAATCCCGATAATCAGATCATAGCTGCCATCGTGGAAGATGATATTGCTTTCGGACCGGAAAATCTCGGGGTTCCTCCTGCGGAAATCCGGCGCCGTGTCAATGCTGCGCTAAAGACGGTGCATATGCAGAACTACCGTACCTTTGCCCCCCATCTTCTCTCCGGCGGACAGAAGCAGCGGATTGCCATAGCCGGTGCCCTGGCCATGGAGACCAAGTGTCTCGTGTTGGATGAACCCACGGCGATGCTGGATCCCCAGGGCAGGGAAGAAGTTCTTTCGACAGTGAAGCGGCTTCATGGGGAAAAGGGAATCACGATTGTATATATCACTCATTTCATGGAGGAAGCAGCTGCTGCAGACCGCATCGTGGTTCTGGCGCAGGGGCACATTGTCGGCCAGGGTACGCCGGGAGAAATCTTTTCCATGACAGATAGGCTGCGGCAGTGGCATCTTGATGTTCCTTTTGCGGCACAGCTTGCGGAAGGATTGCGGCAGAAGGGAATCCGGCTGCCCAAGGGAATCTATGAAAGGGAGGAACTTGCCAGGGAACTGAGGAAACTCGCTCCCGGTGCAACAGACGGAAAGAGAAATGCCGATTGAACTGAAACATGTTACATATACCTATATGCCAAAGACCCCTTTCGAGCGTACGGCTTTGCAGGATGCAAGCCTTGTCATCGAAGAGGGGAGTTTTCTTGGAATCGCGGGCCATACCGGTTCCGGAAAATCCACGCTGGTGCAGCATCTCAACGGACTCCTTTCGCCTTCCAGCGGACAGGTGTTGATAGACGGCGTGGATATTCACGGGAAGCAGACAAAGGCGGAGAAGATTGCCGCAAGGGAGGCGAAGCGGAAGGTCGGCATGGTCTTCCAGTATGCGGAGCATCAGCTCTTTGAGGAGACGGTTTTTGCGGATATTGCCTTTGGGCCGGGGAATCTTGGCCTGGAGGAGGCGGAGATTGCGGAACGGGTAAAGGAGGCCATGTCTTTGGTAGGGCTTCCCTATGAGGACTTCAAGGACAAGTCGCCTTTCGAGCTTAGCGGGGGGCAGATGCGCCGTGTGGCTATTGCGGGAATTCTCGCCATGCATCCCAAGTATCTTGTGCTGGATGAGCCCGTTGCAGGTCTGGATGCCGTGGGAAAGGAAAAACTCATCAAGGAAATGCGGCAGCTTCACAAGAAGAATATCACCATGATTTTCGTATCCCACAACATGGATGATATTGCTGATTTGGCAGATCAGGTGGTTTTTATGGGGCAGGGGAGGATCCTCTTGCATGACACGCCTGCCAAAGCCTTCCGGGAAAAGGACATCCTTCGGGAGGCAGGGCTTTGTCCGCCGCAGATGTACTCGTTCCTTGAGGAACTGGCTGCAGCAGGGCTTCCTGTGGACACAGGTGCGCTGACGGTAAAGCAGGGAATCGAACATATCGTGAGAGCCTTGTCCCCAAAAAGTGAGTAGTGTTTTGGGCGGAAATCGTGTATAGTAGTAGGATAATGTGTTATGGATTGGCGGTTTGAAATTCAGGGATTCGTTCCTTACGGTGGGGGAGTATTTTCGTGTCAAATAAGGTGGATATTCTGGGGATTCAGGTGGATGCGCTTACCATGGCAGAGGCAGTTGCCATGGCAGAACGGTACATGGAGGAAAGAGCGTGCGTTATGATTGCTACGGCAAATGCGGAAATGATCCTGCGGGCAACGCATGACGAGGAGCTTCGGGAAATCTTGAACGAGGCGGCTCTTGTGGTGCCTGATGGCGCAGGAACCGTTTGGGCAGCGCATCACTTGGGTTTTGAGATGCCGGAGCGGGTGGCCGGGTATGACCTTGCGCAGGAAATCATGCGGTTGGCTCCCAGCAAGAAGCGGCGCATATACTTTTTCGGCTCTGCGCCCGGTGTGGCAGACAAGGCGAAGAAGAAAGCGGAGCAGCTCTATCCGGGCATTGAGATCGTAGGAACGCGGGATGGCTATTTCACACCGGACGATGAGCCGGGGATCATTGCAGACATTAAGGAAAAGCATCCGGATCTCCTTCTGGCAGCACTGGGGGTTCCAAAGCAGGAGAAATGGATCCGTGCCCATAAGGAGGAGCTTGGAGTGCCCCTTTCCATCGGCGTTGGCGGGACATTGGATGTGATGGCGGGTGTCATGAAACGCGCCCCGCGTTGGATGCAGAAGGCAAAGCTGGAATGGCTTTTTCGCGGTATGCTTCAGCCCAAGAGAGCCGGGCGTTTGCTTGCCCTGCCGAAATTTGTCCTCAAGGTGCACAAATACAAGACCCGTGGAAACCAAACCTGAAGCGTTGCAATGGAGAAATGGGGAGGTAGGCGCATCAAAACGTCAATTTGCATGTTTGCTCTTGGCAAATCACTAACAATAGGTTATAATTGGTTAGAATTTGGAGAAGGGGAGGTGTGTGCGTGACTCCTATCGTGCATGAAGGATATGTGTTCATTGGAGCTGCATTGGTACTGGCGCTTCTTTTGGGTGTGTCAGTTCATCCATATGCGGCGATTTTGCCTGCCGTTTTGGCAGTATACTTTGCATATTTTTTCCGCAATCCTAAGCGTGACATTTCCCTGGATGACGCGGCAGTGATTTCTCCGGCGGATGGAACCGTGCAGGAGATTTCTGCTGTGGAATATGATGATTTTATCAAAGGTCCCGGAAGCAAGATCACCGTATTCATGTCCGTGTTCAATGTGCATGTGAATCGCAGTCCCATTTCAGGGGAAATCAAGTGCCAGAAATATGTGTGCGGACGTTTTCGGCCTGCCTACAAGGATTCCGTTGGCTTTGAGAATGAGCATCATTTGATCGGTATTGAGAACCATCGTCTGCGTATTACAGTGACGCAGATTGCAGGCATTCTGGCTCGGCGGATCGTTTCCTGGGTGACACTCAATGACACGCTTCGTCAGGGTGAGCTCTACGGCATGATTCGCTTTGGCTCCTGTCTGGAAATCGTTATGCCGGAAGAGGTGCAGGTTCTGGTCAAAAAAGGGGACAAGGTCGTTGGCGGCCAGACAGTTCTTGGGAGGATTAGTGACGAATGTTGAAACAGTTGATACCGAATGCTTGCACTTCCGCAAATCTCTTTTTTGGAATGTGTTCCATTCTTTCGACATTTCATGATGATTTGTTTATGGCATCCGTGTTCATCCTGCTGGCTTTGGTAGCGGATGGCTTGGATGGGCGTACGGCGCGCTTTTTTGGCGTCAGCAGTGAATTGGGCAAGGAAATGGATTCCCTCTGCGATCTGGGCTCCTTTGGCGTGGCTCCGGCAATTCTTGCCTATAAGTTTTGTCTTGCTTCCTATGGGTATCTCGGCTGGGGTGTGGCGATTTTCTTTGCGCTCTGCGGCATGTGGCGTCTGGCGCGTTTCAATGTGAATACGGACGTGGTGCATGGCTACTTCATGGGTTTGGCCATTCCTGCGGGGGGCTGCATTGTGGCATCTACCACTTTGCTTTTCACGGCCTTGGGAATTGAGCCTCAGCTGTTCGGTTATGTTTACCCTGTGACCATGGCAGTTGTGGCTTATCTTATGGTCAGTCATGTGCATTATCCTGATTTCAAGGGGCAAGGCGAGAAGATGTTTCTTGTTCCGAAGGTATTGGCTGCCTTTATGTTTGCGTCCATTCTTTTTTTCGGACGGGAGGCAATTCTCGCGGCGCTTTTGGTAGCTGTATTTTGCACCTATGCTGTTTTTGGCATCGTGAATTCACTGTTCGCGTTGTTTGCCAAGGAATAACAGCAAATCGGCAAAGGATGAAATTTTTGGAGGAGAATGAATTTCATGCTACATCCTTTTGATATCATCATGGTTCCCATGCAGATCGTGATTTTCCTGTTTACCCTGTACTTCTTTGTCATAGGTTTCTGCGGCATGTGGCGGAAAAAGGAAAAGAAGATTCTCGAACCAAAGAGCACCTTTTCGATCATCGTTGCGGCGCATAATGAGAGTGCGGTCATTGGTCAGTTGGTGGATAATCTTCGCAATCTCAACTATCCGAAAGAACTTTATGATATCTTTGTTATTGCTGACAACTGTTCGGACAATACGGCAGAGATTGCCGAGCAGGGCGGGGCGATTGTCTATGAACGTACACATCCCACCAAGAAGAGCAAGGGCTTTGCTTTGGAATGGATGTTTGATAAGCTGTTCAAAATGGAACGCCAGTATGATGGTGTCGTGATTTTTGATGCAGACAATTTGGTGCATCCGCAGTTCCTCATGGAAATGAACAATCGTCTCTGCAAGGGAGATAGGATCATCCAGGGCTACCTTGATGCGAAGAACCCCTATGATACATGGGTGGCGGGTACGTTTGCCATTGCCTTCTGGGTCATTGACCACATTTCCCACCTGGCCAAGACAAACATCGGCTTGTCTGCAGTTCTCGGCGGCACAGGCATGTGCATTGCTTCGGATGTGCTCAAGAAATACGGCTGGAGAGCGACCTGTCTCACGGAGGATATGGAGTTTACCATGGAATCCCTGGCAGAAGGAATCAAGACAACCTGGGCGCATGATGCCATTGTCTACGATGAGAAGCCGTTGACCTTCAAGCAGTCCTGGAATCAACGTAAGCGTTGGGCGCAGGGGCAGTTTGATGTGGCGCATCGTTACATTCCCAAGATGCTGGTGGAGGGATGGAGACAGAAGGATATCCGTATCTGGGATGGATGCATTTATCTTTTGCAGCCCCACTTCCTGATGATGTCCACATTCTTCATCATCATCAGCTACCTTCAGCTTGCATTTCCTCCCTTCTACACAAACATTTATAACTTCATGCCCTCCCAGCTCATGACGGCGATCATGCTGGGGCAGTACATTCTCCCCATGATCATTCTCTTCAAGATTCGGGCAAAATGGAAGGCATGGCTGTACATGCTCCTTTATCCGGTGTTCATTTATACCTGGATTCCCATTATCTTCCTGGGCTTCCTTCATCGCAATGAGCATGAGTGGAGCCATACGCAGCATACGCGTTCCATGAGTTATGATGACATCATGGGCAATGTGAAGAACACACGGGGACTTCCCGGGGGAGATGCGGACAAGTACCGGGGAAAATTTGAATAGTAAGGCGCATAAGGAAAAGCTGCGGAGAATCCGCAGCTTTTTTGAAAGGATGAGGGAAATGTTCAGAATTCAGGTAAAAGAAGAATTTGAGGCGGCGCATCGCATCGCGGGTTATCCGGGGAAATGCAACCGGTTGCACGGGCATAGTTGGGTGGTGGAGGCAAAAGTAGCAGGAAAGAACTTGGATTCCCTCGGAATGCTTGTGGATTTCAAGCTTGTGAAGAAGGAACTCAAGGAAGTGCTCGACCGCCTGGATCATCAGTATATCAATGAAGTGCCGCCCTTTGACGGGGGATGGAATCCCACGGCGGAGAATTTGGCAAAGTATTTTTATGAGCAGCTTGCAGGAAAGAGTATTTTTCATGGGGAAGCGCGCCTGGAGTCCGTATGCGTTTGGGAATCTCCCCATTCCTGTGTGACCTACGAGCCGGATGAGGAGTGATCCTATGGAGAGAAATATCATAGAAATTTTTTCCTCCATTCAGGGGGAAGGGAAATATGCAGGATGTCGTCAGGTTTTCGTGCGCTTTGAGGGATGCAACCTCAACTGCAGATACTGCGATACGGAGAATCAGCCGGGAACGCACGGGAGCTGTCAGGTGGAAGCCGGCGCCGGGAGCCGTCGGTTTGAGGCGTGGGACAATCCCCTGTCGTCCGACCAGGTATCCCGTATCATCGAGCGCATGCTTCTGGAAGTTCCGCATCAGGCCGTGAGTTTTACCGGTGGTGAGCCTCTTCTCCATGCAGCTTTCATCCACGACCTTGCGCAGCGCATCCGGAAGCAGACAAAGGTATTCCTGGAAACCAACGGTTCCCTCCCGGAAGCTCTGGAGAGGATTCTTGAGGATGTGGACATCATCAGCATGGATATCAAGATGCCCGGAATCACGGGAAAAGACCTTTGGGAACAGCATCGAAGCTTCATGGACATCGGAAAGGAAAAGGAGCTTTATGTGAAGATGGTGATTTCCGATGAAACACAGGAGGATGAATTTCATCATGCAGTCAAGCTCATGGCGGGAGTCGTGCCGCAGGCAATGTGTATTCTGCAGCCGGTGACACCCTGTGGCGGCTGCAAGGCCGCCCCTCCCCAAAAGGTATTGCAGTACCAAGCCTACGCACTCCGTTACCTTTCGGATGTACGGGTGATTCCCCAGACACATAAAATGATAGGGCAGATGTAGGGCGTGTTGAACGCCTCGTTATTTTTCGCCATAAACTTCCATGTCCAGCAGTTTCTCATTGGCAGCCAGAGCCGTGGACACAGCAATATCGCCGCTGCAGTTGAAGGTCGTTCGAATCATGGAGCAAATCGGGTCAACGCCAAGGAGCACCGCCGTGGCCTCTACCGGCAGACCGATAGCCGTCACGATGGAAGCCAGGCACACAAAAGCCCCTCCTGCAACACCGGGAGCACCGATGGAAAGTGCCACCACGGAAATGAAAATCGTGAACAGCACGTCCGGCGACAGTTCAATGCCGTACATCCTGGCCAGCATGATCGTGGCCGTGGTCAGGTAAAAGCAGCTGCCGTCCATGTTTACCGTGGCTCCGATCGGAATCGAGAAAGAGGAAACCTTAGGGGCAATCCCTAATTTCTCCGTGCAGAAGTTCATCGAAAAGGGCATGGTGGCATTGGAAGAGCTGGTAGAAAGCGGAATGGGCATAAATCCCGGTATCTTTCTCAAAAAAGGCAACGGACTGACTCGACCAATGAAGTAAATCAGCGAAGCATATACTCCCATCATCAAGATGCTACCAAAGAGCTGCCCTGCGATCATCTTGGAAAGCACCAACAGCGAGTCAAGACCTATTTTAAAGACCAGTGAGGCCATGGCCAAAAAAGCGATAATGGGGATAAAGGAGACAATCATCAAAATCATGCGCAGGCAGAAGGTATTCATGACCTCAATGAGCTCATTCAGGAGCTTTACCTTGTCACCCAGTTTATTGACGCAGATGCCGAACATCACAGCTACAAAGATGATTTGCAGCATTTCGTTCTTGGCAATGGGATCGACCAGATTTTTGGGCACCAGCCCCACGATGATGCTCAGAAGCGATACACCAGGCGCATCGCCGGAGGCTCCACCGGCAGCCAGTTCTCCGATTTGCGGCACATCCCCGGAAAAGATAAGGTAGGCGATGGCAACGGAGAGCGCCGAGGCGATCAAAGTGGTAAATCCGTAAGTGCCCACCAGCTTGCTTCCCAGCCGCCCCACATCGGCGGCATCCGTCAGACTGGTCACGCCGCTGATGACGGAAAAGAAAATGACGGGGGCAATCATCATATTCAAAGCATTGAGGAACATGGTGCGGCAGGTTTTGATGATATTGGTGTCAAAAAAGGTGATGACTTCCTGGGACATGAACTCTTTCATCAAAACCCCACAAAGCACCCCCAGCACCATCCCCACCAGAGTAAGAATAATCTGCTTATTGCTCGGAGCGTGAACCTGAACGGAGACAATATTTTTTCCGCCATGATAGTTATAACCCATAAGGGAACGGTTGGCTTTCAGGATAATGGTGCGGTAGTATTCCGTCTCGTCCTCATCGATATCCACGGCATCCACCAATGGATTGTAT
>DFES01000147.1 GCA_002369175.1 Selenomonadaceae bacterium UBA3796
AAAACTGGAACAATTGCGTTATGACGAGCAAACTCGTCGAAACGCCAATCAGAATGTTTTTCCTTTGGAAAAACTGGAACAATTGCGTTATAATAATGAGGGATGATCTACTTTGGGGGTGTGGTGCGCCATGGAAGAACAAATGAGCCGACGTGAAAGGAAGAAGTGGCAATCGAGGAGGGCGATTATGGATGCGGCGGTGCGGGAGTTCAGCCGCAAGGGGTTTCGGGATACTTCCGTGGCGGATATCATGGGGGCGGCCGAGCTTGGGATCGGCACTTTTTACAATTATTTTAACTCGAAAGAGGAAATTCTCATGAGTCTTCTGGAGCGGCTGGCTGAGGATGTGGGGGCTGTACTGGAGGAACTCAAGGCGGCAGACCGCCCTTCTCTGGAGCTTTTGCTGGCAGGCAGCCGGGTTACGGCGAAGTTTCTCGACGAGAATCGCTATGTACTGCCCCTTTTTCTCAGCGCATCGGAGGATTCCTCCCTTCCGGAAGGGATGGCGGGGAAAATCCGTCTGACACCGGGTTTCAAGCCGGTATTTACGGATATCATTCGACGAGGGCAGGAACGGGGGGAGTTTCGGGAGGACATCCCTGCGGAACTCGTTGCGGAGATGCTGCATTCCGTTTATCAGGCGGCATCTTTCAGCAGGCTCCATATATCCTTTCAGGAGAATGTAGCTCTCAAAACGCAGATTCTGCTTGACGGCATACGCCGATGAACGCAATTCGAATTCTATTGTAGTTTAGGAGTGTTTTTTATATGATCAGCGTAACGAAGCTTTTGTTTGCTCGGGAGCATTTCGGTGATTCCCTGCGCTATACGAAAAATGCGCACAGGATGAGGGACGGGGCGGCAGAGGGAGTGGGTCCTGTAGTGGTGTGGAACTCCACGAAGACATGCAATCTGAAGTGCCGACATTGCTACATGAATTCCGATGCCAGGAAGTATCGGGATGAGCTTACGACGGAAGAAGCAAAAAGCTTTATAGATGATCTGGCAGAGTTCCGTGTGCCGGTGTTGCTTTTTTCCGGCGGAGAGCCCCTCGTCCGGCCTGACTTCTTCGAACTGGCAGAATATGCGGCGGAACAAGGGTTGCGTCCGACCCTTTCCACCAATGGAACGCTGATCACCCGGGAGACGGCTCGTCGCATCAAGGATATCGGCGTGGGCTACGTGGGGATATCCCTGGACGGGCTCAAGGATGTCAACGATAAGTTCCGGGGTGTGGACGGCGCATATGAGAAAGCCATGCAGGGCATTGAGAATTGTGTGGCTGTCGGTCAGCGCGTGGGGCTCCGGTTTACCATTAACCGCCATAATCTTCAGGAGCTGGATCATATTTTCGACTTCATTGAGGAAGAGAATATCCATCGGGTTTGTTTCTATCATCTCGTATACTCCGGCCGGGGCAGCCAGATGATGGAGGAGGATGTAACTCCGGAGGAGTCCCGGAAGGCGATGGACACCATTATCCGCCGTACGAAGGAGTTTGAGGAACGGGGGCTGGAGAAGGAAATCCTCACGGTGGACAATCACTGCGATGGAGTCTACATGTATCTCAAGGCTCTTGCAGAGGGGGATGAGAAGACTGCAGCCCAAATCATGGAATACATCTCCAGAAATGGAGGAAATCGTTCCGGAATTGCCTTCGGCGAGGTGGACCCCCTGGGCTATGTGCATCCGGATCAGTTTACGCAGCATTATACCTTCGGCAATGTGCGAGAAAGGAAGTTTGGCGACATCTGGTCAGATACCGGACATCCCATCATGAAGGGGCTTAAGGACAGGAAGCATCTCCTGAAGGGACGTTGCGGGAAATGTCGGTTCCTGGATAACTGCAACGGGAATTTCCGCACCCGGGCCGAGGCGCGCACGGGGGATTTCTGGGAATCGGATCCTTCCTGTTATCTTACGGATGAGGAAATCGGCATTTCCGGCAGGGGGGAAAACTGAGATGATCGTTTCATGGAATACAACGAATGCCTGCAATATGTACTGCGCCCATTGTTATCGTGATGCGGGCTGCAAAGCTGAGGAAGAGCTTTCCACGGAAGAGGCCAAAAAGCTTCTGGAAGAGATCGCAAGGGCAGGCTTCAAAATCATGATCTTCTCCGGCGGCGAGCCGTTGATGCGCCCGGATATACTGGAATTGGTGCGCCATGCGGCGGGGCTTCAGCTCATTCCTGTCTTCGGCACGAACGGAACCCTCATCACACAGCAGATGGCAAGGGAACTGAAAAGGGCAGGAGCCAGGGGCGTGGGGATTTCTCTGGACTCGCTGGATCGGGAGAAGCACGACAAGTTCCGGAGCTTTCGGGGAGCCTGGGAGGGAGCTGTACGCGGAATGAAAAACTGCCGCGAGGCAGGTCTTCCCTTTCAGGTGCATACGACGGTGATGGAATGGAACAAGCCGGAGCTGGAGGCCATGACGGATTTTGCCGTGGAGATCGGGGCAAAGGCGCATCATTTCTTTTTCCTCGTTCCCACGGGGCGGGCGAAAACCATGGAAGAGGAGTCCTTGCGGGCAGAGGCCTACGAGGAGGTTCTTACCCGCATCATGAAGAAGCAACAGGAGGTTGACATAGAACTCAAGCCCACCTGCGCCCCACAGTTCATCCGTATCGCGGATCAGCTTGGGTATAAGACCCGCTTTCGGCGGGGCTGTCTTGCGGGGCTGTCCTACTGCATCATCAGTCCCAAGGGGAAAGTGCAGCCCTGCGCTTATCTCAACATGGAATTGGGAGATGTGCGGAAAACTCCATTTGACGAGATTTGGAAGAACCATGCGGTTTTCAAGAAGCTCCGCACGTTGGACTACAGCGGCGGATGCGGCAGCTGCGCTTACAAGGGCGGCTGCGGCGGTTGCCGGGCGCGGGCGGCCTATTACCATGAGGGAGACTATATGAGCGAGGAACCATGGTGCCTCTACCATGGGAGAAGAGGCGAATGAGCCGGAAGCATATCTGGGAAAGGATGCTGGACGATGATAAAATTGATTATGTCCGATATGGATGGTACACTTTTGGATGAAAACGGGAAGCTGCCGCCGGGGTTTGACGAAGTGATGGGGGAACTCAAGAAAAGGGGCGTCCTCTTTGCGCCCTGCAGCGGGAGGCAGTATTACTCTCTGCGCAGAACTTTTGCGGGTTACGAGGATGATTTTCTCTTTTTGGCGGAGAATGGAACCATTGTGAAGTATCATGACGAGGAGATATTTTCCTGTCCTATGGGAAGAGCCGAAGCACTGGAAGTGCTGGAAACCGCTGCGGAGAATCCGAAGATATACCGTGTGTTCTGCGGCAAAAAGGATGCTTATATCCGGAAGGAACAGGACACGGAGGAGTTCCGGGCGGAATTCCATAAGTATTATACGCATCATGAGGTAGTGGATGATTTTCGGGACGTGGATGATGATGCCATCAAAATTTCGCTTTTTGATGCGAAGGGCAGGGCGGCACAGCAGATTTTCCCCATGATGAAGAAATTCGACGGTCCCATGCAGGTGGTTTTGTCCAGTGATTGGTGGGTGGATGTCATGGCCTTTGGCATCAATAAGGGCATTGCCATCCAGCAGGTTCAGAAGCATCTGGGGATTACGCCCATGGAATGCGCTGCTTTTGGGGATTATATGAACGATGCGGAGATGATGAGTTCTGTTTATTACAGTTACGCCGTGGAGAATGCCCATCCGAAAATCAAGGAACTTGCAAGGTTCCATACGAAAAGCAATGAGGAGTACGGGGTTCTCCATGGAATCCGGGA
>DFES01000185.1 GCA_002369175.1 Selenomonadaceae bacterium UBA3796
ACTTGAACAATTGCGTTATAATGTTCTTTAGTATATCATAGGGGCAAGGGGTGTCAATCCCCTGCGGATAGCGCCCCTCACACATCCATACGCCGGATTTCCCTGCGGCAAAAGAAAGGAGCCCGTCAGCGAATGCCGACAGACCCCTGCTCTTGTCTCGTATATCATTGCTTGTCCGGACTATCGAGGTATCAGATGGACTTGCTCTCCTCCATCATGACAGCGCCCTCTTCCATGAGCGTCCAGTACTTCTTCCAAGCCATTGCAATCGTCTTCAACATGATGTATCACTCCTTTGTCTGAATCAGGAATCATTTCCTGATTACGGTGTCTATTATGACACGAAGTGCATGGCTTGTAAAATACAACTATTTTATATATCTATAGGATATTGCTATACCAAGTATGTCCTATTTTCCCCGAAATTGTGAACACCGTTTCGCACGGAGTTTAGGATAGACTTTGAAAGACGAGTACAGGACTGCCGCGTGTTTGCTTGCGGCAGTCCTGCTTTTTTCCTTAGGAATGCATCCTACTCTTTCAGTTTGAAATGGCTGACCGTTTCGCGCAGATTCTCGGCGATGGAGGATTGCTGCTGGCTGATGGCGCTGACGTCCTTTACGGAGTCAGATACCTCGCTGACCGAATCAGAAATCTGTACGGAAAGATCCGCCGTTTCCTGAGCGGAATTGGCAATCTGGTACATGGCTTTGCTGACCTGATCCATGGTATCGTTGACATTCCGGCTGGTTTCGGCAATTTTCTGGGAAACCGACCGGAAAATTTCGGCATCTGCGCCGTACTGCTCTGCAATGCTGACAAACTCGCCATATTGAGGAGCCACTGTTTCGTTCAGGAATCCAAGGATGGCCTTGGCATCATGGGAAAGGCTGGCAAATGCATCCTGCACATCGCGGATGTTCTGCTGTATCTCCTCCACAGTGTCCGCCGTTTCCTTGGCCAGCTTGCCGACCTCCATGGCCACCACCGTAAACCCACGACCGGACTCTCCTGCCCTGGCTGCCTCAATGGAAGCATTCAGCGAAAGCAGGTTGATTTGCTCTGCAATACCGGAAATGGCCGCCGCCATGGTTCCAATCTGCTCCACGGTCTTGGACTTTTCAATCGATGCAGCAAGTTTGGAGCTGAACTCCTTTGCCAATATTTCCGCCGAACGGCTGGCCTCGGTGGAATTCTTCTCTACGAGCTGAGCCCTGCCGCGAATATCCTCCGCCTGCTTGAGGCCATTGGCAGCTTCGTTTGACAATACATTGACCGCCGCCGTAACATTTTCCACAGAGGCATTGACTTCCTCTGTCGCCGAGCTGGCATTCATCATGGCTTCGCTGATGGAAGCCATCTTCCTCTGAATCATCTCCATGCCTTCCGACAGCTTCTCTGCCGATGCCCCCAGGGTTCTGCTGGATTCGTTCATGCTTCCCGAATGCTCGGAAATCGTGTGAAGCACCTTCTTGGTCTGGCGGAACATGCGATTGATGGCATTGCCGAGACGGCCGATTTCATCATTGGCTTTGGCGGTTGCCTCAGGACGGGTATAATTCCCCTCCGCCAAATCTTCCGCAAACTTTTGGTCTACTCCGATGCGAACCGCATAGCTGGAAATCGTGCGGTAGGCCATGAGCATCAGCAGGCAGAGCACCAGAAGGGCTATCCCCGCCAGCGTCATGACCAAACGATTGGCATCTGCGTACAATTCGGATTTCGGGATGACAACACCCAAGTGCCAATTGAGATCCGGCACGGTCTGATAGTAGACGAACATTTCTTCGCCGCTCTCATCCTCAAACCGGGTCTGGCCCTCCTGGGAGGAAATCATCGTCTTCATGGCTGCCGCAAAGGAGGCATTTGCCTCATTCGTTGCATTGGTCTCTCCGTTCAGTTTCTCCGCGCTGACACCCGCAATATAAATGCCATTCGCCGAAGTCAGGATTGCGTAGCCCTTTCCTCCAATCTTGATCTCACTGACCATTTTCGCGATGGATTCCAGTGAAATATCAATAGTGACCGTACCGATAAATTTTCCCGTATCAGCCTCCGAGTAAATGGGGGAAGAATATGTGACCATCATGAGCTTGGCCGATGAGTCGTAGTACGGCTCCGTCAGTGCCGAATTCCCATGGCCGGCTGCCTTGCCCATCTGGTACCAATCCGTCGGGGTATATTCGCCGCTTTCTTCCACATAATTGTAGGAAACCTTGAGTCTTCCGTTCTCCCGGAAAGCGAAGGGACAAACGTACTGCATCTCCGGGCGGTAAGCGAAGGGCTCGAACCAGATTCCGCCTCCGTTGGCCATATCCTCACCTTCCAAGGACTTCACCATGTCCTTGGCCAGTTCCTCCGGAGGATCCTTCAGGTAATCATATTCTACATCCCCTGCCAGGTTTTCGCAGATCATCCGCATGCGCCCCACCCGCTCATGGATATCGAGAACATTCGCCTTGATGGTCTGCCCTGCGCTCTCGCTCGTCAGCTCAGCGATGCTGTCATAACTGCTGTATCCCGCCAGAATCGTGATGACCAACAGGCCAACGACAATGGATGGCAGCAGGGAAAGACACATCTTGAGCTTAACGCTGCGAAATTCTCCGTTGAATTCATCCGACATAAAACACACCCCTTATGCTTTGACCAAAACATCATCGGCCAAAAATATGATTTCGGATACCCTATGTAATATTTCTACAAAAAAATGGAAAAACCTGCCGGATCCAAGCTCTCCGCCTCGTCTTTTCTTTTTTAGGACGTTCTTCTTTTTCAAGTGTCAACATCATATACTGTTCAAGTTGACATCTTATTTCTTTTCCGCATATAATGATGCTATGAAAAAATACGGAACCCAAGGTTCGGAAGATATTTGAAGGATGTGCTGCAGATGGAACTTGAAGAAAATATTTCCCTTCGGGAAATGACCAAAATGGCGATTTGTGTGGCTTTTTGCTGTGTAACGGCCTATCTTGCCTTTCCCCTGCCTTTTACGCCCGGCATGGTCACGGCTCTGACCTTGACCTTCGGTGTGACGGCGTTCATCCTCACACCTCGTCAGACATTTTTCGTAATCGCAGTCTATCTACTTCTCGGAGCAGCGGGGCTTCCGGTCTTTGCAGGCGGCTCCGGACTCGGCAGACTCCTCGGACCCGTGGGGGGCTTCTACTTTGCCTGGCTTCTCGCCTATCCCCTGGTAAGCGCCTGCAAGGGAAAGGACGTCAACTTCCGGCGCTATGCCCTTTCCTTCCTTCTCATCGGCATTCCCATCACGGATCTTGGGGGGCTCATTTCCATGATGCTCCTCATGGATGTGGGAATATGGGAGGCCATGACCATGGCAGTATTCCCCTTCCTTCCCGGCGATATCCTGAAGGGATTCGGCGCGGCGTTTCTGGGAGCAAAAATCAACCGGATGCTTGCGCACTCCCCCCGAACTACATGACAGCTCTTCCCCCTTCACACAGCAATCTTCTCCGGGAATCCCGCCTTTCTTCCTCAATTTGATGAAAAATCAATGAATAGATTTCTTCTTGAAGCGCCCTCCCACGATGTCATGAACGGCATTGATGGTAACAAAGGCGCTTTCGTCTTTTTCCAGAACGATTTCCTTGAGTTTGTCCACCTCCAGACGCGTTACGACACAGTAGAGAACCTCCTTGCTCGCTCCCGTGTAGCCGCCTGCGCCGTGGAGCAGTGTAACGCCGCGCCCCAGGCGGTCATTGAGGGCAGAGGTGATCTCCTCATGGGCATCCGTCACAATGATCACGGCGTAGGACTCATCGAGACCTTTGATGACCACATCGATCATCTTGGAAATCACGAAATAGGCCACGAGGGAATACATCGCCTTATCCCAGCCAAACAGCAGTCCAGCACTGGAAAGGATGAACAGATTGATGAACATGACGACTTCTCCCACGGAGAAGACGGACTTCTTATCCATGATGATGGCAACGATTTCCGTACCGTCCAGAGAGCCCCCCGCCCGGATGATGAGGCCGACCCCCACGCCATCGATAATGCCGCCGAAAATCGCTGCCAGAAAGGGATCCATGGTCAAAGGCGGAACAGGATGAAACACCTCGGACCACAGGGAGAGAAAACATATGGCGATGAAGGTTGCTATGGTAAAATTCTTCCCGATCTGTTTGTAGCCAAGGTACATAAAGGGCAGGTTCAGAAGCACCAGAAATACGCCCAACTGCATATTCGTGATATAGCTGGCCATGATGGAGAGTCCCACCACACCACCGTCAATGACATTGTTGGGAATGAGGAAAATTTCCAGCCCGATGGCTGCAATCATGGAGCCCAGAAAGATCGTCAGATATTTTTTTATGTAGAAGGATGCCTTGCGCTTGCCGCGCTCCATCCTGCTTTCCTTCTTTGACGTTTCTCTCCCCTGTTCCTCTGCCGCTTTCTCTTCCTGCTGTTTCACTGCCTCCTGCGAAACATCCGTCCTTGTCTCTTCCATAAAGGCTCCTTTCCAGACTCCTGCCGCCAAAATCAATCCACCTGCTCAGGCAAACCATCCGTCCCAACGCGGAAACGGTGTGTCAGAGAACCCTCCTCCGCCGTCTCCGGACCATCCATGGTCAAAAGAAAATCCCCCGGATCCGACAGGATCCGCCACTTCGGCAATTGCCGGGGCACAGGAGCATCCCGGAAGCCCCAATGGGCAAATACCTTCTTTTCCACGGGCTTTCCATCGAGCTTGAATACACGCAGGTCATGGTACACCTTGTCCACCGTACAAGCGGCATAGAGGTAGGATCGCCCGTCCCGCAGGCTGACGAGTACAAGACGCGCATCGTCCATATCCGATGCATCCTGGAAACGCTCCCGACCGCAATCAATCAAAAGCCCGGGATTGCTGTCGTACACTCCCACGGAGATGTTCCGCCCATCGCCCAGAGTCGTGCGGACAGGCATTTGGGGCATGAGCTCTATGCAGTAGTCCAGCGGCCCGCAGCGATATTTCTCCTGAAAGAGTTCGGGATATTCGTCGAAAAGAAGTGTGACGGTGTAGATGCCATCACGAAAAGCGCCGAGAGAGGGTGGATTGAAATAAAAAGTGACCCCCCTTGGCTCCAAGGTCCAGGTAGCAGTTCCCTCATTGGCTTCTGCCCACTGCATGCCGCCCAAACCCTCTTTGAGTTTTTCGTCACAAGCCTGCAGAAGATCCAGGATGCCCAAAGATCCACCACGGTGGAAAGCCACCTCCGGATAGCTTCGGCGAAGCTCCTTCTCCACGGCGGAAGCGACTCCTTCCAAATCCGTGAAAACATCCTGCAGCAGGATATATTTCCCGCTTTGGGAATCCAGGTTCCGGCCGCGGACACTGTGCAGATCGCCTGAGGGAGAAGGGCCTCCCCGATGGAGCATATCCCGCTCCAGAAAACTCACCACCAGCGTATCCGCACGGCGAACATAAAGATCCCGTTCCCGACGGAAGCTCCCATCCACGGGGAGTCCATCCTCCAAGCGTTTCTGATGTGTTTCGACGGTATTTTTCAGCATGGAAGATACGCCATGAACCCGCATGAGTTCCTGCTCGGAATTATGGGAAGACATTCGGCCGGACAAAAAGCGGTATGCACGGTTGAATCCCCTCAAGCCGATGTCCTGATACCGAAGGAGCACATCATCCCCCAGATCGTTTTTATAATCCAGGACATGTTCCTTTCTATCGAGCATCAAAGACTGCAGGGAAGCATCCGCATAGCGGTCCGCCGCCTCCCCGAAACAGTCCTGCAGAAACAGCGCCAAAAAACAAGCGAATCCCAAAAGGAGACATCTTTTCCTTCCATCCATCACAGACCACATCCTTTCCGCTGCTCATACCACATCGACACTGGTGATGCCTTCCAGCCGCTTCAATGCAGATACGATGATAACGGTCTTCACACTCTGCCGATTGTAGACCTCAAGCTCAATGCAGAGATTCCGGTTATCCGTTATGTCCATCGCCTCATCTTCGTCTTCCTTGACTTTCACCCCCTTGACCTTAAGATGGAGATCCTCCAGACAGGTGCTGATATGCATCAACTGCCCCGGCTTGTCAATGGTGTGGATGACAATGGAAAGATTCCTCTCGTGCATCACCCACTCATCCAGACGGGAGAGCCTGCCCAAGGTGATGAACACCAAAAAGGTGGTCAGAAGCGCCCCCACATAATAGCCGCCCCCCACCGCAAGCCCCACGCCTGCCACAACCCAAAGACAGGCCGCCGTTGTGAGCCCCGTCACCGTGAGTCCTTCCTTCATGATCGCGCCTGCTCCGAGAAAACCGATGCCGCTGACTACCTGGGCTGCCAGACGTGCCGGATCCGCATTCGTCTTACCTTCCACTCCGGCATAAAGCTCCACCGACAAAATCATGATCAGACACGAACCAAGGCAGACGAGAACATTTGTCCGAAGCCCCGCCGACTTCCGCCTTGACTGTCTCTCATAGCCGATGAAACCACCCAATACTGCCGACAATACCAGTCGCAGTGCCAATTCCCACTCAGGAATCATCCCCCGTCCCTGCCTTCCTCCAAATGACAAACATTTTTTCGCATTATCCACAAAGTAATCCACACTTGTGGATAATTTTCCCGCCCGCTTCCTTTCCTATCATGCAAAAACAGATTCTTGGAGCATTTTTCAGGGATGTTCACAAGATTTTTCACCAAAGCTGTGGATAATGTGGATAAAATCGTGGATAACTCTATATTTTGGTATGTAGCTTTTCCAATGCACTATATCTTGTATTTTTTTCTTCATTTGTAAATCCGTAAACCTGTGGATATCACCATTTCCGGTAAGGCTGTCTGGAAAGGTTGGAATTGTAGTACCTGGAATCCTCCGACACTTCCTCTCCAAGCCATTCGGGTTTTTTGAAACTTTCGTTCTCATACTGCAGTTCGATTTCTGCGAGAAAAAGCCCCTCGTTTTCTCCGAAGAAAACGTCCACTTCCCAGATATGACCTTCCACCGTCTCCTGATAGCGTCTCTTCTCAAGGATGGAGGACTCGGAGAGCTTCAGCAGCTCTTCCGCATCTTCTAGGGGAATCTCGTATTCAAATTCCTTCCGGGAAATCCCCTCGTTTTTTCCCTTCACCGTGAGATAGCCCCGCCTCCCCTTGATGCGAACCCGAACCGTCCTCTCGGGAACCGTGCTCAAATATCCCTGGGCAATTCTCACGCCCTCCTCCTTCGGTCTCCATCGTTCCTCCTTCACGAGGAACTTTCGCTCAATTTCCTTCCCCATTTCGTCCCCTTCCCTTCCTTAGGATCTTCGCTCCGCCTTGAGGGATGTTTTGTGGCGATACATGGCCTCATCGGCAGCCTGGAACACAGCGGCGTACTCCATCCCGGG
>DFES01000224.1 GCA_002369175.1 Selenomonadaceae bacterium UBA3796
AAATGGCCTTGCCCTGTCAGTAAAAAAACGATGGCCAACATCAGGTACAGGCATTGTTTTCTCCGTATTGCCATATTTCCTCCTATGCTCCCCAGCATTACTTGGTCTACATTGCTCAAAAAATCAAAGCGTCTCAAGAAATGTTACGATTTTCTCAAAAATGTTCTCGCGTCCCTCCATCAAGGTAAGCAAATGCCCGACCCCATCCAATAAAACTACTTCCTTTCGTCTGCTGCCAATGTTATCGACAATATATCCGGCACTTTCAACCGCTGCCATAGTATCGGCTTTTCCGTGAATGATTAAGGATGGAGCCGTAATTTTAGGCAAACAGTTTTTAGTGCGCTCTATCACATCAAGAAGGTCATAGACAGAAAGAAGGGGGATTTTATTATAGATCAAATTTGCGGCCGAAGGGACATTTTCAAGATGGCGTTCAACTTCGGGCGTAAAATCCGAAGACGTCAGCATTTCCTTTGGAGGAAGAGCCGAAATTCCTTGTTCCTGCGCAATGAAAATAGGCGCTGCCAAGGCCACAATCCCCTTCACCTGTTTTTCCGCCGCCAATAACAAGGCTAGGCTTCCACCCATTGAGGCTCCGACAACCACAATATCTTGCGTAAAGCCCTTCAAGACAGCGTAAGCGTCCCGTACGGCATCCAGCCAATCTTCTGCGTTCGTACGGAGCATATCTTCTGCAGTTGTTCCATGCCCCGGGAGTCTTGGTGCAAGCACAGCATATCCCTGGGCATTAAGGAAATTGCCCAAAGGAAGAAGCTCGGCAGTATTTCCGGCGAAGCCCTGCAACAAAAGCACGGCTTCCTTTTTCCCATTTCCGGGAAGGAAAAATGATTCGGTACCTGCAATAATCATTTCGCATTCTCCTTATTCTGTTGCCTGATTTCTTATATTTGCTTTACCACCATTTTAATCACGTAAATTTCCGCATCATTCACCAAATAGCCACCCGATCTTCCGGCGCGAGATACATGCCGTCACCCTCGGCAATGCCGTAGAAATTCAAGAATTCATCGTACTGCTGCAGTGTGCAGTTGATACGCAGATAACCCATGGGATGGACATTGTTGATGCGCTTGTAAGCATTTTGCAGGGTATCTTTGAGCAGCAAGATGTCTGCCATGGCGCGGAAGAACCTGTCATAATCGAAGTCTTTCTTTTCCCCGGCAATGCGCAGCACAGCCTTCATCCCGGCCATATCCGCCCCGGCTTCGCCGGTCACGATGCTGCCATAGAAATCCTGCCCGGCCCAGGGATGCATCCCGTTGTAATAAGCTATCATCTTGTCATTGCGGGTGCGGAAAGCAGCATAATCTTCCTCCGTCCACCAGTTTTTCATGTTGCCTTCCTTGTCAAACTGCGCCCCCTTGGAATCGAAAGCGTGGGAAATCTCATGCCCGATAACCCAGCCCAGCTTGCCCAAGAGTTCCTCGTCGCTCATCCCACTGTGATATATGCCCCCCTGGGAGAAGGCTCCCGTGACATAGATGGAGTTGGTCTGAGGGTTGTAGCAGCAGTTCACCGTATGGGGCGACATGGCCCACTTCGTCTTATCCACCGGCTCACTGTATTCCCTGACAGCTTGGGCGTACTGATAGGCGCTGATGCGCTTCAGCGCCTGCGCTAAAGTCCCCCCTTCCCGGGGCGAGGCGAAATTCAGTTCGCTGCAAGCATACTTCTCCCACTGATCCGGGAATAATATGCGTTTGTCAATAGCTTCCAACTTCTGGATAGCATTGGCCTTCGTCCCCTCAGAGAGAAAGGCCGCCTCGCTTATCACGCCGTGATAGGCGGTCAGAATCCTGTCTGCCAGCTGTGAAATGCGTTCCTTGTCCGCCTGCTTTGTGTATGTATCAGCGTATAAGCGGGCTGTGGGCCACTCCAGCATACCGGCCACCTCGGAGGAAAACACATCCTCATCAGGCAGCATGCCGCTGGCCCCGGTAATGGCATTGCTGCAGGCATAATTCCACTCGTAACATTCACGGTCAAGATACGAAGCGCAGTTCACTGCGCCATGGACAATCAGATAGTCCTTGAGCAAAGGAAGATGTTCCGTGGTATAAAGCTCATTGAGCCTTGCCAGAAAAGCCGGTGAGATAACAACATATTTCTTGGCTTCTGGATAGCCGAGATGTTCTAGCAGGGAAAGGACAGGCACCTTGCCCTGTGCCTCAGCCAATTTGTCCCGGCTGTAATAGTTATTGGCTTTGGCAATAAAATCTGCCTTGTGCTGCTCCTCGTTGGTGTAAATGGCAGATGCCATCATCTTCTCCAGGGCAAGGCAGTTATCAATTTTCTGCAAGGAATCCTTCTCGGTGTAGCCCAGCTTCACCAGCATTTTCCTGGCCAGCTCGGAGAAGGCTTCCTTCTTGATTGCCCCGTAGTCGGTCAGTTTGCTGTATTCCGCCGAATCATCCAGCAGCAGCGGCGCAGTCCCCACCATAAGGATATTGCGGGAGGAATCCTTTATATCAGGTGACGAGGCCATGGAGAGCAATGGCGCCACATAATCCTCCGGCGGTGTCTCAAGAAAATATGCGCTCAGCTCATCTATCGTATTGACAGATTCAATAGCATCCGTTGCTTCTTTCAGAGGAGCAATCCCCTGAGCATTGCGGCTGTCCCAATCCAGCATGAAGTGAAAGAGGTCATAAGCGAGCTTCTGGTCATGTCCCGCAGGTGCTTTGCCAAGGAACATGCTTTTTATATCCTCTCGCTGCTTGAGCTGCAAATTCACCAGGGTACCGCCGCAGGGGTAGCCGGTGGGAATTTCCAGAGCCAGGATCTTATCCTTGTTGACAGCCAAGGCAAAATTATCCTTGACGGAGGCCTTCATATCCTCTGTGACAACGCCTTCCAGATCAATATCCGGCCAGGGCGTACCGCTCCTGTAATCCGGAGCCGCCGCCAGAGCTGTCCCCCAGAGGGAAAGGAAGGCGGCAAGCACCAGCAATAGATTCAACATTTTCTTCATCTCATGCCCCTCTTTCCAAAGACTGTACAATCTAAAAAGTTACCAAACCTTTCTCAGGGTAACGGATGTCGGAAGCTCCTTAGTAGTAGGCCCGTTGCCGTTGTCCTTAGGAATCAGCACCGGCAAGACATTCAGCAGTTCAAGACTTCTTCCAATTCATTTTTGATAACCGTAACCTGTGGCTCATATATGACTTGCACACCTGTACCGCTTTGCAGTACGCCACGGCAGCCGCTTTCCTTCAGCAGCCGCTCCCTCACCAAAGAGCCGTCCTTCACAGTCACCCTCAGGCGGGTAGCACAGCAGTCAAGCTCAACTATATTGGCCCTGCCGCCCAGACCCTCGATAATGAGGCCGGAACGCTTGGCATCGGCACTTCCCACAACTGCCCCAGTGCCAGACGCTTCCGGCACATCTTCGTCATCTTCGCGCCCCAGGGTTTTGAAGTTGAATTTCAGGATGAGATACTTGAAGGAGAAATAGTACAGGAAGAACCAGGGGATACCTACCAGGGGGATATAGATCCAGTTGGTCTTGTCAGCCCCCTGCAGGATGCCAAAGAGGATGAGGTCGATGCAGCCGCCAGAGAAGGTCTGTCCCACAGTAATCTCCAGCATATGGGCCAGCATATGGGCCAGCATGAAGGCGCAGCCATCAAAAAAGGCATGGAGCACGTAGAGCCAGGGAGCAACAAACAGGAAAGAGAACTCGATAGGCTCAGTAATGCCTGTCAGGAAAGAGGTAAGCCCTGCAGACAGCAGCAGGCCGCCCACCAACTTCTTTTCAGGCTTTGACGTGTGG
>DFES01000198.1 GCA_002369175.1 Selenomonadaceae bacterium UBA3796
ATACTGGCGGGAGACTGTTGTACGCGGAGCTTCAAGCCTTTCATATCCTCCGGAGTCACAATTTTCTTTTTCGAATAGAAGCTGCGAAGGCCTGCATTGTACCAGGTCATGACGCGGAATCCTGCTTCATCGGTGGAGGAATACACCTTCTTCATGTACTCCTCATCATTCATCGTATCGAAATATGCCTTTTTAGAGGCAAATAAATAGGGCATACTGAATACTTCGTAGACACCGGCAATGGTCTCCACATTCGGGCAGCCCACCACGACAAAATCGATTGCTCCCGTCTGCGTCAACTCAATCGCCTTCTTCTGACCTCCCAGAAGCTCATTGGGGAAGATCTGGATCTCATACTTATCCGTGTGGCTCTCTACATATTCTTTGAAAGCCAGCAGACCGATGTGCTCCGGATGCTTCTCCGATTGAGAATGGGCTATACGGACAATCCGCTTGCCGTTACCTACCGTAGCACAGCCCGATACGGAAAAAATCGTCAGCAGCGCCGACATCAGCAAGACAAGCAACTTCACGGTATGTTTCACACGAATCCCATCCTTCCCGGCTACACGCCTCAACCAACACCATCTATTGTTTTATCCGAACCTTTTGGTTTATTGTAATTATTTTATCGTATTTGTCTCTGGATTTAAATGTGTTTATGCTTTTTTTGTTTGTGTTTTCCGTTTGAATGTATTATTTTTCTTAAAAATAAAAATGTGTTTGTGTTAATTTCGATAAAAAGCACAAAAAAAGAAGTCCGCTCCAACTTTTCCAAATCGAACGCGAACTTCCAACCGCCCTGTTACTTGGAGCGGAACCGCTGCTGATAGTCCTTCGGCGATTCCCCCACATGTTTTTTGAACATCTTCGAAAATTGAATATAATCCGTATATCCCACTTTTTCAGCAACCTCCCTGCATAGAATGTCCCTTTCTGTCTCCAGCAGTTCCTTTGCCTTTTCCAAGCGGAACCCCATCAGGTATTCTGTAAAACCAATGCCCGACTCTTGCCGGAACTTCGTCCCGAGATAAGCCGGAGACATGTGGGTCACCATAGCCAGATCTCCCAAGTGCACCGTTTCCATATAGTGCTCCACGATGTATTCCTTCACGCACTTTACCAAATCGGCAGAACCCCACTTATGATCCATCAAACGGTTCAGCGAATCACCCGTCCTTTCCTCATCCGGCCGTTTAAAGGTTCGCACGGTTTCGTAAATAGAGGTTTCCATGGGAATGCGGTCGAAGGTGGAACCGCCGATATATCCATGACACTCGGAATTCTTGAGCAAATAACGCATATCCTTGATGGTGCTTGCAGGACCTGCATATACAAGCCGGATGACCTCGGGACTTCGCTCCTTGCACATGGAAAATATCTTCTTCACAACCCTGCGGGCATCTCCCAAGGAAAGGTAATGCTTCGCTCCCAGAAAGCCCCCCTTGGTAAGACCCAGATGAACACAGATGATATCCGCCCCTGCATCAAGCATCTGCTCGGTTTCTTCCTGATTGGTGACAAAGGCCATGGACATCAAGCCAAGATGGCTTGCCATGCGGACGGCAGCAATCTCCCGACTGTAGGAAGTGCCTTCCTCTTCCAGTGCAATGCGGAACTTTCCGTCAATCAGAGAAAGGGTCGGTGAATTCACGATACCCGAAAACCCGCTGTCCCTGATTTTACATAAATAATCATAAAGGTGTATCGTCGGATCACTGGCCATGAGGCCAAAGAACAAGGGAACACCCCGCACGATGGGGAGAATCTCACGGGTTCCCAAATCCATGACCTGACTGTTATTGTTTCCATAACAGAAAAAACTGCTCAATGAACTTCGACCCATAATACGGTAGCTTCCGGCAGCCAAAGCAAGCAGGACATCCGCCCCGCCCATGGCGACCAGCTTTGCCGTGATCCCCGAACCCACGGATGCCCCTATGACGTGCCCGCCTACATTGATCTGCGCCCAAAGCCGACGCAGGATTTCCTCTCTTTCCACAGAGCACCTCCCTACCGGAGCAAACCAACAAATTCACTCTAAACCATTTACAATCCCAAACTCTTCAGCCATTCCTTGACTTCGTCTTCCGAATCGCTTGCCGCAAATCTCTTGCCATCTTTCCAATTTGCCTTGCCCCGGGTGAGCTTTGCCAAATAATCCGCACTGGAGCCGATATCGCTGCCGCCGGAGGTGCAAATGGGAACCATGGTTTTGCCTGTAAAGTCATAGCTTTCCAAAAAGGTATCCACAATCCTGGGAGCCTGCCCCCACCAGATCGGATAGACCAGAACAATGGAACTGTGCCCCGCTACGTCTGCGTTCTTGTCCGCTAACGCCGGTCGAGCGCTGTCATCTTTTTGCTCCACAGTGGCGCGGGTAGTTTCATCATTGTAGTTGAGATCATCGGAAGTATAAGGTTTTTCGGGAACAATTTCGTAAATATCAGCATGCAAAGCCTTGGCCGCTTTCTCTGCCAAGGCTTTGGTATTGCCCGTGCAGGAAAAATACGCTACCAGTATCTTGCTTTTGGCAGGATCGGCAGCCGCAGGCGGCAGCTTTGCTTCCTCCCCTGCCTTTGACGCAGTGGCATTTTCGGCTTTCGGTGCAGCTTTACCTCCCTCGGAGCCACAGGCAGTCAAGGCAAACATCGTCAAAACCGCCAACAAAAGAGTAACCCATCGCTTCATCATCAATTCCCCCATTTCTTTTCATTTCTGCAATTTCCTATTGTATTCCCACGCTTGCCACCCGTAAGACAATACGGCATACAGTCCCATGATGCCCAAAAGCAATATTGCATAGACTGCTCCCGGATGGTTTGTGGCCGGGGTAGCAAAAACATGCTTCATCAGAAGATGATCCCCCACCCTGTTTTGGAAAGACCCATATACGCCAAGGGCGGTAACCAGCAAGACTCCCCCCTTTGCCAACAAGGGATAGGGCATATTCTCCTGTTGCCAGCGGCATCTGTTTTTCAGACGCTCCCACCAGGCTTTCCAGTGCAGGCCAAAATGCAGCCCTATGAGGATCAGCAACAGAAAGGGAAGCGATACATGGATTTGATGCAAGGTGATGTTTCGTGCCAGTTCCAGGGGAATCATTTCCTTGAACAAATAATTTGACAGACAAATACCTGTAAATAAAGTGAGCAGCAAAGAAATCATCAGCAACAAATTTACGGTGGCACGAAGGATCCGACCCATGTCCCATCTCCCTCGCACCAATGCCGAAAAATAGCGACGGTTCAGCCAAAGATGCCATACCACCGCAAGCGGCAGCGCCACCCCTAAAATTTCATGCAGCATTTTGGGAACAAAGTGAAAGCTCATAACGGCTAAGAATACGACGAGCATACCGATATCCCAAAGGATCCGTTTCATAATCCGGCACCAATCCGATAGGCCATATCGCCAAACTCCGAACGCTCCACCAAAGAACGGGAGCCGCAGCCGACCGCCCAGACCTGTCCCACGTCCTGCCACTCCATGTAGCGCACCAAAGTATCATAATGGGCGGAAAGAGCCTCCATTGTCCAGTCGGCACTGTTATAGGCCGTAGCCATGATGATGGATTTTTTCCCGTGGAGTTTCCCCGTGCGAGAATAGAACCTGTCCACAATGGTTTTGAGCTGCGCCGACATGCCGTAGTAGTAAAGGGGCGTAGTGAGCACGAGAAGATCCGCCTCCAGCATTTTGGGCATCAGTTTCTGCTCAATCGCATCGTTCCACACACACGGCCCGTCCATACCGCATCTGTCGCACCCGCGGCAGGGATGCGTCTCCTCATTCGCCGCATCAAAGGTGTATACCTCGTGACCCGCGCTCTTTGCCCCCTCCGTGAAGCGATCCGCCAAATATATCGAGGTGGATTCGTTTTTGGGATGGGGACTCGATGTAACAACTACGATTTTCATATTCTTGCCTCCAGATACACTGCCTTTTTCCGACGCAGCGGCCGCCGTCTGCGTTTTTTTATCGTCTCCCAGCGCAGCCAATCCGCAACCGGAGAGAAAAAGAGTGAATTACCATCCATCTGTATGTTATTATAAAAACGACAAGTTGTCAATATTTTTCATTCTTCGGACGCATCCAACAAAAGTTTTGACAGACAATTTACGGTAAGCTCATAGATGGAATGATAACGAAAGCCCACCCCCGCTTCTTCCATGGCCTCTCTTTGCTTCTCCGATACCACCGCATAGGGATAGATGCCATACATGAAAGGAAAGTAGATGTAGAGAAATTCTTCCCGCGCCTTCTCTCCCATATCGGGACAGTGTTTTATCAGGCAAGCCTCCACCGCCTTGATGGAACTGCCATAAGCCTTTTTGAATTCCACCAGATTTTCGAGACGGCTGTTTTCCTCCATGTCATAGTGATTCATGGACAGAAGCTTCAAGAGCCGTTCCCGCTTGGACAAGGACTTTGCCAACGCCTCGGCCAACCCGCGGCGGTTCTCTATCTTTCCGTTTTTTGCCAAATCCCGGAGTTCTGCTGCCCATTCCTCATACTCCCGCTGCATGAGAGCAAGAAAAATTTCCTCCTTTGTATCGAAATAGTTGTATATGGACGTGCGGTTGAAAGAAGTCACCTTCCCTATCTCCTTCAGCGTGATTTCCTTGAAACTCATCGTCTCATACAATTTGGCGCAAGCGTCTATGATTTCTTCGCGTCTGGCCAGCAAAAATTCCTCGGATACCTTCGGCATTTCATCGCTCCTCTTCGTAAATGGCTTTTGCTACCGATCATTACTCCACGCAGATGGGGCGCATGGAAAATCTATCCTGCGCCCTATCTATTTCCTACCCTCTACAGTATATAAGCAAAATGACACATTGTCAACATTATCCCACCGAGGTTATTGGAGTTTCTTTTCAAATTCCGATGCAGGGAGCGGCTTGGAGAAATAGTAGCCCTGTACCATGTCGCATCCCCTGGCCTTCAGGAATTCCACTTCCTCCGCTGTCTCCACGCCTTCTGCCACAATCGGCACTTGGAGCATTTTGGCAAGATCGAAGATGAATTCCACAAGGCGTACCACCTTCTCGTCCTTGAGGAGCTTGATGACGAAGGATCTGTCCAGCTTCAGTACGTCAATGGGCATGGCGGAAAGCATGTTCAGGGATGAGTATCCGGTGCCAAAATCATCCATTTCAATGCGATACCCCTTTTCCCTGAGCTTGCTGATGATGCTGATGACATGATTTGCTTCTTCCGTGTAGGCGGATTCCGTGACTTCCAGGTAGAAATCCTCGTTCTTCAGCCCGTTTTCCTCGATGATCTCATCGAGGATGGATTCCAGATTCGGGTCAAAGACATCCAAACGGGACAGGTTGACGGACACCGGAAGCACAAAGCCGAACTTGTCCCGCCATTCGGCCATCTGCCTTGCGGCCTCCCGCCAAACGTACTGATCCAGCAAGTTGATCTGGCATTTGTTTTCGAACAGCGTGATGAATTCATAGGGGGGGATCATGCCCAGCTCCGGATGCTGCCAGCGGACCAATGCTTCCGCACTGCAGAGTTGGGGAGGATCTGCCTGGATGTTATACTTCGGCTGGTAATGGACGACAAACTCATGCTCCTCCAGTGCCCGCCGGAGATCATTCAGGAGCTTCTGGTCGCGGAGTTCCCGTCTTCTCATATCCTCGTTGTAAACCATCAGCGCATTCTGATGCTCGCCCCGCATCCTGCCGCATGCCGTGCCTGCGCGGTCAAAGAGCTGGATGGGATGAATGCCTTCCTGCCATGGCATCACACCCATGCGCAGGCGGATTTTCGTGGAGGTGGATATGGCATCCAATTTCTTCTGGAAGCGGTCGAGGATGTTCTGGTAATCCTCCGTATGCCTGCAATACAGCCCGAACTGGTCGGCAACCGTCCTGCATGCAATGCCGTCTGACTCGTCAAGATAGGCACGGATCTCGCCAGCGAGCGCTTTCAGGATGAAGTCTCCGAATTCCATGCCATGCAAAGCGTTCACGAGATGGAACTGCTCGATGTTCATCACGATGGCATCATAGGGAAGCTGCGGATTCTCTTGATAGATACGATTCGCATATTCGTAGAAGAAGTTGCGGTTATAGAGCTGGGTCAGAGAATCCTGTTCCGTGGCCGTGATCAGCTCCTGGCGTTCCTGCGCCTGTTTCTGCGCCCGTCTTTTCTGGATGAGGAGCAGGGAAATCAGGGCAAGCACGAGAAAACTCACCGTGGTCACGGCAACCAGGTTATCGTGGAGGTATTCGGAGAGGGATAACTTTCTCTGGGGAGAGGAATACTTTGAAATCGCATATTCCGTGGATGTGACCGGAATCAGGTTGATGGTTTTGTTCAGGATGGAAAACAGCGCCCTGTCCTCTTCCCTGACGGCAAAGGACATCTCAATCTGTTTGTCGGTGGCAAGCAGGGAGAGACGGTACTTGTTGCGGAGCTTGTTCTCCTGATTGATGCGGTAGCTGCTGACCAAAAGGCAGTCCGCCTTCTGGCTGGCCACGGCCTTATGACAGTCCTCCTCGCTGTCATACACAGCAATCCGGCATTGCGGATAAAAATCCTTGAGGAATGTTTCCAGATGGATACTTCCCTTGGGAAGCGCCACCCTGACTTCCCGGTTCATGGAAAAATCATTCTGATCCTGTGCCCTTACGACGAGATATATCTCTGCGCCTATCATGGGCACGGTGGTCAGGATGCCCATGCTCTCGCCGTCGTAGGGATTGATATTGGCGGGGAAAATACAGTCGACTTCCCCCCTCTTCAGGGCATTGAGCAAATCCTCCATCGTTGAATAGGCAGATGGCTGAAAGACGAGAGGAGCATTGGTCAGGCATGCGGATGCATGCTCCTCGTAATCCTTCAGGATACCGGAAATCATTCCGCTTTCGGGGTCTGTATCGCAAAAGGGAAGATACCCGTCCCGATAGCCAATCCGTATGGTCTTATGGGTGTCCAACCACTCTTTTTCTGCGAAAGAAGCAAGGGCAGTGGTTTTTACGGAATCCACGTATTTTTCGTACATTTTCCGGTTGTAACCTGGATCCTCTTCCTGGATCCGCTCCAAGGCAGAATTCAGTTCCTGCAGCAGTTCCGGCTTTTTTTTGCTGACGGCAAAATAATAGTCGGAGGATCCGAGCTTGCAGGCCGGCACACAATTCTCCCGGTTCTTATACACGTCCATGGCAACCAGGGCATCTGCTTTCCCCTGCATGAGCACCCGTGCGTATTCGTCACCTTCCACATTGCTGATATCCACGATTTCTATGGCAAGGCCGTTTTTCCCCGCCCATTCCCTCAGAAGCCTTTCCTGGAAAGAGCCTTTCAGCACGCCGAACCGCTTTCCGTTGAAAGTGTCCAGCCGATCCGGAGAAATATCGGTCGTGTCGGCTTTGATATAGATATAGTAGGATTCTTGTCCTATGGGCAGGGAGGAATAATCCATAAACTCTGTGCGCTCCTGCAGATAGGAAACATCACTCAAAAGATCAATCTCGCCGTTTTTCAGCATTTGCAGAAGTTCCCCCCAAGTGCCGTCCACGTACTCATAAGACCATCCGGTATAGGCGGCAAGCTTCCGCTGGTATTCGTATACCAAGCCGCTCCTCCTTCCGAAACGGTCTGTCAGGCAGTATTCCGACCGATACCAGCCGACACGGACAGTTCTTGGATTTTCCTGTGCAGACAAGGCAGCCGGCTCTGCTGTTGCAAGAAACACCGCAAGAGATAGGATAGCCATAAGGAGTTTTTTCGTGACAACCAGCACGGAGAACTTCCTCATTGTTGTTCACACTCGCTTTTTGTTGATTTTTAACAATTTCCCAGGGTGTTAGCGTCCCTTTCCTATGATTCCATGGGTTATCTTCGCCATATTCCCCTCCATTTCCTGCCGAGTCGGAAACATTCCTGTTCGATTTTTCTTGGAATTCCTGGAAAAACCGCAGAAACTTCGCCATAGAGGCCGAAAATGCCGTCAAAATATTCCCTGCTGAAAAAGGGATTCCAAGCACCCATGTCGAATATGAAAATATTCAAATATCCAAATTCATTTGGATAAAAAGGAAAAGGGGATAGAACTATGGGAATGGGGTTAAAGCAAAAGTTCTTTATTCTGGCAGCATTATCCGGCCTTTTGATGGCAATCATATCCATCATAGGCTACTATAATGCCTACAACACGTTGGAAGCCAGTGTGGAAAAGGAACTTACAGCCACGGTGGATGCTCAGGGAAAGCAGCTCGATGGCTGGCTCAAGTCAAACGCAATGGTGGCTACAGGCGCGGCAAATTTGATGACAGCGTTGGACGGCAACGACTCCGTAGCAAATCTGAGCGAAATGCTCTCTCTTGCCGACAAGAACAAGGACATTCTCGAACTTGGCTTTGGAAACGAGAAGGCTTTTTTCCAAGGACGACAGGCAGGCAACAAAACAGGCACCCTCGATCCGCGTGAGCGCGGCTGGTACAAGCAGGCAAAAAACGAAGGCAAGACCGTCTTCACAGAGGCTTATGTCGATAAGTTCACGGGCGAACTGGTCACTTCGGCGGCATCGCCCTTTACCAATCATGGGCAATTTGCTGGCGCGATCTTCGTGGATATCGCCTTGAAGACCTTGGATGCGGAGGTTGCAAAACTCAAATATGATGGCCAGGGTGTAGGCATCATCATCGAGAAGAACGCCAATATCCTGGCATCCACAGGACAAGCGGAGAAAATGACAAACTTCCGCAAGATTGAGGGAATCGGCAGTCATTTTGACGAAATGCTGAAAAATGGGGAGGGTTATTTCCTTCTGGACGCTACGGGAAGCAGAGAGGAATCCATCTTCGCCTATACGACAGTTCCAACAACCGGCTGGCTGGTGGGCATATCGGTTCCCTATGATTTCGTTTTTGCATCGGTCAAGACCTTGCGTCTTACCTACGGCGTCCTCACGCTCATCGGCCTCATTTTGGTGGTAATCATGTGCATGAGATTTTCCGCCAGCATCACAGGCCCGATTACCGAAGTCGAGGCGCATGCTGTCGAGCTCGCAAAGGGCAATCTCCGCATGGAAGATATTCCCGTGCGGTCCCAGGATGAAATCGGTTCCCTTTCGAATTCCTTCAACAATATGAGTCACAGCCTGCGAAACCTCATCAGAAAGATGGCCTCCACATCAGAGCAGGTTGCGGCGGCCTCCGAGGAGCTCACTGCCAATGCGCAGCAGTCGGCTGACGCAGCCGTCCATGTCGCAGAAACCGTCGGTGATGTCAGTGCCAACGTGGATCAGCAGCTCAGTGACATCAATGCGGCAAAAGAAAATGTGGATGTGGTATTCCAGGATATTGAGCAGATGGCAGAAAAGGCAAGGAACGTCGTCACCACCTCCGACCAGACCGCTGAAGCCGCCCGCAAAGGCGCACAGCTCATGGAAGAGGCCGTGACCAAGATGGGCAATATCGAAACCAGCGTGCTTGCATCTGCCGAAGTTGTCAAGAAGCTTGGCGAAAACTCGCAGCAGATTGGCCAGATTGTCGAAGCCATTTCCTCTATCGCGGAGCAGACGAACCTCTTGTCCCTGAATGCCGCCATTGAGGCAGCACGAGCAGGAGAACAGGGACGCGGCTTTGCCGTTGTCGCAGAGGAGGTCAGGAAACTCGCCGCCGAATCCCAGACCTCCGCAGAAAAGATTCGTGCCCGCATCGCCTCCATCCAGAGCGACACGGCGCAGGCCGTCACCTCCATGGAAAACGGAACCAAAGACGTGCAGGCAGGAACGGAAGCGATCCGCGAGGTCGGCGAACAGTTCAAGGGCATCATGAACATGGTGGATGGCATCCACACGCAAATGGAAGGCATCAGCACATCCGTCCAGACGGTTTCCGAAGGCGCCTCCCATATTGTCGAAGCCGTGGAATCCATTGATACCATGAGCCGCAAGACCTCTGACAACACGCAGAGCATTTCCTCCGCCACGGAAGAACAGTCCGCGTCGAATGAAGAAATTGCCGCGGCCTCCCAGTCCCTGGCAAAGCTTGCCGAAGATATGCAGGTAGCCGTCGGACAGTTCAAATTCTAACAAACGATGATGATCAACGGCTCTGCCGCAGGAAGCTGGTCGCTTCCTGCGGCAGAGCCGTTTTGTCTACTTTGCATTTGACGTATCTTTCTTCACAGCATCCCCATATATGGTTGTCCATTCATCCCGCATGGAAACGGGCACCCATCCGTATTTCTCGCAGTTTTTCCGCATTTTTTCTGCAGTTTGTGGTTTTCCATATTCCCGCTCCGTATCATCGCAGAGGAGGGAGAATACCATGCTTTTGTATCTGGGGTTCGCAGTGGTGTAGTTATACATACTGAAATCACCGCTGGAGTTTCCAAAGGCAAGTACGGGCTGCTTGCCGATTTCCCGCGCCATGACGGAAACTTTGTTCATGTTGATATTCTTGACTTCAAAGTCACCCCGCACCACTTTGTCTTCCGTGGCAAAGACATATTCCATGCCGTTTTTCCCGTTCTGGTTCAATGCCACATAGCGATAATCCGTTCCCATGATGTTATCGCTGTCCACGGGCAGAATCTCCGCCATGACTCTGGTATATTGCCTGTCGGCTCCGGATACCAGGAAAATCTTGAAGCCATTTTCCTTTAGATAGGAAAGCACCTCCACCATCGGCAAATAATACGCTTCGCCGATTTTAAGATTTTGGAAGCCCTCAACCTTCTTTTCACCGTACTTCCTCGTGTATTCAGCATATTCTTCCACTGTCATGCCGCCAAAAACGGAAGCGTGAGAGTCACAGGTTTTGATGCGGGTATCATTTGTCACCTTATGGGCATAAATATCCCGTTCCACATCCTTGGCGTTGGCACGATCCTGCATGGATGCCGTATAGCTTGCATCGTACAATGCCCGGTCAACCATCATAAGAAAATCGAAGCAAAAAGGAGCCGTCTCGCAAGCCAGAGTTCCGTCTACGTCGAATACGGCGATACGGTCTTTGACGGGAATGAAGTCCTTGTCTTTGGGGTTCGTCACCGATTTCACATAAGCCTGGAGTTTTGCAAGGGATGGCGCCTCCTTCTGCCAATACTTGAAATCCTTTCCGTTGGCATTGACCCTGACAGCAGCAATTTCTTCCCTGGATGCCGCCTCAAGGGACGGCATGGCGCCCCAGAACGCGAGCATGGCTGCCAGTGCGGCCGCAACATAATTTCTTTTCAACATAAGCTTCCTCCTACCAAATCCTTTAATATGCTTTCACATTGTCATCTTTGGGCGTGTACGAGTCATCATACTGGATGTTGTGGCCACAATCGCTGTCCGAAAGAAGCCGCCCATGCAAGTCCCGCCAGTCCGACAGGACACGAACGGCGTTTTGGTTGAGGGTTTTGGCAAAATCCGCAGCGGACATGCCAACAGCGTCGTTTACCAATTTTAGGCTCCGCCCTTCCTCCGCTCTTGCAGCTTCCAGCACCTGGGGAGCAAATGCGCTGTAGTAACCGCGGGTCAGAGTCGTCACCTGCCCGGAAATCCACCAGGCTTTGTCAGCGTCATACTTCTGGCGGTCGTTGCCATGGTATGCCTCCGGCAGAGAAGTGACAGCCAGCGGAAGGAATACGCTTTCGGCTGGAGCATGCATCGACAGCCAAAAGATGGGGCAAGGCAAATCGTCCCGCGTTTGGGTGATCCAGGCATAGGCAATATTGGCCGCTGTTATGGAGCGATCCCACTTCGGCTTTCCGGCGTGGCGGTACGGCGAAGCAAAGAACCCCGAGCTGTCGGCCTTGCTGCGGTCAAATTCCGTTCCCGCATAATAGTCACGATGCAGGTTCATGATTTCCTGCACGGAAAGCGGATGGTCGGGACGGATGGAGAAAGGATACGCTTCCGTGTCCCAGTTCTTCACCCAAAGGCTTTGTCAGCTTCTTATCGGGATAAGCATACGCCGCTGCCCTCTCCGGTGCCACCAGACGGGGTGTGTTATAACATTCGATGCCAGGCAGCAAAGCCCCAGCATCAGGGAAACAAACACTTTCTTTTTCAGGGTCATTGGTATCGTCCTTTCTGTGCTCAAAAATACCCCGCATGTGACAGCCATCAAGAATCTTTACATATTCGATGAATCAGTCGCAATTTCCTGCAAAACGCAAAAATTTTCACGACAGAAACCGGAGTCTATCGCCAAATGCGCGGGGTATTCTCGGAAGCCGGATAGCACAGCCCGTCTTTGCATCCCTATTTCAAATCAGCATGTTCACTGTCATATTACTCTGTTCCGCAGGCGTGGGTGTCCTGTCCGGCAGCCTGCCCATGCGCTCCTTGGCCAGTTCCAGGAGCTTCTTGGCCTTGGCTACCTCGGCCTCGTCGCACATGTTCTGCTTCAAGCCGTCCTCCACCTGCAGCAAGTCCTCCTCCAGCAGGGCAAGCACAGCCTGCATATCTCCCTTAGTAGCTGCCGCTGCAATCTGCCTGCGGCGCTTGTCCTCATTGATGGACACGGTGCTTTTGGTGGACTCCGTAGTTACCTCACCATTTTCGTCAATGGTGACCTGCATCCCCTGGAACCCCACTTCATCCTTGCGTTTGGCATAGCTTTCATCTGCCGCTTTCAAAATGTCAAAAAGTCTGCTCCTGCTCTCCTCGTCCGTCACGCACTTTTGCAGGAACCTGCCGGAAATGCTGGCCATGCCGCCCTTGACAACCCCAAAGCTGCCCTGCAGGTACTGATACAGCTCGTCCTTATTGGCAAAGCCGGCAGCTTTCTCAGCCCTGGCATTTTGCACTGCCTTATCCCGCACAGGATTTGCCTGCACTTGCAGAGCCGCCAAAAGGCTCTTCGGCTCCCCGGCTTCCTTTGCTGCTTCCTCCCTGTTCTTCTCCAGCAGTTCCTGCCTGGCCTTGGCAGAGGACTTTTTCTTCTTGGGCTTGCCCAGCATTTCCTCCCACCAGTTCTTCTTTTCAGAACGCTTGAGATGCGACTGGCTGCGCCTGTTGCCCTCCTCGCTTTCCGAAATGCCCCAGCCGCGCAAACCTCCCTTGTCATCAATGATGAAGCCGTGGGATTTGAGCTTCCTTCCCGGCATGATCCCGCCATTGACATCTGTATGGGCCACATCATAAATCAGCGCCTCATACTCCATGCGCTTCTCCGGATCCTGCTCCATCTCCTTGAGGATCTTGGGCGAGATGGACAGGTTGTTCGTGCCTGTGCCGGAGAAAGGCCCCGTGCCCACGGTGATGTTAAGGCCGGGATTTTTTTCCTTCAATTCCTTGAGAACCCCCTTCCCCTTCCCCTTCTCCTCCTTGCCTTCTTCTTTCTCTGCCCTGCGAGCCTTGGCGAACTCATACGCCGCCTCAGACACGAAGCTTGCTCCTACTTTTACCGGCATGCTCCTTACCTCCTTGTATAGACGAGCTCCTCTTTACCTTTTTATCGTAAGGCTCCGGCTATTCTTAATGGGACGGGAGCGAACGGCAGGATTTGGGGCGCGAACAGCGAAGCTAAACCAGAAAAACATCTACCACTACGCTGATAGGGTATTTGATAACAAACTTCATTTATTACATGCATTCACAACTACTGCTTTAGCTGCATTCAATAATATCCAGCATTTCCCTGGGGGTAACTACAAATTTTTGTACTGGAAAATGCTTAAGATTTCCTGTCACTAAATACGACTCATGCTGCTTGCGATGCTCCATAACAACCTCGTAAAACACCGCATCCTTGGGGTCAGGCAATATACAGCCGCTATCGCCTGCCTCAACATAAATCCCCAGACGTGCCATCTCCTGCAAGAAAGTATCTACAGCTTCCTTAGGAAAATGAAACTTTGGTCTGTGAAGCACTTCATGATACTCACGCAATATTTCATCATTTAGAAGCGGTACAATATTTCCTGCCAATACATGACGACTCACACTACCCGGAACAGATGTCCATTTCAGCAAGGACGACACCAACACATTTGTGTCAATAACCGCATAATACTTCACTTTGCAGCCTGCCTCTCCGATCGTACAGCAGCAATTTCCGCATTTATTTCCTCGAGAGACATATCAGAAATACCATAACTCTCTGCAGCTTCACTAATTTTCTGCATAGCCATCAAGGCTTTCTCTGCATTAGAATCTCCGCGGGGCAATGTCATGCTGAATGGTACTCCGTTCACCATGACTGAGCGTTTGAGAAACATACGTACTGCTGTGGAGAGGTCTATTCCCAGCCCTTCATATAGTTTCGTTGCCTGTTCCTTCAGCTCACTGTCAATACGAACTTGCACAAGTGCCGTCGTTGCCATATATTATCCCCCCTCAAATGTATTTCAATATAATTCAATTATATTACATCAGATGTGTTTTTTCAAACATTTCACCATCTAAGTTGCTGCGTTGGTATAGCATAATTGTTAAAAAAAATTTTCGTCTGCCATTTTTTCCTTTTATCTCGATATCCACTGTACCCTGATATTTCTCAGCGCATCTGGCAATATTCGTCAAGCCCAGGCCGTGGTGGCTTTTGTCCTGCTTGCTGGTGACAGGAAACTCCGTCCCCTGTTCCCATTGCAGCACCCCGACAAAGTCATTAGTCACCTCAATGAAATACAGCCCTCCCCGCTGATAGGAGCGCACTTCCACCGATCCCGACGAAACTTGCCCGCAGGCTTCAAGAGCATTTTGCAGGGCATTGCTTAGTATCACGCTGATATCGTACACATCAAAGTCTCCGGCTTTGGGATAATGGAAATCCGCTTCAAAAGCTATGCCCTTCTTCCCTGCCTGCTGCCTGGCTTGGTGCAGGATAATATCCGTGATGGCATTGCCTGTCTTATCTGCAAAGTCAAGTCTGGCCACAGTCTTTGCCATGCCTGCGAGGTACGGCTCCAGTTCCCTGCCTTCCCCCGGCAAGCGGCTGTCCACATAAGCATGAAGGCTTTCAATATGCCCCCGCAAATCGTGCCGCAGCCCTCTGATGTCACCATAGATATCCTCCAGCTCCCGCACCTGTCTGTGTACATCTGCCATGCCTTTTTCCAGCAGCTGCCGCTTCTGCTCCTCTTCCTTGAACTGTACCAGCCCCCGCAGGAGAATCACCGCTGACACCACCAGCCCTAAAAGCAGCAGACTTGCCACCGGCAGGAGAAACAAGATTTCCGGTGCCCTGTCGTAGATAAGCATCAAGGCGCTGTTGTCCACAGAAAAGGCCATGACCCGCAAAGTCAGGTCAATGACCAGAGCCGTAAGGCAGGGCATGAGCAGAAAGAGACTTTCCTGCGGCTTCAGCTCATAATCCTTCGGCAGCAAATGCCTGCCGATAAGATGGAGGTACAACGCCAAGAGCGCCAGCTGCACCAGACGGCAGAAAAACAGCACAACGAACACCGCCGCACGATTCACTGCCTCCAGCATAGCCAGCAGGCTTTGGGCAGACAGCACTTCCCTTGCCATTGCCACTTCAAGCAAATACTGCCACAAAGGCCCCCAAACATCCAGCAGTACATGGGCCAGCGGACTTGCAGCAAATTTCAGTATGCCCCAGCCCGCCCAGAAGCTGACTACTACAAAAACCTGCCGGGGCAGATTCTTATCGAAGAAGCCCCTTTGCAGCACCAGCAGCAGCACTCCCGCCATGAGATTCGCCATGCTGCCATAAATGCTCTGCTGGGCCTGAGGCATGAAGCCCTCCACCACCTGCCCCCAGAGCCACAGCCCCACCACATAAAGGACAAGCCAAAGGGCAAGAGCCTTTTTCCGCTGTCCCGCTTTCAAGTACAGAAATTTTTCCGTATAGCGAAACGCCAAAAAGCCGGAGGCCAGGCTAACCATGACCTCCAGCAGATGCTCCTCAAACATTTATAAGACCCCCACCCTTGGCATGGCGAAGATAGGCCTTCACAAAGGCTCCATACTTCTTGTGGGCCAGCATGACCGTTTCCCCGCCCGTCACTTTTATTTCCCTTTGACTGTAAGCCGTGATGCAGGCCAGGTTCACCAGATAGCAGCGGTGGCAGCGGTAGAAGCCCGCCCCCAGCCTTTCCTCGAATTCCTCCATGGTGCCCTGGGCAG
>DFES01000063.1 GCA_002369175.1 Selenomonadaceae bacterium UBA3796
CCCTATGTGAACGGCGGCCTGTTTGACGGGGAGAAAATCGAGATTCCTCGCTTCACGCCGGATATTTTGGATTTGCTCATTCATCAGGCCAGCGAGCAATTCGACTGGAGCGAGATCAGCCCCACCATCTTCGGAGCGGTCTTTGAATCCACCATGAACCCCGCCACACGCCGGGCGGGTGGGCTTCATTACACCAGCTTGGAGAATATACACAAAATCATCGACCCATTGTTTTTGGACGATTTCAAGCGGGAATTTGCGGAGCTGAAGGCAAAGAAGCCCAAGACGAAAAATGCTCTCGCATCTTGGCGGCAGTCCTTCCTTGCTTTTCAGGAGAAACTGGCATCCCTTGGCTTCCTCGATCCGGCTGCAGGAAGCGGAAATTTTCTCACGGAATCCTTTCTCTCCCTGCGCCGTCTGGAAAACGAGGTCATCAACGAACTGCAAAACGGGGAGATGGTCTTCGGCTTCGATGGGGATTTCAACCCCGTCAAAGTTAATATTCATCAGTTTTACGGCATTGAGGTCAACGATTTTGCCGTTGCCGTGTCCAAGGCGGCTTTATGGATTGCGGAGAGCCAAGCCTTGCAGGAGACGGAAAACATCGTGCAAATGCACATTGATTTCCTGCCCCTCAAAAGCTATGCCAACATCGTGGAGGGGAACGCCCTGCGGATGGATTGGGGCGAGGTAATACCGAGGGAGAAGTGCCGCTACATCATAGGGAACCCTCCCTTCATTGGTTACACTTACCGCAGCGATACCCAGAAGGAAGATATGGAGCTTATCTGGCGGGATGAGCAGGGCAAGCCATATAAGGCTATCGGCAAGATCGACTATGTTTCCTGCTGGCACTTCAAGGCGGCGCAGTTCATGCAAAACACAAATATCCGCACGGCTTTTGTTTCCACCAATTCCATCACCCAAGGGGAACAGGTGGTGTCCATATGGAAGCCCCTTATGGAGCGGTTTCATGTGCAGATTGACTTTGCATGGCGCACCTTCCGTTGGAATTCCGAGTCCACCAAGGAAGCCCATGTCCATTGCGTCATCATCGGATTCAGCACAGCAGGGCAGAGGACGAAGTATCTCTACAGCGAGGGACACCGCAAGGAGGCAGCGAACATCAGCCCGTATCTTCTGGATGCGCCTACGGTGTTCGTTGAAAATCGGGGGAAGCCCCTCTCGGATGTGCCGGAGATGACCACGGGGAACCGTCCTGCCGATGGCGGACATCTCATTATAGAGGCAGAGGATTATGCGGAGTTTATCAAGAAGGAGCCGAAAGCAAAGGATTATATCAAGGAATTCATGGGTTCGGAGGAATTCATCAACCGAAAGCCCCGTTACTGCCTGTGGCTGGTGGGCGCAACGCCAGCCGTCCTGAAATCCATGCCCCTTGTGATGAAGCGGGTGGAGGCTTGCCGCAAGGCACGGCTCGGCGGTGCGCCTGACCGTCAGAAACTTGCCGATACGCCGACGCTGTTCCGGGAAACAAAGAATCCGGAGCACTTCATCATCGTGCCGCAAGTGTCCTCGGAGCGCCGCCGTTATGTCCCCATGGGATTCCAGACGGGAAAGGTGATTGCCAGCAATCTGCTTTGCATTATCCCCGATGGAACGCTTTACCATCTGGGGGTGCTGATGTCCAACGTCCACATGGGCTGGATGCGGGCAGTGGCGGGACGGCTCAAGAGCGATTATCGTTACTCGAAAAATGTGGTCTACAACAATTTTCCGTGGCCGAATCCCGGTGAGAAACAAAAAGCCGCCATCGAGCAGACGGCGCAGGGGATTCTGGACGCAAGGAATCTCTACCCGGATAGCAGCCTTGCCGACCTCTACAACGAAGCGCTTATGCCGCCGGAACTTAGGAAGGCGCACCAAGCCAACGACCGCTCTGTGATGGTTGCTTACGGATTTTCGGTGAAGGATATGACCGAGGCGGCTTGCGTGGCGGAGCTGATGAAGATTTATCAATCTCTCGTAGGAAAGGACAGCCCATGAATGACTTAGATAAGGTTTTTTCACAAGTTGCTGATATGATACAGGAAGCAAGAAATAATGCCTACCGCAAGGTGAACGAGGAATTGGTGAGGATGTATTGGCGAATCGGCCAGTTCTTATCGCAACAGGCAAATGAATCAAAATATGGCGATGCTTGGATAGACTCGCTCTCAGCCTACATACAAATGCAGTTTCCAGGAATCAAGGGTTTTAATCGTCGCGGCCTTTATCGAATGAAGCAATTCTACGAAACCTACGCCGAACATGAAAAAGTGTCACCACTGGTGACACAAATTAGCTGGACGAACCATCTTATCATCTTGGCTGGCAGTAAAACTGCCGAGGAACGTGAGTTTTACATAAGATTGTGTATCAAGGAGCGATACAGTAAACGCCAACTAGAGCGACAGATAGATAGCGGATATTATGAGAGATATATGCTTTCGCAGGGAAAATTGCTTCCAGAGCCAGTTAAACAATTGAATGAAAATCCGTTTATGGATTCTTATGTGGTGGAATTTTTGGATTTGCCGCATGGTTATCGGGAAAATGACTTCCGCAAAGCCCTATTGCAAAACATGAAGGCGTTTATCCTAGAGCTTGGCATGGACTTTACGTTTGTAGGCGAGGAATATCCAATTCAGGTTGGCAGTGAAGATTATCGAATTGATTTACTTTTTTTCCATCGAAATCTTCGTTGTTTGGTTGCTGTCGAATTGAAGGTGGGGAGATTCAAACCGGAATATGTCTCAAAAATGGACTTCTATTTGGAGGGGCTGGATAGACAAGTGAAAAAATCCGATGAAAATCCTAGCGTTGGATTGATTCTTTGTGCCTCCAAGAATGATGAAGTGGTGGAATACGCTATGAGTCGTACTATGTCTCCAATGATGGTTTCCGAATATCAACTTCAACTGCCGGATAAATCCGTATTGCAAAGGAAGTTGCAGGAATTTGCTAGTCTACCTGCAATCAGTGAATAAATTGTGTCACCACTGGTGACACAATTTAGATAGCATATAAATTCCTACCGCTGAATCTCCGCTTCCAGCCGCCTGAGCACCTCCAAGTGTATCTGCCCAGCCAGCAAAATCCACCGTAGTGGGGCACGCTCCATCAGGTCATCGGTCAGCCCCCGCTCCTTGGACAGTTCGGCATCCAGTGCGGCGGCGCGTTTGGAATATGCCTGTTGGTAGCCGTCAAGATACTCCATGAGTTCGCCGGATTTCATGAGGTGGCGGTAGATGGCCGGATGTTCCCGTTTTAGAAAATCTTCCCGCATTCGTCCCCAAACACCGT
>DFES01000165.1 GCA_002369175.1 Selenomonadaceae bacterium UBA3796
AACATTCAAATTGGCGTTTCGACAGACTTGTCCCGTTCCGGAGAACGAGAAATGTGGTAAAATAGAAGGAAAGAACATATAAAGGAGGAAAACAGGCATGTTGACCATTGAGAAATTGGAAGAATTTGGGATAGACACGAAGGAGGGGCTGAATAGGTGCATGAACAAAGAGGCCTTTTACTTCAGGATGCTGGCCATGGGACTTGGGAATGAATATTTCGATACCTTGGAAAAAGCCTTGGAGGGGAACGATAAGGAGGCGGCATTTGAGGCTGCCCACGCTCTGAAGGGGGTAGTGGGAAATCTGGCGCTGACACCACTTTACGGACCGCTGACCGAGATCACGGAGCTTCTCCGCGCCCATGAGGATGCGGATTATTTGGCTATGTATAAGCCTGTTAAGGAGCTGCGGGATAAATTGCTCGCCCTCTGTTGAGGATACGCGCATATAGGAAAGCCGCTGGTGAAGGGAGAAATCCTTCATCAGCGGCTTTTCTTCGTATGCGTCAATAAATGGGCTGTGCTTTCAGTACGAAGATATCGTTGCCCTCCAGCTTTTCCCGTACCCAGTGGAAGTGGTCGTTGACTTCATCGTAGAACTGGCGGCGGAAATCGATGTCATCGAGGATAATGCCCGTGTTGTACTCTACAGCGGCGTCTTCCTCATTGAAATCGTCGAATTTGAAATAGTTTGCATGGATCCGGCTGATCCATTCCTGGTAGCGCAGGTCTATGTCACTCGACTGAATGCCTTTGAAGCAGTTCATGAGGAGGATTTTCTGCTCGTCGGAAAGCCCGGTGACAGGCTCGCAGCTCACGGACTGGAGGAGGCGGAAGATTTCTTCCGACGCCTCCATGAATTCGTCCCAGTTCTTGCGACCGTCTTTGAAGCGTCCGAAACTCTTCCACCAGAGATAGGGCATGTCGGGACAATGCATGGCAGCTACATGCCCCAAGGGAGTAAGCTGCTCCCTGAGCTGGCTCGTGACTTTTTTCAGGAAAGAGGAGGTTCCCACGATATCGTCCAGCATCTTTTCGATGAAAGATCCTTGGGTGGCAAAGATGAGATCCTGTACCTTGTTGAGGGTGGTATTGATGCCGACAAATTCCTGGTGCGCCCAGGTATCGGCAAAGACGTGGAGGCCGATGCCAAGCCGGAAGCCGAAATTTGAATTGTCCAAAGTCGTTTCAAGCAGACGTTCCGCCAGTTGTTTGGAAAGACGGCTGTTCTTTTTGCAGATGAGTTTGCTGTCCCGCGTGTCGCCTTCCAGTCCCGGCAGGAAGTGGAAGGGAACCCACGCTTCCGGGTTTCCCTTGCCTGTCACATTCCCCCATATGTTCTGGGAGGAATAGCGGATATTGACGCCCTGGGCCAAATTTTCCTTTTCTTCTTCGTCGGAAAAGGGGTTGTTGTCGAGGTTGTCATCCACGAATTGGGAAGACGTCGCAATGATATTGGAATTGGCACTGCAGAACTTCGCCCAGCGTGAAAGTACGTAAATCGTGCCATAGTGAAAATCGATATCCATAAAATCACCATCCGTGTTTTAACCATAAATGCCAAATCATAATGCTATATTTGTATAGTATAACACAACATAGGAAGATTTTCTACTTGCAAAAGATGACTTATCTCATAATTCAGAACTTATCCGGCTCTGTGCCGGGAGGTTTTATTCCCTTCCAGCCGGAAGGTTTCGCCTGCGGCAGGATTGCTCTTTCAGCAAGGGGCTCCATATTGGGAAAGATTTGTGCGGATGGAGAAGGAATTCGCTTGCTAGGGGACGAATTAAGAAAACTTTAGGAATGTAATAGAGATGAGGAGGAGTTCCGGATGAATCCGGTGGGCAACAAGGTGTTATTGGCAGGACGGAGCGGCTTTTTTGCACAGGCATTGACCCGGCGTTTCCGCAAGGAAGGGTGGGAAGTCTTTCGCCTGGGTGCGAAAGAGGCGCCGGAAGAAAGTGCGGTGCAGGATGCGGGGGTGCATTTCTGCGCTTACCGGGGAAGCGAACCAGAAGCGGCAGACCTTTTCCGCACACATGCCATATCCTATATGATCTACATCCCGGAGCGGGATATGGCAGAGGAGCATTTTGTCCAGTTGCAGGCTGTCCTGCAGCTGGGACATGCATTCAAGCTCCGCAGGTTTTTTCTCCTGTCATCGGCGGAGGTGTTTTCGCCGGGGGGAGCACTGAACCGTGAGGAGGACATCCCCTTGCCGGCGAGCAGTTCCGGCAGGCAGTACCACATGGCAGAGGAATGTGTGAGGAGCTGGCAGAGGATTTATAGCCTTCCCGTTACCATACTGCGCTGTCCGGATATCTACGGGGAAGACCAGTCGCCGGAAGACAACTGGCTGGGAGATTTCCTGTTCCGGGTATGCAGAGGCCAGCCGGTGGAGCAAACTGCGGATGAGGCAACGAGGGATTTTCTTTACGCGGAGGATGCCGCAGATGCTGTTTTTCAGGCGGCGGATCGGGACTATGCAGGGGAAGTTTTGCATATTTCTCCGGGGGAAGGCATCTCATGGAAGGACTTCAAAGCTCTTTTGCAAAAGCTTGTCCCCGATCTACCGGGGGAGAAACCGGGGACAGAATCCGGTTACGCTCAGGGAATCCTGTGCTCCGAGCGGTGCTCCCGGGAGCTGGGCTGGACTCCGCAGATGACGCTGGAGGCTGGCCTTGGCAGGGTGTATTCCGGAATGAAGGAGTATATCGCAAAGAAGGCGGAAGCGGAGGCAGAGGCGCAGGAGACCCAGTCTTTTGTGCAGCGAAAGAAAGTGATGCTGCCTTATTTGGAGAATTTCGCGGGTTTCCTTCTCATGGCAATCATTGCATGGCTTCAAGGGGATCTGACCGTGAATCCGGTGGTTTATTTTGATATGAATTTCCTTTATATCGGAGCCATGGGATTGCTTTACGGAAAGCAGCAATCCCTGATTGCGTGCGTCCTGTCCACAGTTCTTTTCCTTTGGACGCTCATGAGCCATGGAACGGATGCCGTGGGGGTTCTCTATGTGCCTCAGTATTTGCTGCATGTCACTTCCTATCTCTTCACGGCAGTTCTGGCGGGGTATTTTGCCGACCGAAAAACCAGTGAGTTGGAATCCTTGCAATGGGAAAAGAGCCAGCATACAGAGAGGTATGCATTTCTGCGGCAGATGTACCGGGAAACCACGGAAATCAAGGATAAACTTTATCAGCAGATGAGCAACATGGGGGACAGCTTCGGACGGCTGTACCTCATCATCCAGCGCCTGGACGGCGTAGCGGTGGAGAACATCTTCGACCAGGCAGCCGCTGTGATTTCGGAGATCATGGGCGTTCCGGATGTGGCCATTTATGTTGTGAGCAGTGACCGTCGTTGTGCGTTTCAGCGGGTTTGTCTGGGAAAGGGGACACGGGATCTGCCCCGTTTCCGCTACTTGGAGGATCACGCATTTATCCGTACGGTTTCGGAGACGCATTCCATTTACGTGAACCGCAGCTTGGACAAGTCCGCACCGAATCTTGCCGCGCCGATTGTTTATCGCGGCGAGGTGATTGCCGCCATTGAGCTCTTCGGGACGCATTTTGATCAGTGGAGTTTGAACCAACAGAACCTGCTGTCCATCACAGCCCGCATGATATCCCCCTCCATTGCCAGAGCCTGTGAATACGAGGAGAATGCACGGGAGCGCGAGTATTACGGACAGACACATATCCTTACGGAAGATGAATTTTGCCGCATTCTGGATGCGATGCATTTTCGGGGCAAGCTGCAAAAGAATCATTATATGGCGCTTTTGCGGATTCAGAACAGGGATGGCCTGTCCTATGAAGAGCTCGACCAAAAACTCTCCCATACCATTCGCCAAGAAGATTTCGTGGGGCTTCTCGGGAAGGATGTCTACGTGCTGCTGTTTGATGTAAAGGGCGGCGTGACAGAACTGATCCTGGAGCGCATGAAAACAATCGGACTGGATGCGGAACTCAGCGAGGCGGTGACAGGGTCATGATGGTTCGAGATGTGGTCAGATGCTAGTATGACCGCATCGGTAATCATGATGGATAGGAACGGGGCGGGACACTAGCGGCATTGCACGTGTTCCGCTCTTGGGATCGGGAGGCATAGCATGGATAAGCGGGGGATCTATATCGTATTTGGCCTTGCGCTGATTTTGGGATGTTTCTTTCAATACAATCGCATGGATGGCTTCCTGCATCTGTTTTCCCGGGAAAATGTCACAAGTTTCTCGGGCATGAGAATGCTGCAGGGAAAAATTGTGGCGGAGCAGGGGAAGGATGCGTATCTTATCCTGTACGATTCCCTGGATGTTGCCAGCGTACTGCAGCGGCACAATCTCACAGAGATGCTGGACAAGCAAAAAAAGGCTTACAGGGTAGCAACGATTTATGATATACTGGAGGTTGCGCCGGAATACCGTGGGGTTCTCATCGCATCGGGACGTTTGCAGCGGGTGGCTTCTTTTCCTGCCATACTGGATTATGTGGCACATGGCGGCACGGCGGCGGTATTGCAAAGAATCGCTCCTGAGGATGCGAAATCCATGCCGGAGGCATACCTGTCTTGCCTGGGCATAGCTGCCGTGACAGGAGAGCTGAATGCTTCCGGTGTCAGCCTGCGATCGGACTTTCTGGTGGGAGGAAAGGGATTTTCTTTTGGGGAGGGAAGCGCTTATCATACGAATACCTCCAAAGAGATTCTTTTGGGGGATGTTCGTGTGCATGTGACAGCACTGTCGGGCGAACCCCTTGTATGGGAGCATTCCTGGGGAGCAGGGCGGTTTCTCCATTATAATGGCTCTGTGCGCGATGATCGGACGAATATCGGTCTCATGGCGGCATTCCTCGCCCATTGCGGAGAGGAATCGGTCTACCCCGTCGTGGGCGCAAAGCTCTTTTTCCTGGATGGCTTTCCGGCGCCGGTTCCCGAGGGGAATTCCGATACAATCCATCATGAGCTTCATCTTTCTGCGGCGGATTTCTATCGCCGGGTATGGTGGCCCTATATCCTGGAACTCAAGGAGGAGCACGGACTGAAGCTCACGGGACTCATCCTGGAGTCCCATGGCAATCTGGTAAAGGAGCCTTTTTCTTCTGCAGCAGGCCGGGATGCACGGGACAACCTCATCGTATACGGACGGGAACTCCTTGCTTCCGGCGGCGAACTCGGCCTTTACGGGTACAACCATCACCCTTTGGCGCCGAAGGGTTACAGCCAGGGCGTTCCGGAGGATGCTTCCTGGGACAGCCGGGCGGATATGGAAGAGGGGTTGCAAGAGCTCAGGCATTATGTCACGGAAGCTTATCCGGGTTATGAATTTCGCTGCTATGTGCCACCGTCGAATATCCTGAGTCCGGAAGGCAAAGCGGCTGTGAAGAAGGTGTTCCCCGAACTTAAGGTCTATTCGGCCCTTTTTGACGGTCCGGCAAAGGCAAAGGCCTATTATCAGGACTATGCGCGAAATGAGGATGGAACCTTTGAGATACCGCGGGTTTCTTCGGGACACGCGCCGAAGCGGCAGGCTTTCTACGAGGAACTGAGTGTCTTGAATTATATCGGAATTTTTTCCCACTTCATCTATCCCGATGAGCTGTTCTATGAGGAAAGCAGGAATCTTTCCTGGAGGGATATGGCAACCGGGATCCGCAGCTTCCTGGATGAGGTGGACGCACGGTATCCGTGGCTGGAGGGCATGACGGATTCCGAATGCATGGAATATCTCAGTGATTACCTGAACATGGATTATCGGGTGGAGCGGAAGAAGGACTGCCTGGAATTGCACTGTGTAAGGTTCCGGAAATCGCTGCGGTTTATTTTGCGCACGCAGAAGGAGATTGTTTCTATGGAGGGCGGTCAGTTCAAGAAGATCGATGACCATGCCTACCTGCTCCGAGTAGAGCAGGAATCTGCTCGTGTGCATTGGAAGGATGGGAGTTCGGATGCGGATTTGTCTGCTGACTGAGGGATCATATCCCTATGTGGTGGGAGATGTTTCCTCCTGGGTGCAGATGCTCATGGAAGGCATTCCGGAGCATGAGTTCATGATATATTCCATCGGTGCGGAGAGGAAGAGCAGGGGAAAGTTCAAGTACAAGTTCCCGAAGAATTGCCCGGGCATCCGGGAAGAGTTCCTGGATGCTATCTTGAGCCTCACATCTTCCGGATTGAGGGAACGGCTCCTGAGCAATCCGGAGAAGGAGGTGCTCTATGATTTGGTGACAGGGGAGAAGGACATTCCCTTTGTGGATCTGGTGGAGATTTTCTATTACGGACGGGAAAAACGAAGTGCCCTGGACATTTTCATGAGCAGTGATTTTTTTGATGTCATCCAGCGGGTTTATGAGGAAAAATATCGCCATCTATCCTTTGCGGAGTATTTCTGGACCCTGAGATCCATGCTGCTGCCTCTGTTTTATCTCCTGCAGCAGGAGCTGCCCGAAGCGGATATCTACCACAGTGTTGCCACAGGATATTGCGGCATCATCGGAGGCATGGCGGCAACGGTTTACCAAAAGCCCTTTATGATTACGGAGCACGGCATCTATCCACGGGAACGGGAAGAGGAGATCCTTCGGAGTGATTGGGCGAAGGGCGGCTTCAAAGGCATTTGGATCAACTATTTCTACCGTCTGGCTCGTCTTGCCTACAAAGCGGCGGATCGCGTCTGTCCCCTCTTTGAAGGCAATGCGAGGATGGAGGAGAGCCTTGGATGCGCTCCGGAGAAGATCACGGTCGTGCCGAACGGCGTTCGCATGGAGCAGCTTCAGAGCAGCTACCGCGAAATCTATGCTCAGGTAGGGAAGGTGAGGCACTGATGGCAGATGTTGGTTTTGAATTGGGGAACCTATGCAAAGCGCGGACTGCAGCAGGACATCTTCGTGCGCATTCCTATTCTGCCATCCTAACGGCAGGTCCCTTTGCCCTTCTCGCCGGGATGGTTCTGGCCATTCAGCTGCTGTTCCTCTTGTTTGGGGTATCGGAGCAGGAATCCGCCCTGTATATCGGTTCCGTGGTCTATTCTTTCGTGTTCTCCCAGATATTGGCATGCGGCCTTGTCATGGTGCTCAACCGCTATGTGGCAGATTGCCTTGCCGCAAAGTGGTACGATGATGTGACAGCTTCGCTCTTTGGCATGAGTGCTGTTATGACGGGGCTGGGAGGTGTGGCTGCGGCAGTCTTCCTCTGGGGGAAGCCCCTGGATTTCTTCACGAAGCTTCTGGGCTATCTCCTTTTTGGCCAGCTGTTGCTCCTATGGGTGCAAAGCGTCTATCTTTCCGCCGTCAGGAAATACGAGCGCCTGCTGCTTTCCTGTGCGGCGGGTGTCTGCCTCAGCATCGGGTGCACGGCGTTCTTTCTTGTGAACGGATGGCTGCCGCCGGCGCAGGGAGCCCTTTTTTCCATGGATTTGGGCATCGGAGTGATGGTCTTCCTCTTCTTCCTGCACATAACGTCTCATTTCGGCATGCCGAAGGCTGGTATGCGTTTTGGCTTTTTGCCGCATTTGGAACGCCATGGGAGGCTCTTCTTCGTCGCTGTGTGTGATACGGTCGGGCTGTTTCTCCCCAACATCATGGTATGGCAGAGTTCCTGGGGCGTGGTGGTGGAAGGGACCTACCGTTTTGCTCCCGTTTACGATGTTGTGACGTTTTATGCGTTTCTGTCCCTTTTGCCCCTGATGACCATGCTTGCGGTATCGGTGGAAACAAGTGTTTGCGAGCGATATGCGAAATACCGTTCCTGTATTGTTCGGGAAGGAAATTTTCGAGAGATTGATGACGCCCGCAAGGATCTTTTGCATACCCTTTGGTTCGAGCTGCGCCGCGCCATGGAGTTCCAGCTGGTGATCACGCTGCTGTTTCTTGCCTTGGGGAGTTATTTCCTGTCCTGGGCAGGCATTGCTTACCATCAGGTGAACATGTTCCATGTACTTCTCTTTGCCGCTTTTTTTACGGGAATATTGCGGATGGTGTGCGTCCTGCTCATTTGTTTTGATTCCCAAAGAGAAGTGCTGAAAATCGCCGTGAGCTTTTTTGCGGGCAATCTTCTTCTCGGGCTGATCGGCATCTTCTGGCTGGGAGAGAAGAGCTATGGCTTCACGTTTTTTCTGGCATCCGGTTTCAGCCTTTTCTATGGGCTCATGCGGCTCCATCATTTTGCCGCCCGGATGAATTACTTTGTATTTTGCGCTCAGCCGATGTTCTATCTTCCTCCCCGTGGGATTTTTACGAAGATTGCCAGAAAACTTTATGGGGAACGGCTGATCGATTTGGAAAGGAAGGACTCACTATGAGGATGAGCCGGAAGCGCGGGAAAAAGCTCCGGGAGGAACGCAGGGCAAAGGAATTGGAGGCTCCTGCATTTCCTTACGCGATGCGCATGACCCGCCAAAGAGCCCATCGCCTGCGGAAGCTGCGCCTGCTGGAGGGAATCCGGCTCCCTGCTTTTCCACGCTTCATGCGCATGTCTCGTCAGAGGAAGAGGCAGATGAGGGAGAAGGAGGAACTTTCCCGCGAATTGACGCAGGTGGCCGCGGCATCGCTGACGGCCATTTATGTCGCGCAGTCGGTGCCGCAGCATGCACATTCTGCACCGCTGTCCACATTTACGGATGTTTCTTCCTATTTTGACTATATGAGATGCGCCCGGGATCGCATCCAGGGCCGCAAAGCGGCAGAGGAACAGGTGAGCCGGGCAAAGGAAGGAAGATTGCAGGCAGAGCGGGACTGGCTTTCGGCGCAGGATGGTGTCCGGAAGGCAGGAGAAGATATGCGGGCATCGGAAGAGCTGCTGGGGGCTATGGAGCAGCAGCAGGCGAAAATCAGGATTGCACTTCAGCGGGCGCGGGATGCCTACGAAATCCGTACAAAGGAGGCTGCCGAAAGCAGGCAGGCTGTGGAGGATTTCCTGCCGCAGGTCTATGAGCAGCAGACGGAGGCGGAGCGCCTTGCTGACCTGCTGGCTGAGAGAGAGGAAGAGTACCAGTCTTACCAATCCTCTCTTCCCTCCGCCCCGTCTGCATCGGGACAGGGAAGCAGCCTGACGGATTCCAGACGGGCGGAGATCATAGAGGATACATGGAAGAGTGTGGAATATGCCCAGAACCGCCTGCATGATGTCTATGCCATGGTGGAGCAGCAAATAGCCAGGGAACAGCTTGGATCCTCCGGGGAACCTGCCGGTCTTGCCTCCCAAATTCCTTATTATGAAGACCGCGTAGAAGCGGCACGCCAGGAGGCTGATGAGGCGCAGGAGGTTCTGGATGACTTGGAGGCCCAGCTGGATTCCCTTCGCAATCTGCAGTCGGAAGCTGAGGATGCAGAAGCGGACGCGCGCCAGGAGATTTCGGCTCTGGAGCAGGATCAGGTGCAGGCAGAGAAGGAGCTTCAGGCTGCAGAACAGGATTATTTGGAGAGGGAAAGAAGGCTGGCGGAAGCAAATCTCTGGCTGCAGGAAACCGAAAAATCCGTGGATCGGGCAGCCGCAGAGGAAATAAAAGCGGAATATGAACTGGAACACTTTGGGGAAGGTCATTCCTACGGTCTGGGGATGGAATATTATTCCTGGCATGGCAATGAATCTGGCTATCAGCTCTATATGCCCCTTGAAATTTCCGGAGAGGAGGAGGGATGGGACTGGTCTATCGAGACAGGCTATGTGACCTCGTCCTCCGGCAAGAAGGAAGGAAGTGTGAGCGGCTGGACGGCTACGGATATATCCGCGACGCTGCACAATGATCACCCCGTCAATGATGTGCGTTACAAGATGACGGTCAGCCTTCCAACGGGTCCTTCCAATGCCCATGCGAATGCGAATCTGCCCGAAGATCTGGCGAGACGGGACTCCTTCCATCAGGGCTGGAACTGGACGCCACAGCTTGAGTTTATTCATCACATCACGGAGCGTGACAGCATTACGAGCCGCATGAGCTGGATCTGGCGGGGGAGTTATGACTCCCGCTGGGATGATATGATGGGGCGGGTGGTGTCTGCCAAGACTTCTCCCGGAAATGTATGGAAGCAGGAGAGCGAGTACCTCCACGCAGGAGAGCACCATCAATTCCTTGGCATCCTTTCCCATCAGTCGACCACCTCGGCCCAGCTCGGTGATGCCTGGTACAAGGATGGGGACGAGACAGCACTGAAATTATTTTACAGCAAAGATATTTCCCCAAAGGATTCCTTCCAGGCGTATGGCATCATAGGTTATGGCACGGGAGCGAAGAGCCGCGATGCGGCGGATCTCGGTGGAAGGATCTGGCGGCAGTATTATGGCCTGGGGTGGACCCATCAGATCCGCAAGGGCGAATCCTGGTGGACCATGGTGAATTACATGAAGACGAACGGAGCTGATTTCAACTATGCAACCGGCCAGCCCATGAGCAACCGGCAGCGCTGGTCCCTGCAACTGGGCTATGATCACAGACTGGATGAGAGCAGCATGCTGCGCTTGAAGTTGGAGAGTTATTCCCTGAGGGATAGAGCAGCAGGCAACTTCCACGGATGGAATACGGCAATCATGTATTATCATTCTTTTTAAATAAAATAGAACAGTTCCTGAATCGGTTTTCTCGATATCATTCGGTGATTTTTGGAATGAAATAGGGGATGTGTTATGAATAGAGCAATGGTTGCCGCTCCGTGCGCTGCAATCCTGTGCATTGCACAGGCATTGCCGGTGCATGCGGAGACGGCATCGGTGCAGACATATGATGACATTATGCGCCTGGGGGCAGATGGATGGATCGAACTGCCGGAAACGTCGCTGAAGGATTCTTCCCGGCAGCAGCTGAAAGAGCTCATCTCCAAGGCAGCTGCAAGGATGGGGGAGGATCAGACGGCACCTCTGGCAGAGGAATATGGGCGGATTTCACGCGTCATTGTCATGGATGAGGTGCAGTGGAAACTGGCCAAGGAACAAGAAGCCTATGCCCAGGAGCGATACCATCGCGCCAGGAACAGAGCCAGGGACAGTGAGGAAAAACTGTCGCGCTATTCCACAGGAGGAAACGGGCGTGCGGAAATCATGAAACCCATGCGGGAACTGGCAGAATCCAGCCAGCAAGCCTTTCAATATGCCATGCGCGATTATTTGCAGGCAGGAGCGAGGACGCAAATACGCCGGAGGATCCTGGAGGCAGACCGCATGCGCCAGCAGGCTCTCATGGAAGCCATTCCTGCGGATGTGCGGGATATCCTTCGTCTGCAGAGGGAATTCCTGCCGGAAGACAGCACGGGGAAGTTTTCCGAGGCGAAGCAGGCAGCGGCGGTGGAAACGGAAGCTGCCGCCCTTGCCCGCTACAGCCGTGCAGTGGATAAAGCGAGGGTCAGCCAGGAGCTTTTGGCTCGAAGATCCGTTCAGGGAGAAAACCGGTTGGATAAGATGTCAGCCCTGAAGGACAGAATGGAATCCGATCAGCGGGAATACCAGCTTGCCGCCAGGGATTACGCGCAGGCGAAGGTCAGGAATGCCTGGCTGGGGGCGGCGGGCGTCCCCCCTGCACCACAGGGGACCTCCACTGCGTCAGAAGAGAGTGCTTTCTTCAGCGAGACAGGATCCGCCATGAAAGCCATGGAGGATGCGGCTCAGATGCGAAGCGGCTTGCAGACATGGCTCCGGAATGCAGGCTATTCGGATGGGAATGCGGCGGAATCGCAGAAGACAGGGGCGGGGAAAGCGAGGGATTCTGCGAGAGCCGAATTGGCAGCCGCCTTGTCGCTGTATAGGGAAGCTTTGGATAAAACGGAGAAGAGTCTCGGCATTTTGCGGCGAAATTCATGGCAGGAGGCCTCTGCGGAGGGAAAGCTTTCTTTGTTCCGGGAAAATGCAGAACACGATTTGAAGGAGCTCCAGTATGCTTGCTGGGCCTATGCAAGAGCCTGGATGAAGCTGCAATGGGCCCTGCGGGAGACCGGAAAGGGCGCGCCGGTGGCAGAGAGCGGCATGCCGTCCGTAGCGGAGGTGGTGGAGAATTTCTCAAAACTGCGGGCAGAGTTCCTGTCCAGATGTTTCAGTCCCAAATACCTTGACGAAGAAGCTGCCGAGGAGCAGCTGTTTTCCAGCCAGCCGGTTCAGGATCCCCTTGGCAAAAGGTTCAGCCTGGAAGGGGAAGTGCGCCTGGACTCCGGCCATTCGTCGGGAGAGGAGGGCATCGGGAGCCGCACCAGACTGCGCGCCCGTCTCTATCCGGACTATAACTTTGACAACAACTGGCATCTCCGCGGCATGCTGGAATATGAACATACTCTGGCCGGAAAGAAGGGCTCTGAGGATGACAAGCTGAAATTATCCAGATATTATTTGGAAGGAAAGCTGGGGGCGTTGAAGACAAGGCTCGGTGTCTTCGGCAGCAATATGGCGGAAGGAAATATTTACGACAGCAAATTCAAGGGTGTGCATCTAGAGGCAGGCTCCCCTGTCCGCTACGCAGTGGAATGCGGATCGATGGATGCATCCAAACGAGCCTACAATGTCACTGCTTCCTATAAAGGCGACGGTTATCGCGCCGAGGCAGGCTATTATCATTTTTCCGATGTGCACGGAGCCACACGGCGCATTTTCATGGGGAATTTCCGGAGACCCTTGGGCGCCTTCGACTTTGGGCTCATGCTGCTGTACGGGCGGGATGCCAAAGCGGGGAGCGGGGGGGGATATGTTCTGTCCTTTTCCC
>DFES01000013.1 GCA_002369175.1 Selenomonadaceae bacterium UBA3796
GGGATTCAAGTTTTGCCATAGGCAAAACCTCTAATCAGAAAAATCGCCGCTCTCCTACAGCCCCTACTTTGACCTCATTCAGGGTAAGATCCTTCATCCCCCGCACAGATTTTCTGAAATCAGGAATGTAGTCGCGAAAGTCCTCTGCAATTTCATGGGAAGAAAAGAAAAGTCGCATATCCAACTGATGATTATCATAAATCCGGCAGGTAAGCTCCACTGCCCCAATGTTATCCGTAAGAACACACAGACGCAGCCACGTCTCCTTCATCCATTCCCCCGTATAGGGATCCTGGGCATTCTCATCATAAACATGAATGTAAGATGGATACGACTTCTCATTATCCCCAAGATAGAGGGGCATCATAAAATTCAAGGACTTCTGCCCTGCAACCGAGGAGTGTCCCCCCTTCATGGAGTGCCTCATGGATGAAACAAGATCAGCGACATCCTTTCCAGCCTTCTTGAGCTGACGAGCATCCATCTGCTTTGCTACAGCCAGGTCGCAAAGCTGCATAAACGCCCAGAGTCTCGGAAGTTCCGGCAAATTCTGCTGCACAGCCGCCTGCTGCACGGTTGTCGGTATATTCTGCTGGCAAATGCGAAGAAGTGTTTGGAGCTGACGCGCTTCTCTTTCACTCATAACGGCTTCCCGCCCATGGACAAAATTCTGCAGCAACACCGTATCCTGTTCTGTCATCTGCGTATTTCGCAAGAGCATCTGCGCCAAATTTTTCATGGCATCCATGGCCTGCGGAACATTCTGCAGGGGAACGCGAGTCAGTTGTGCCCGCGCCTGCTGCGCCATGGTGGGATGCGGCCCTTCCTGGGAATTATTTCTCATGAAGAGGTTGCGGATATTCTCTTGAAGATTGCCGGCCTGTCGATCCCTCTGCTGTGCATTGAAAACAGGATCCGATGCTCCGCTGCCCATCCCTTGTCCATTGGGCGTCTGTGCAGCTTGCTGAGATGCTCCCCGTGAAAATTGGGAAGAAGAATTTGCAGGCTGCTGCGGGCCTCCCCACGTCTGGTTCGGTATTCCCGCCTGCTGGCTCTGTCCCGGCTGCTGCGGGCCTTGCCACGTCTGGTTCGGCGTTCCCGCTTGCTGGCTCTGTCCCGGCTGCTGCGAGAACAAATTCGCCCCCTGTCCCTGAGGCATTTGACGCGGCATATAAGAAGAACTTTCGCCGCCTTGGCTTGCAGGCTGCGGCATAAAGTATTGAACAAGCTGCTTCAGAAAGCCCAGGGATGCGTTATCGCCGCCCTGCTGATTCGCCATCTGCCCGCTGCCCGTCATTTGCATTTGCGACAAAAGCATCTGAAGAGCCTCCGGAAACTCCTGCAAACTCTTGGTATCCAAAAGTTCAAAGGCAATTTTATTCAAAAGCACCGGTTCCAGGCAGTTCCCATTTTCCTCCACCATATAGGCTTTCAAATTTTTAAGAAGCGCCTGCATATCATCCCCGAAATCAGTAGAAAATCCTTTTTCCGTCAGATTGCCCAACTGGCTGAGCATGCGGGAGAGAGCAGTGAGCTGTTCCATGAAAAAACGCTGGCTTTCCAAGGTACTGCCAATGCCTTGGGACAGAGTTTCCTCCATGGAAAATGCCTGCTTCATGATATTCTGCACAACTTTCTGCAGATCCTGGGGCATCTCCTCTATGGTATCCGTCTGTTCACTGGAAATCTTTGCGAGAATGCCTGCCATGTCATCTACAGCTGTCTGTATCGCCACATGTGTTCTCGGACTGAATGCAGAGGAACTTCCCCCATCCCCCCGTCGACTGATCCCCTCCGGTCCTGACGGTGCTGTAGGCCGGTCGATAGGGCGTATGCCGATAGGCATATTGGTTTCCATAGGCATATCCTCGTACACCTCCGCAAAATTAGTTAAATCATCCCCATCTCCGCCGCAATGGAGCGAACCGGCTCAAAAGAAAGGCGATGGATAGGGCATGGACCATGTTCCCGAAGCGCTTTCATATGTTCTGCCGTCCCGTAGCCCTTGTGATGTGCAAATCCATATTCCGGATATTCTTTATCATACGCATCCATGAGTCGGTCACGCCGAACCTTGGCAATAATCGATGCCGCCGCTATGGATGCCGATTTTGCATCTCCCTTGACAATGGACATGGAGGGCATGGGAAGATTCTCCAATGCCATCGCATCAATAAGCACCTTCTGTGGCTGGGGCACAAGAGAAAAAATCGCCTCATACATCCCGTTGATCGTCGCCTGATAAATATTCACCCGATCAATGGTCTTGGCATCCACAAAGGCTGTTCCAATAGCGGATGCCTTCTCCTGTATCAGCTCATAAAGCTCTTCCCTTGTCTTGGCGGATAGCTTCTTTGAATCGTTGAGCTTCGGCAGAAAAAGACCTCTCGGCAGGATGACCGCCGCTACGGACACCGGTCCCGCCAGAGGCCCCCGACCCGCTTCATCCACACCAGCAACAATCTCAAGCCCCTCAGCCGCAGCAAGCTCCTCAAAGCCATAAAGCATTGCCACCCGCTGTCGTTCCTTTTCTTCCCGCTCATAACGGCTGATCAGACGATGCACTGCCTTGCGCTTGTCATTAGCGCAGGCTTCCACAAATCCGTCAGGAATATTTCCTGCGGCAAAAAGACTCTCTATCTCTTTTATCGTCATTTTTGCCAAATCCATTAAATCACCCGTCCACTTTTTTCAAATTTTCTTCCGGCACGTCATCCAAGGTAACCAGCCCCAATTTTCCGGAACGAAACTCAGACATGACAATGCGCTGCGCCTTTTCCATATCGATTACGCCGCCCTTCAGGAGGCATCCCCGCTTCCTTCCGATTTCCGCCAAAAGCTCCTGTTCTGTTTCCGGAAGTTCCCCCGTTAATTTGAAGCGCTCCCCGAGCCGTTCCGCATAATTGCGCCGGAGAGTTCTTAGCAGCAGCAGCGCCACCTGTTCCACATCATAAATCTCATCATTGATTGCTCCGGTAAAGGCCAGTTTCAATCCCACGGTCATATCCTCAAACTTCGGCCAGAGAACGCCCGGGGTGTCCAATAGCTCAAGATTGGTTCCAATCCGGATCCACTGCTTTGACCGTGTCACTCCCGGCCTGTCGGCAGTTTTCGCCTTGACGGCTCCTGCCAGTCGATTGATGAGAGAGGATTTGCCCACGTTCGGAATCCCCAAAATCATGCACCGCGCCGAGCGCGCCTTTGCCCCTTTGCTGACCAGTTTTTCCGTCTTGGGACGCGCCAGTTCCTCCGCTATCCTTACCAGCTGCTTCATCCCCGTGCCTTTGACGGAATCCAGCGCCACGGCCGGCAAATTTCTCCTGCGGAAGTAATCCAGCCACATTCCCGTCCTTCCCGCATCTGCAAGATCTGACTTATTCAGCGCAACCACACGCGGCTTCCCCTCAATGATTTCCTCCAGCATGGGATTGGAACTGCTCGTGGGAATCCTTGCATCCAGCAGTTCAATTACCACATCCACCAGTTTCAGGTTTTCTTCTATGATTTGACGAGCCTTCTTCATGTGCCCCGGAAACCACTGGAGTGTGGGTAGCTGCTCCCTTATGTCATTGTTCATGCCTTCTATATCCTTTCCGTATGAATGCGATGCATTCATGCACCAAGAATACCCGCAGGGCATTTTCGTCCTGCGGGTATTCCCGAATCCCGTTTCTTACCCGGTCTGCCTTTCCAATGCAGTTCCCAAGCCCGTTCCCTTGCATCCGAAGTAAGCGTGCTTCCTGCTCAATCTCCCCCTGTGGAACCAAAGCCGCCCTGCCGCCTCACTCCCTCTCCGGGCTGATCTCCGTCAATAACCAGGTATTTTGTGAACACACCTTGGGCAATACGGGTTCCCTTCTCAAAATGCACAGATTCCTCACTAGGATTCATAAGGGCAATGATGATATGTCCTTCATTTTTTTCATTCCCGTAATAATCTGCATCTATGATTCCTACGCTGTTCATTAACACCAATTGGTATCGAATGGCAATACTGGAACGTATATGGATCTGAAGCACTTCATCCGGCTGCATATACGCCTTCAGTCCCGTAGGAACAAGCACCAATTCGCCAGGCCCGATATTCACGGATGCAGCAGTTTCGATATCGTAGCCGGCACTCCGGGCCGTCCGTCTCTCGGGCAATCGAATATCCCTGTCCCGGTAGGATGAAATAATCTCAAATCCGCGCTTTCTCATGCCATACCCTCACAGTGCCTCTTCCTCCCTCTCTGCCCCAAAGTTGCCGTTAATGGGCTTTGAAGGAGTTATGGTGGACACTGCATGCTTGTACACGAGCTGCTGTTTTCCCATGGATTCAATGACGATGGTAAAACTGTCGAACCCTCTCACATTTCCTTTCAGCTGAAACCCGTTCACCAGATGTATGCTGACGGGCACATTTTCCTTACGTACCTGGTTCAGAAAACTGTCCTGCAAATTAATCATCTTGACTGCCATGTAACCGCCCCTTTCGCTCCGCTTTCCTTTACCTACATTCTACCATTCTACGCGTGAGTGAAATATCCTTCCACATCCTTTTCCACAAGAGAAAGAAGTTCCGCCTCCGGCATATCGTCAATATCGTACCAATGAATATACGGCATTTTTCTGTACCATGTAAACTGGCGCTTGGCAAAATGCCGCGTGGAAATCTTGACCTGCGCCACTGCCGCCTCATAATCCAGCCTTCCGCCCCAGAAGGCCGCTGCCTCCCGGTATCCTATGCCCCTCATCGCCTGCACATCTTCTGCAATCCCTTGAGACAGAAGCCGCTTTGTTTCCTCAAAAAGCCCCTCGGCAACCATATCATCCACCCGCTTGTCAATGCGCTCGTAGAGTTTCTGCCGATCCCTTCGGAG
>DFES01000036.1 GCA_002369175.1 Selenomonadaceae bacterium UBA3796
CCCACTTCCGCAAGTGGGGGTGTAACATCTCAAAACAGGCGGTGAGCATATACCCGCAGGGCACACGTCTCCCGCCTCGTTGCGACGCGAAGCTAGTCCTATAGGGAAACGCCAATTGGAAGGTTTTGCCTGCGGCAAAACTTGAACAATTGCGTTATAAGCAGGCAAGGAGTGGAATGCATGGAGGAGATGTTGTTTGCAGAGAAAATCCGGTCTTCTGGGGCCCGTGTATTCCGCGTTGGCGGCTGCGTCAGGGATTCTTTGATGGGGAAGAATCCACGGGACGTGGATTATGTGATTTGCGGCATGGAGGAAACGGATTTTTGCAGACGTTTTCCCGAAGCGAAAAAGGTGGGAAAGAAATTTCCTGTGTATTTGCTGGAAATCTCCGGCAGAATGTGCGAGGCAGCCTTTGCCCGACGCGAAAGGAAGACGGGGCGGGGCTATCGGGGCTTTTGTGTGGAATTCGGTGCCGAAGTGAGCATAGAGGAAGACCTTTTCCGACGGGATACGGCCATGAACAGCATGGCGGAGGAATTGCCCGAAGGAAATCTCATCGATCCCTACGGTGGCCGCAAAGACATTGAAAAGGGCATCATCCGCGCTGTTTCGGAGCATTTCATGGAGGATCCTGTAAGGGCTCTGAGAGCCGCACGTCAGGCGGCGGAGCATGGCTTTTCCATAGAGCCGGGAACCCTTGCATATATGAATCGCTGCGGGGATGAACTGGGGGATGAACCACAGGAGCGGATTCTGAATGAATTCAAAATGGCACTTGCTGCCGAGCGGCCTTCCATATTCTTCCGCAGTTTGCAGGCGGCTGGATTGCTCCGTCTCGTATTTCCCGAGATATACCAGTTGAGGGGAAAGAACCAGCCGGCGTATTTCCACCCGGAAGGGGATGCCTATGAACATTCTCTGCTCGTTCTGGACAAGACCGCAGGAGAAACCGGGAATCTGGCGGCCAGATTTGCCGCTCTGACCCATGATATCGGAAAGGGGACAACGCCGGAGGAGATGCTGCCCCATCATTACAATCATGAGAAAAGGGGGCTTGCCGTTCTCGCCGGATGGGATAAGCGGATGACCCTGCCAAAGCTCTGGGTGCAGGCAGCGTCTCTTGTGATATCCCAGCATATGCGGGCGCCCCGTCTGGAGAAACCGGGAAAGATTGTGGAACTTTTGCTGGCGGTGGACAAGAGCTGTCTGCCCTTTTCGGATTTCAACGCAATTATTCGCGCCGATCATGGAGGCCTTCCCTTTTACCTGCAGAATTATGAGAACATCCTGAGGGTGCTCCATTCCGTTTCCGGGAAGGACTGCCCGAAGTATTTGGAGGGCAAGGAGATTGGCCGCTGGATTCGTGCGCAGCAGGTCAGGAACTACATGATGATTGAGAAGGAATGCAGCGGAGGCGGGGAACATGGCTTGGACGGAACATCAGAGAAAGGCCATTGAGACGAGGGGAAAGAACCTCCTGGTGGCTGCTGCTGCCGGTTCAGGCAAAACAGCGGTTCTGGTGGAGCGTATCATTCGTCAGATATTGGCGGGAGAATGCGATGTGGATCGTTTGCTGGTGGTGACCTTCACCCATGCGGCAGCAGATGAGATGCGTATGCGCATCGAATCCGCTCTCAGAAGGGAATTGGAGAAGGAAGGGGATGAGAAGAAGAGGGAACGGTTGGAACGTCAGATGATTCTCCTCTCCGGTGCATCCATTTCCACCTTGCATTCCTTTTGCCAGATGATCATTCGTCAGAATTTTTCTTTCCTTGATTTGGATCCGGAGTTCCGCCTGGCAGGGGAAGAAGAACTCAGAATCATGCAACAGGATGTGTTGGAGGAGCTCTTCGAAGAAGCGTACGAGAGGGGAGAGGCCGGATTCCTCCGCTTTGTCGATGCCTTTGGCGGCGATGAGCGGGGTGACGGAAAACTGTACGGACTGCTGCTTCAATTGTATCACTTCTCGCAGAGCCAGCCCTTTCCGAAGCAATGGCTTTCCTCTTTGCCCTCCTTCTTGGATTTGCCGGAGGATAAAGGACTGGAGGATACACCGTGGTACGGCGTGGTGCGGGGGGAAATCGGGCGGAGCCTTGCGGAAGCATCGGAGGAAAATGCCCGTACCCATGCAGTGGCAGAAACCTTGGGATGGGAGCCGTATCTGGAAACCCTGGCAGCCGATCACCTCCTCTTGGAGTCCCTGTGCGGAATCTTGAAGAAAGGCTCTTGGGAGGAGCTTCGGAAAGCCTTTTCCAGTGCGGCCTTTGAGCGTTTGAAAACTGTGCGCGGCATGGATCCTGAGGCAAAGGAGCTGGCAGCTTCTCTTGTGAAAAAGCCAAGGGAGCACTACAAGGGATTGGTTGCTTCTCTGGCCAAAAAATACTTTCAGGAATCGGAAGCGGAACTCATAGAGGATATGAGGGCGGCGAGGAAGGATGTGGAGGAGCTTTGTTCCCTGACGCTGGAGTTTGCCGAGGCTTTTGCTGCCGCAAAGCAGGAAAAAGCCCTTGTGGACTTCAATGATTTGGAGCATTTTGCGCTGGAGCTTCTGTGCGGCGGAGTGGAGGATGGAATCCTCCAGCCCTCCGGTGTGGCACGGGCACTGCAGGAACGGTTCCGGGCGGTCATGGTGGACGAATATCAGGATACCAATGGCGTCCAGGAAGCAATTCTTTCCCTGGTGGCAGGGCAGGAATCTCCGAATCTTTTTTGCGTTGGAGATGTGAAACAGAGCATTTATCGCTTTCGTCTGGCAGACCCCCTGCTTTTTCTGAGAAAATACCGGGACTATCCGAAGATGGGGGATGATTTTGCCCGCATTGACCTTTCCCAGAACTTTCGAAGCCGTCCCGAGATACTCTCCGCCATCAATTTCATCTTTACCCAGGTGATGACAAGGGATGCAATGGAGCTGGACTACGACAAGGATGCGGCTCTCTACCCGGGAGCAGAGTATCCTCCCTGTGAGGGGATGCCTGCACAAAGCGCAGTAGAGCTGGATATCCTCTTTGGTGATGTGGAAGAGGAGGAGAGCGGGGAACCGGAAGAAGAGGACGAAACAGAAGACCTCAAGGGCTTGGAATTGGAAGGGCAGGTCATTGCAAACAGGCTGAAGCAGCTCATGGCGGACGGAAGGCAGGTTTTTGACAAGGCGTCAAAATCATACCGGCCCCTGCAATGGAGGGATATCGTGGTGTTGCTCCGTTCCGTCAAAGGGAAGGCGGACCGGGTGCTGGACATCCTCAAAAAAAATGATATTCCTGCCTATGCCTCTGCGGATGTGGGATATTTTGAAGAACAGGAAGTTCGCGTTATGCTGTCCCTGCTTTCCGTGCTGCACAATGCCCGTCAGGATATTCCGCTGGCAGCGGTTCTGGCATCTCCCATTGGGGGAATGAGTTTCAAGGAATTGGCGCAAATCCGGCTGGCGGCGCCGGAAGAGGATCTCTACGGCGCACTGCTGGAGACGGTGGCTCCGGATTTCAACGGAGATGCGGAGCTTTCGGCCAAGGCGGGCGGATTTTTGGCGAGGCTTTCCGGCTGGCGGAGCCTTGCCAGGGAGGTCAGCGTTCCGGAGCTTATCTGGCAGCTCTACCGCGATACAGGCTACTACGATTATGCAGGAGGTCTTCCCGGGGGGCTCATACGGCAGGCAAATCTCCGCATGCTGGTCGATCGGGCGGCAGAGTACGAAAAGACAAATTTTCGGGGATTGTTCCGTTTTCTGCGTTTTGTAGATCGGATGAAGGATATGGATACGGATCTTGCAGTTGCCCGTGTGCTGGGTGAGCAGGAAGACGTAGTCCGCATCATGAGCATCCACAAGAGCAAAGGGCTGGAATTTCCGGTGGTTGTTCTCGCAGATATGGGAAAGAAATTCAATCTGATGGATGCTTCGGCAGATCTCCTCATGCACAGGGAATTGGGGCTTGGCCCCTATCTGGTGGATACGGAAGCGTCCTTCCGTTATCCTACCTTTGCCCGACAGGCCATTGCAGCAAAGCTTTTGCAGGAAAACAAGGCGGAGGAGCTCAGGCTGTTGTATGTGGCGTTGACAAGGGCACGGGAAAAGCTCATTCTCATCGGCAGTGTGAGGAACGAATCGAAATTGGTGCGTAAGCTGGACAAATGGGCGCAATATGTGGAAAGAACCCATGTCCGCTTGCCGGAACATGCCTCCTTTGGAGCGGACACCTTCCTGGATTGGGTGGGGATGACGGTCATTCGCCATAAAGAGGGGGAGCTCTTGCGGGAAAAGGCCTCTGTTCCTTGTGAATGGAGAGATTTTCTCGACTATGAGGATGCTTCCCATTGGCAGATCCACCTGCTTCCCTCCTCCGATGTCCGGATAGGGAAGACAGATGCCGCAAAGGAAGATGAGCTCCTGCAGGTTGTGGCTCGGAGACAGCCGCTTCCGGATTCCCCGAAGCGCGACTTTGTCAGAAGCCTTCTTGACTGGCATTATGATATGCATGGGTTGGAACAGGTTCCTTCCAAACTCTCCGTTACGGAGATCAAGCGCCGCTTCGCCGAAGACGACGAAGCAGAGGTTCTCATCCATGGACAGGAGGCGCCCATGGAGTGGAAGCGGCCGGATTTCCTGCAGGGGAAGGGCGGGCTTTCCAGCATGGAATATGGAACGCTCATGCACAGCGTGATGCAGCATATCGATTATATGGGAGATCTGAGCTATTCGGGCATCCAGGCGCAGCTGGAGACGATGAAGGCTGAGGAGATTCTGCTGCCGGAGCAGTTGCGGAGAATCCGCATCAGGAATGTCCAAGCCTTCTTCCAATCTTTTCTGGGACAGCGGATGCGGCAGGCGGCAAGGGTCTGGCGGGAGCTTCCCTTCAGCCGGATGCTTCCGGCTCATGCATTCTATGCTGGTGTCGAGGACAGGGAAACACTTTTCGTTCAGGGGATCATTGACCTTCTCTTTGAAGAAGCGGATGGAGGACTTGTCCTTGTGGACTACAAGACGGATCGGGATACTGCACCGGAGCAGGTGCGAAGAAATTATCAGCTCCAGATCCGCCTTTACAGCAAGGCGGTGGAAGACATTCTCCAGAGGGAAGTCAAGGAGAAATACCTTTATATGCTGCACGATGGAACCATTGTTTCCTTGACAGAAATGCGAGAAGGCTCTGCTTTGTGAACCGATGGGTTGTGTTGTGTGTCTATGTTCTAAACCTGTACATGGGAGCTGTTGACGAGGTAGCGAAATGAAAAATCACAAAAAAAATGAAAAGGGCGATGCCCTTCAGGAAGGCAAGATGACCAAGGCTCTTGCAGCGGATAACAGTACAGAGGCCATTGCCCGCTATATCATCGGAATACTGTTCGATGTCAAGGATACTGTCTACGAAATCCATCGGATGCAGGACACGCTGAAATGGCTCCTGGTCAGTTATCACAAATACCATGATCTTCTGCAGGATATGGAATCCTATCGGCGGGCCATGCAGATTCTCTCCGACGGCAACGATGAAAAAGTTGCCTGCGCCCTGAAGCGCGCAAAGATGGAGATTATGGAAGAATGGGAAAAGGAAAAGGAAAAGGTTCGGTAGCCGATTGTGTTCTGCCTTGCTGAAATATGCTCTGCAAGGCAGATTTTATTTTGTGCTTGCTGTATCCGGTGGAAATGTGCTATAATTATTTTCGCAAAGTAAAGTGGTAAAGAATGAAAATATCTTACAGCAGGAGTGACGAGGGTATGGCGAACCAGAAATGGAAGGACGATCTGACGGATCGGCTATGCAGGGTACTTCTTTCCTTGCAGGATGTGGAGGAATGCTATGCCTTTCTGGAGGATATCTGCACCATCAGCGAGCTAAGGTCCCTTTCCCAGCGGTTGGAAGTTGCCAGGATGCTGGATGAGCGGCATACTTACGAGGATATTGTCCTGCGGACGGGAGCCAGCACGGCAACCATCAGCCGCGTCAAACGCTGCCTCAATTATGGGGCGGATGGATACAAGCTGGTATTGGGACGCGTAAAGGAAACTATGGATAAGGATGATGAGAATGGAAAAGGATAAAGTCATATTGGAAATACCCTATGGAACCAGGGATTTCCTTCCGGATGAGGCGGCGGGAAAGCGTGCCGTCGAGAATCGGCTGGCGGATTTGTTTGTCCGATGGGGCTACCATGAGGTGGTAACGCCCACGCTTGAGTATCTGGATACACTGACGATGGGAAGCGGACGCTCCCTGGAATCCCATATGTTCAAGTTCTTTGACCGGAACAACCGGACGGTGGCGCTTCGACATGAGATGACGACTCCCATTGCGCGATTAGCGGCCAGCAGGCTCAAAGACCACGCTATGCCCCTGAAGCTTTCCTATATCAGCAATGTCTATCGCTATGAGCAGACCCAGACGGGACGCCAGTGCGAATTCTACCAGGCCGGTGTGGAACTCATGGGCAGCAGCAGTGCCGTGGCGGATGCGGAGATTGTCGCTCTGGCCATTCAGGGGCTTTTGTGTTCCGGTCTCAAGGCTTTCAAGCTTTGTCTCGGGCAGGTAGAGTTTGTGAACGGCATCATGGATCAGTACCAGCTGGCGGGAAACGTCAAAGAAAACATCAAAAAAACCATGGAGGAACGCGATCTCGTGGGCTTGGAGCATTTGGTGGATTCGCTGGATCTGCCGAGAAATGCAAAGGATGTCCTCAAGAAAATCCCACTTCTTCACGGCAACGGGGATATGCTGAAAAGTGCATATGAAATGGCTCTGAATGCCCAGAGCCGAAGGGCTCTTGACAATCTTGCAGAAATTTTCTCTCTCCTGGAATGCTATGGCGTGGCTCAGTATGTCACCTTTGACCTCGGCATTATCCGCGATTTCAGCTATTACACCGGCATGGTTTTTGAGGCATACACCCCCGGATTGGGGTTCCCGCTTTGCGGAGGCGGCCGCTATGACCACATGCTGTCTGATTTCGGCAATGCTTGTCCCGCAACGGGGTTTGCCATTGGCATAGAACGGATTCTCCTGGCTCTGGAGCGGCAGGGCATCGCGAGACCGGAAAGCCCCAAGGATGTTTTCGTGGGGTACCACGAGGGAAAAACGGCGGCGGCCATCGCACGGGCAGAAGAACTTCGGTCTGAGGGCAAGATGGTGGAATTATCCCTGTCTCCCCAATCGGAGGCGGAGGCCGTGAGCTATCAGAGGGAAATGGGCTATAAGGAGCTGGTGTACATCCCATGAACCGGATGGGACAGTTCTTCCGCGCTGTTTTTGCGAGAATTTCCAAGGACGATGCAGCCTATATCAGGAAGCATCTTTCCCCCGGGGCACAGGAACTGTTTTTTGGCATGAATCTTGCGGATCAATATCATGCCTTGCAGGTTGCCTATACAGCGGAGTGTCTGGCAGACGCGGAACAGGAGCCTCTGGACAGGGAATTTCTGATTCGTTGCGCTCTTCTTCACGATGTGGGCAGGGGAAAGGGCGACATGGGAATTCTTGGCAAGGTTGCTGCTGTCCTTCTTCATGACCTTTTCCCGAAACGCTCCAGAAAATGGGCAAATCCGAGATGCCGTCATTTTTATGAGTATCCGGGGTATATGATGTATGTGTATTATTACCATCCCGTCATAGGCGCGGAGAAACTCCTGGCAGCAGGCTTTGGGGAAGAAGCAGAGGTCGTGCGTCTTCACCATCGGCCGCTTGCGGAAGAAGACTCTCTGGTTCTGCGCGTACTGAAAAAAGCAGATGGGATGAATTAGTGGAGGTAGTTAGGTGCATGAATGCTGAAAATATGGAGTATTTGACGATTGCCCTGCCGAAGGGGAAGCTGTTCAAGCCATCGGCAGAACTGCTTGGGAGAATCGGATACGAGGCAGAGGGGCTTTCCGAGAAATCCCGCAAGCTCGTCATTTCCAATGAAGAAAAAAAGATACGGTTTATCATCACAAAAACGGCGGATGTTCCGACCTATGTGGAGTACGGAGCGGCAGATATCGGTGTCATCGGCAAGGATGTGCTGCTGGAAACCGGGAAGGATGTCTATGAACTTCTGGATTTGGGGTTTGGACGATGCCACCTCATGATGGCGGTGCCCAAGGCAGAGCGCAGGGAGAGGCTCACGGACTATGCACACACGAGAGTGGCGACGAAATTTCCGCATATTGCGGAGATGTTCTTCACCCGCCAGGGAATGCAGATGGAATACATCAAGCTCAATGGCTCCATTGAACTTGGCCCCATTGTCGGCCTTTCCGAGAGCATTGTGGATATTGTTGAAACCGGCACAACCCTCAAGGAAAATGATCTGGAGGAAATCGTCCATATTGTGGATTCCACGGCGCGTCTTATTGCGAACCGCGTGAGCTTCAAGATGAAGTTTGAGCGTATGAATGCCATGGTGAGGGACTTGAGGGCAATTTTGGAAAGCGGGGCAGAGGCATGCAGATCATAAATGCAAAAGAAATGGGAGAAGCGGAAGTGGAAAGACTGCTCACCAAGGTAGCTTTTGATGAGGTGGAGCTCAATCCCAAGATTCGGGAAGCAAACCGCAAATTGTTTGGGGAGGATCTTTCCGCAGCGGAGCTGGTGCGCCGTATTGTCACGGATGTGCGCCGGAAGGGGGACGAAGCCCTTCTGCATTACACGAAACTCATCGATAAGGTGGATTGCAGTCCCGAAGCTTTTCTCGTGACGCAAGGGGAATATGAGGCGGCAGAGAAAGAGGCGGATACGGATGTGGTGGAATCCCTCAGGAAAGCGGCAGCCAATGTTCGCAAATACCATGAGGAACAGAAGCCGAATTCCTGGATGACCTATCGCGATCAGGGCTCCATCTTAGGGCAGGCAGTCATTCCGCTGGACAGGGTGGGAATCTACGTGCCGGGCGGCACGGCAGCCTATCCTTCCTCTGTCATCATGAATGCCGTGCCGGCTTCTGTGGCAGGCGTTCGGGAGATCATCATGATGGTTCCTCCCAAAAACGGGAAAATCAATCCCTATGTGCTCATTGCTGCGAAAGAGGCAGGCGTTGACAAGATCTACAAGATAGGCGGCGCACAAGCCATTGCGGCAATGGCTTTCGGCACAGAGACCATTCCGCGCGTGGACAAAATCACAGGTCCCGGAAATATTTTCGTTACATTGGCGAAAAAAGAGGTTTACGGGCACTGCGATATCGACATGCTGGCAGGCCCCAGCGAAATTCTCATCGTTGCCGATGAAACCGCAGATCCCGTCTATGTGGCGGCGGATATGCTGAGCCAGGCAGAGCACGATCCCCTGGCCTCCAGCATTGTCATTACGGATTCCGGGGCATTGGCGGAAAAAGTGGCTGAGGAAGCGGAAAGGCAGCTTGCAAGGCTTCCCCGGAAGGAAATTGCCGAGGCGAGCCTGGAGCGCAACGGACGGATCTTTGTGGCAGAGGATATCATGCAGGCAATGCATTTTGCCAATGTCTCAGCGCCGGAACATATGGAACTTTTGACGAAGGAGCCTTTCCAGCTCCTTCCCTATGTGCGTCATGCTGGCGCGGTATTCCTGGGGGCATATTCTCCGGAGCCCCTTGGAGATTACTTCGCCGGGCCCAACCACGTCCTGCCCACCGGCGGCACGGCAAGGTATTATTCCGTGCTGAACGTGGAGACGTTTATGAAGCGCACGAGCATTATTTCCTATACCAGGCCGGCGCTTTCCCATATCAGCGGGGATATCATTCGCCTGGCAGAATCGGAGGGTCTGCAGGCCCATGCCAATGCGATACGCTTAAGGAGAGAATAGCATGATGAAATACAGAAAGGGTCTCGCAGATCGTCCCGCATACGATGTGACGGAACGCCCGTGGAAAATCAAGGTCAATGCCAATGAATGCAATATGAATCTTCCGCCCCTGGTGGAGGAGCGTGTCATGGGAAGGCTGTCCCGTGTGGCTTTCAATCGTTATCCCAACGAGGAATACGATGCCCTCGCCGAGCAGATTGCCAGGAATTTTTCCCTTGGGAAGGAAAATGTGCTTTTGGGAAGCGGCTCCAGCGAGATTATCGAGAAACTGTTTTACTGCTTTGGCGGGTCAAAAGACAGTAAAATCGTCTATCCGAGACCATCCTTTTCCATGTACGGTATTTATGCCAGTGCTGCAGAGGCGGAAGGCGTCCCTGTGGATTTGGAGGATGACTACACACTGGATGCAGAGCTCTTTGTGAAAACCGTCAGGGAATCCAAGGCGAACCTTGCGGTCATCTGTAATCCCAACAATCCGACGGGAACGGGAATCCCTCGGCAGGCTGTGGAATACATCGCGGAGAACATTGATTGCGCCTTTCTGGTGGATGAAGCATACATTGAATTCTACGGACAATCGGCAGCAGGTCTCCTGAAAAAGTATCCCCATCTCATCATTGCCCGTACCTTTTCCAAGGCGTATGCCCTTGCTTCCTGCCGTGTGGGGTATATGCTGGCAGGCGAAGGAATCGTCTCCATGGTGGGAAGAGCCTATATGCCTTATCATATGAATGTCCTGTCCTTGGCAACAGCAGATATTGTTTACCAGATGCGCCACGAGTACATTCCCCGCATCCAGATGATGGTGGCGGAGCGGAAGCGAATGGCGGAAAAATTGAAGAAGCTGGATGGGTTCACCGTGTATCCCTCGGAGACGAATTTTCTTTTAGTCAAGTACGCGAGGGCGAAGGAACTCAACGAATCCCTCGTTCGGCAGGGCATTGGGATACGCTCTTTCGGCGATGCGCCGGGTCTTGAAAATTGTTTGCGCATTTCCATGGGATTGCGGGAGGAAAACGATATATGGCTCAATGCCATCCGCATGTTTACGGAAGGACGTGACTGATATGCGGAAAGGAAGTGTTGAACGCCGCACGAAGGAGACGGATATTTTCGTCCAAATCGATTTGGATGGAACGGGAAAGAGTGAGATTGAATCCGGTATCGATTTTTTTGACCACATGTTGGAGCTCTTTGCGGCTCACGGCCTCTTTGACCTAAACGTATCCTGCCAGGGGGATATTGAGGTGGATGGCCATCATTCCGTGGAGGATATCGGAATCACATTGGGGGAGGCAGTGAAAGAGGCTCTGGGAGATAAAAGGGGCATTGCGCGTTATGGGAGCTTCTATCTGCCCATGGATGAATCTTTGGCTTTTGTGGCACTGGACATCAGCGGAAGACCCTTCCTCGTCTACGATGGCGGGGAGATGGCTCCCATGATCGGCGGTTACGACACGGAACTTACCGAGGAGTTTTTGAGAGCCTTTGCCTTTCATGCAGGCATAACGCTGCATGTGAAGGTTCTGTATGGGAAAAACTCTCATCACAAGGTAGAGGCCGTATACAAGGCTCTGGGGCATGCGCTTCGCATCGCGGTGGGACGGGATGAACGGGTGCAGGGCATTCCCTCCACCAAGGGCGTTCTATGACGGGGAGGAAGTTATGATTGCTGTAATCGACTATGGTGTCGGGAATCTCTTCAGTGTGGAAAAAGCGCTGGCGGCAGTTGGGGCAGACGTTGCCGTGACAAGTGACGAGGAGAGGCTACGGGATGCAGAAAAAATCGTCCTTCCCGGAGTGGGAGCTTTTGGGGACTGCATGAGAAATCTGGAAGCTACGGGACTTGTTCCGGTTCTGAAAGAGGAAATCGGGAAGGGAAAACCCCTCCTGGGAATTTGCGTCGGACTGCAGATTCTCTTCGATGGAAGTGAGGAATCACCGGGAATCCGGGGGCTTGGGATCCTGCCGGGCATGGTGAGGAAAATACAGGCTCCCGGATGCAAGATCCCCCATATGGGCTGGAATTCCCTCGCAATCCTGGAGCCAAGACGGAAGGTGGATCTGTTTGCAGGCTTGGAAGAAACCTCCTATGTGTATTTCGTCCACAGCTATCATGCTGTTCCGGAAGATGCATTCCTTATTACCGCAACGTCATGTTATGGGAGTGAATTGACGGCCTCCATTGGCAAAGACAATGTACAGGCGACCCAGTTCCATCCCGAAAAATCGGGTGACGTTGGCTTGAGGATATTAAAGAATTTTGTGGAGAGCTAAGGTGATTTTATGGTAATCTTTCCCGCAATCGATCTTCGCGGCGGCAAATGTGTGCGCCTTTTCAAAGGCGATTTCCGGCAGGAAACGGTTTTTTCCGATCATCCGGCGGACATGGCGAAAAAATGGCAGTCCCAGGGCGCGGAATTTCTTCATCTCGTTGACCTGGACGGTGCTCTGGCCGGAAGTTCCAGGAATCTTGAGGCCGTGCGGGATATTTTGGCGGCGATTGATATTCCCGCAGAACTGGGCGGAGGCATTCGCACAATGGAAAATATCGAGACGATCCTTTCCCTTGGGATACGGCGCGTCATTCTCGGCTCTGTTGCCGTGCGAAATCCGGAGCTGGTGAGGGAAGCCTGTGCAGAGTACGGCGGAGAAAGAGTGGTTGTGGGCATTGATGCAAGGGATGGCATTGTGGCTGTAGATGGCTGGGGCGTTTCCGGTGATATCAAGGCGGGAGAACTGGCCAAAAGAATGGCAGGGGTCGGTGTAACCACGATCATATACACGGATATCAGCCGTGACGGCACTCTTTCCGGGGTTAATGTGGAAGCTACAGCGGAACTTGCAAGGGAGAGCGGTCTTGGCATCATTGCTTCCGGCGGGGTGAAGTCCATTGAGGATATCCGGAGATTGAAAGCTCACGAAAAGGAGGGCATTGAGGGGGTCATTGCCGGAAAGTCCATCTACACAGGCTCCCTGGATTTGGCGCAGGCGATTGAAATTGCCAGAGGAGGGGACTAAGACATATGTATACAAAGCGTATCATTCCCTGCCTTGACGTAAAGGATGGACGGGTGGTGAAGGGCACGAATTTCGTGGGCCTCAAGGATGCAGGGGATCCTGTGGAACTTGCTTCGCGCTACGATAAGGAACGCTGCGATGAACTGGTGTTTCTTGATATCACGGCTTCCAGCGAAAAGAGAAATACCATGGTGCAAGTAGCGCAGTCCTGTGCCTCACAGGTTTTCATCCCCTTCACTGTCGGCGGCGGCATCCGTACACCGGAAGATATGCGTATGCTGCTGAAAGCAGGAGCGGACAAGATCT
>DFES01000034.1 GCA_002369175.1 Selenomonadaceae bacterium UBA3796
TCCCCAGGTGGCTGGAAATGGAACGGAATTTTTCTTACCACACCCGCTTGAACTGCACGGATGCGGAGATGTCCTTATCATGAGCCCCTTTCTGGAGCTGCGCTTCTCCGTTCAGGAACCAGCCCTTGGCAAATTCCGTCTCCCCGGACAGGGAGAGAATGAAGTGGGTCTTATCCTGACTGTTCCGCAGGGTGTAGGAATATCTTTATTTTTGACTGAGCCATTCTGCGATGCCTTTATAATTGAAATACAAATTGTCAGCCTGATCTCCAAAGGGATAGTCCACCTTTACCGAGTGCTCATCGCTGGTGAATTTTCCCTCTGTCATCCTGCCCAATTTTTTCCAGCCTGACATATTGGCCACATGGCCATATGCATCCAGGAAGGGCGTCACCACACAATCTCCGCCGCCCGGCTGCTCGCCGATGATCTTGGCCAAGCCGCCGGTCTGGGCGAAGAAAGGAAGGGCGTTGGCGCAGGAATAGGAGAAACCGCTGGTCAGGATGTAGAAATCATATTGCCCCCCAAAACCGTCATGGTCATCGAACTTGCCGTCCAAGTTCGTGTCCACATGGTACCACTCGGAGCAATAATTCTGATTCAAGGTATGGAAATAGCTGAGATTCACTTCCCCATCCGGCGACAGGAAGCCCAGGATGGCGGTCAAGGCTCCTGCATGGCCGCCTCCGTTATTGGACAGGTCGATGACCACTTTTTTCACCTTAGGGGACTGTTGGATCTTGGCAAAAGCATCATAGAAAAGCCCAAAAGAGCTCGCATCATACACAGTCTCGTCCGGCATGCGGTAGTAAAAAGAGTCCTCCTTCCCGCTCTCCGAAAATCTCTCGAAGTAAATGAATGCCGTATCGTCAATGATGTCCACCCTTGAAGAGCCGAAATCATCCGGCTTCAGGGATTCGATATGGCTTTTTGCCTTGAACAGACGATCCGTGTCCTTGCTCTGCATCCTTTCGACACGGGGATCCAGCTCGATATTCTCCTCCTTCGTTCCTCTGATCTTCGCGTATTCCTGAGCCTGTTCCAGCCAATATTTGAAAGGCTTGCCGCTGTCATCCCGGAAAATATAGGTCAGCAGGATGGGATCCAGCTGCAGCTCCTTGCAAGCGGCCTGATATTGCTCATACGTACCCGTTTCCCCGTTCAGAAAGTTTACTCCCTTGTCGGCAACTTTATAGGAGAGCTTTTGCAACGCCTTTATGGTTGGCTCTATGCCGCCATATGCTGTGATGACTTTCGCTGTATTGATATACGAGCCTGTATCGAAAACACTGTGGCTCAGCTGTACGCTGTCATGGCCGCTGTCAAAAAGCTTGTAGACCACATCAAGGAACGCATCGGAATTGTCCCGGGCATCCGTGGAAAGGAGCCCTTCCTTCAGCCCGTTCTGCTCAAAATACTGATCAAAGCTTTCTATGCCCTTTTCCGCTTTATGACCGTAATAGAGGTCGAACAGCAGGCATGTCGTCCCATAGGCATAGCGCGCATAAGCAGGCGGGATTTCCTTTTCCTTTGAGAACTTCCCGGAATAATAGGCATTGGCATAGGGATTCTGCTTAATGTACGGATTCAGGCTGTGCCCGTAAATATATCCGATGACGGGTTGGGAGATGTCGTAGAAATGGTCGCCATTGAAGGATAAAATGTTGGCTCCGCTGGGTACGGCAAAGACGTTCTGGAGCACCGCGAAAGGCAGCAAAAGCTTCCCCTCATGGGTTGTCATGGATAATCCGTATGCCTGCAGGTCGATGTCAAAACCTTTGGCAGCGGTTTCCCGGGAAGGATTCTTCCGGGAAACCGCCTGAGCGTTGAATTCCTGCGGCAGCAGGATTCCGTTGGGTAAAGCCCGGTCACCGTAGGAACCGAAAAACGCATCCCAGTCTTTACAGGTAAGCTTCCCCTTCTCCACATCGAACTCCACGCCAACATGATTGCGCGAAGCCGTAAAGACACGCCCCCCCTCATCCGATTGGAAGGCAACATGCCCGTCATATAAAAGGTACAGATATTCCTGTGCAGAAACATAGGGGACACCGTATTCCCCTTCCACATGATAAACCCGCAGGGTATTGTATTTATCCAGCCTGCTGATATAGACGCGCGAGTCATACGAGCCCGTAACTTCCACAGCTTCCCCCATTGTCGGAGTCCCGGTTACCAGCAGCCAGCCTGTCAACAGACTGCATATCCATTTTTTTGACCTTTCTTTGCCGTACATTTTCGTCCTCCTTGTTCCTACTCTGCCCCAGCAAGGGATTCCGCTGTTTCCGCAAAGTATGTTCTTTCGTTGTCTCAAAATGCAGCACGTCCGATGGCTTTTCTTCCGATATAGAACGCAACCATATTCACAGCTCCTTCCAGCAGGAGTCCCGGCGCGGAAGATAATCCGGCGGCAATACTGTCATACAGCAAGGCGCCGAAAAGTGCATAACCCACAGCCATGACAAAGCACGCCAGCACAAGCCCGGCGGCTGTTCGCGATTCGCCCCTTGTTTCACCGTGATTTTTCAGCGCAATGTACCAAAACGTATCTGCCATAAGATACTTTATGATGAGCGTAGGGCCAACCCACAGGGGAAAACCGCCGAAAAGATCCGCAAATGCCGATCCTAAGCAACCTGCCAGTATTCCCTCCCGCCTCCCGACGAAAAGCACCACCAAAAAAATCGCTGCATCCCCTAGATGAGCATAGCCTAAGGGAATCGGAACACGAGGGACAATCGTCATCAAGAAGACGAAGGCTCCCATGACTGCGGTAATGCAGAGCTGCCTTGTGGACAGACTAATTTGCGAAGCATGAAACTTTGCCATTGGAATCACTCCTGATTTCTGAGAACCGATGCATCGGGATCTACCGATCCGATAGTTCCCTTTCTTTTTTACTGAGCCATTCTGCGATGCCTTGAAAATAGAACTCGTTTTCCATCTTATCATAGAGAAGTCCTGCACGCAATGTATGGGGGGGTCAAATAATCTGTGGAATGTTTCAAGAAGAGTTGACAGGATATCCTTCTATTCATGCATCCACTCCCGGTACTTGCTCTGATAGAATTCCTTGAACAGTTTCTCCAGCTCTCCTGCGATACGTTCCTGGCTACCTTCATGGAGCACTTCGATGAATCCCCAGCGATCCAGCAGAATCGTGGAGATATAGCCCAGCGTCTCCATGACAACCCCGGAGGCATGTTCCGGAGCCAGGAGGATCAGAGCCGTCCGAACCTTTTCCCCACCTTCTGCGGGATAGGGAAAACCCTTTCCAAAATGAAGGATACCAATCTTCGGCAGTTCTACCAAAGGGCTTTTGCAGTGGAGCAGCACCAGGCGGTTGCCCGTGATCAGGGTAGCCGCTTTTTTCTCTCGTTCCCATAGCCCTCGATACAACGCAGCCTGGGTTTTTGCATCCCCTCCTGCTGCCTGTCCGGCAATCCGGCATGCTTCCTGGATATCCTTGGCGGTTCGCTCGTAAAAGAAGAAATGCTCCATCAAAGACAGGATGGCGCTGCCATATTCCGTCAAGTGAGCCAAAGCCTCCCGAAAATTTCGCTTTGGAACTGCCTGGACAGACGCTTCCCGCAAGAACATCTCATTTTGCTGCTGAAGCATCCGCCCGATGACCTGCATATCCGCTTCCCCCAGCATGGGGCTTACCACCACTACGGGCACGGATGCCTTGGGAATAGGAACCGTGGAGATAATGAATTCCGGTTCGTGGTGACGAAGGTACTCCTCATCAATATCCAGAGTGGATGCCTGGTCGATGATGCGAATGTTCGCGTACTGCTTGCGGATGCGGCTGGCCAGGAGCCTGGAAGTTCCCATTCCCGTGGGACAAGCCACCACCACCCGATGCTCTACATGACGGAATTCCTCGGTGTCGGCCAGCGCGGCTCCCAAATGCATGGCGATATAGGCAATCTCTGCCTCCGGAAGAGGGCAGCCGAGGCTTTTTTCCATTTCTCCCACGGATGCATGCGCCAATTCCATGAGTTCGGGATAGTGCCTCTTCATTTCCTGCAACAGGGGATTGCGGATATCCATGTGCATCTTGATGCGGCTCACGGATGGTCCCAGATGATTGACCAGCCCTGCCAAAAGATTTTGGTTCCGCTGGATATCCCGTCCTGTCTTCTGACTCGCTGTTCGCATGATACTTCTGGCCAGTCGTACCAGATGGTAGTTATCCATCACCGATACGGTTCCCATGCTCCGCTCCCGGTAACGATTCCTCGCCCCCAGGAGATGCATGGCGATATATCCGATTTCGTCTGCAGGAACCTCGATGTCAAAAGCGGATGTTATCTGCTGTGCCAAATCGGAGGCTACCTGAAATTCTTTTTTTTGACGGAGTTCCGTGAGAAAATCCCCGTCCATGCGAATCTCTTCCTGCTGGCGGATGCGCTGGACAGCCAGGGAAAGATGAACGACCAGGCCGACATAGGCATTGTCGGAGAGATGCAGCCCCAGACGCCCTCCCATTTCCCGGACAAGACCTTCCAATTTGCGGATGATTTCCCCATCCACGAGATCCAGAAGGTACTTGGAAGCATGGGAATTCTTCCCGGAACCTTCCTGGAGGGTTTCCTGCACAAGATCCAGCAGTTCCTGTTCCCCCATGTTTTCGTAGATATACTGGATGATCGCCCGCCTGAAATCCTGCTCATCCCCTTCAATGTACACGCCAAGCCCCGGCTTCCGCACCAGGCGCAGGGAATGCTTTTGGAACCACGGCTCCAGCTTGTCCAAATCGTTGCTGATCGTGCCGTCCGTCACCTTCAGTTTTGCGGCCAGAGAAAAGAGCTTGATTGGCTCGCCGCTGGGCAGAAGGCAGCTCATGATAATGCTCCGCCTCATTTCCGGCGTATAGGATTCCTCCGAGGACTGTGCCAGGAACGCCCTGAGGGCTGCGAACCCCTTGGAGCCTCCCTCCAGCCAAAGCCCGGAGCCCGCTTTTTTCTCCAGCCGCATTCCATGCTCTGCCAAAAGCTGTTCCACCTTGGGCAATTCCCTGGAAACCGTCTTCGCACTGACAGCCAATGCCTCGGCAATCTCTCCCGCTGTCATATGAAGCTCTTCGCTCTCGCACAAGAGCCTCGCAATCGCAACCGTTCTTGCATCGATGGACATATCCTTACCCTCGCTTTATCAACATAAAAAAGGGAGACCGTCACTTCACCAAAGCAACGGTCTCCCTCTTGCCCTTGTACCGCTTGCGCCATACGCCAGCAACTCTAGCAGCTGCTCAAATATTCCCTCAGACCCTTCATGGTTCTGCCAAGATCTTCCATGAGAGCCTCATGATGTTCCTGCACCGTTGTCCAGTCATTGTCCTTTGCTGCTTTTTCCTGCATCAGCGCCTTCTGGCTCAAATCACTTGCGCCAATTGTCATAGAGGTGCTTTTGAGGGCGTGGACGAGGATGCGATAGGATTCTACATCCTTCGACGCATAGGCCTCCTGTATTTTGGCCGCTCTGTCCCCCTCCTGGAATTCCTGCATAATCTGCAGCAACAAAGTCTTGCTGCCCATGAGATAGGACAGCCCCAGATCCAGATTGATATCAGGGCACATTCTCCCAAAGCGTTCCTTTTCCGCCGAAGAGAAGGCATCGCCTGTTTCCTGCTCATCCTCCGACTCGGCAGCTTCAGCAGATTCGGCAGCTTCCATGGGCATGGATGCTTCCGGAAGGTTCCGGCTTTCCCGGAGGGACTCCTTCGGGGAAGGCGGCTCCTCCGCTTCCCGTTTCGTCGGCGATCCTTCCCCGTAAGAAACCAGCTTGCTTGGCAGATATTTTGCGATCATGGCTTCCAGCTCGTTTCCCTGCACGGGTTTCGAGAGGTAATCATCGAAGCCTTCCTGAATGTAGCGCTCCCTCGCACCCGAAATGGCATTGGCCGTAAGGGCTATCACGGCTGTTATGCCCCGGAGGATGCCCTCCGTCCTCAGACGTTTCAATGTCTCGATTCCGTCCATGACAGGCATCATATGATCCAGGAAAATGATGTGATAGAAATTCTTCTTTGCCAAAGCAAGGCATTCGGCACCGCTTTCCGCCAAATCCGGCACAATGCCGCTGCGTTTCAGGAGTCCCCGAATGACCTTGAGGTTGACACTATTGTCATCCACCACGAGGATTTTCGCCCCCTCCGCCCTGAGGTACTGCCCGGCTTTCCTGCTGCGGATGCGGTGGCGGCGGCTTTCCTCATAGTTTCCGAGGGGAGCGCTGTCAACGATTTTTTGCCGCAGGCGGAAGGAGAAGGTGGAACCCTCTCCGTAAACGCTTTCCACCAAAAGGCGGCTTCCCATCATGGTAAGAAGCTTCTGCACGATGGATATGCCCAGCCCCGTTCCTTCAATGTTGCGATTCTTTTCCTCATCGAGCCGTTGGAAGGAATCGAAAAGCTTGCCGGTATCCTCCTTGCGTATGCCTATACCCGTATCGATAACTTTTACCTCAAGCTCCAAGGTGTCATCATCCATGCGCGTTCCCTTCATGGAAAGTGTCACGGAGCCTTCCTTGGTATATTTCACCGCATTGGTCAAAAGATTCGTGACGATCTGCCGAATGCGCACATCATCGCCAAACAGACTCTGGGGAAGGCTGGGATCAATTTCCGTCAGGAGCTTCAGATTCTTTTTCTTTGCTTTTTCGGCAATCATGTGCAGAAGATCATCGATGAGGGTTGCCGTGTCATAGCGGACAGGCAGGATTTCCATCTTCCCATCCTCTATCTTTGAAAAATCGAGAATGCTGTTGATGAGCGTCAGAAGCGTTCCACCGGCGCTCTGGATATTTTCTGCGTAATCGAGGATCTCCTCATCCGAACTCTCCCGGAGAATCATCTCGTTCAT
>DFES01000074.1 GCA_002369175.1 Selenomonadaceae bacterium UBA3796
CGCAAATGCCTACAGCCTCATCCTCTACAAGGCAGATATGAGCAAGGCCAATAAAAAAAGCCGCCCATGACGGGCGGTAAGGGAGATAACTATGAATAACAGATTTGATTATGTAGAATTCGGCGAGTGTAATATGGACGATCCATTCTTCGCCTCACTAAAAGCAGATTACCCGGAATTTACATCTTGGTTTCGGCGTAAGGCCAGTGCCTCAGAAAAGGCCTATGTGCATGTGGATGAGAACGGCATCCATGCCTTTGAGTACCTAAAAGATGAATGTGAAGAAATCTCCTTGTCAGATACGACCATACCAATGAAGAAGCGCATCAAAATCGGCACTCTGAAAATTGGTGACGATTTACGAGGTCAGAGGCTGGGAGAGGGCTTGATTGGCATCGCACTATGGAATTGGCAGGCATCTGGCTATGATGAAATCTATGCCACAGTGTTCCCGAAACATAACACTTTGATTGGCCTGATGGATAAATTTGGCTTCTGCCGGGCTGGGCAAAATGAGCGTGGCGAGCTTATCTTTTTGAAAAGCAAGCTCCATCTGGATACATCAGACCCATATAAAATGTTTCCTTTCCTGCCTGGCAATTTCCACTATGCTAAATATATACCAATCCGTGCGACCTATCATGACACACTCTTTCCATATTCCATGCTGGCCAGGACAAAGCAGACTGCCTTGAACATAGCCGTAGCCAATGGAATCTCAAAGATGTATATTGGAACACCGCAAGATACCAATTTGAACTATCGCCCCAACACCCCCATCCTCATCTATAGGATCAGCGATGCACCCAATAGGCGCACATACCTGTCGGCAGTCTCGTCCTTCGGCGTGGTTACCAATTTTCACATAATCAAGCAACGCGGCAATGAACTATGCTCTGAGAATGATTTCATCCGCATTGCAGGTAACAAGTCCTTCTTCTCAGACGCAGAGCTTCGGGATATTTATCGCGGTAACTGGAACATAGTCACTATCGAAGTTTTGTACAATGGTTATTTCGGAGAAGGAAACAATGTGAACCACGCTTGGCTCAAAGCAAATGGCTACTTCCCCGCCTATCCCTATAAAATCGACTTGCCACCAGAAGCATTCCGTCATGTTCTTCAGAAAGGAGGCAAAGACGATGAAAGTATTATTTTCCATCAACCCTAAGCATGTGCAAAGCATATTGTCCGGCAAAAAACAAGTGGAATATCGCAAGACTATATGCCGCCGCCCAGTTGATACTGTACTCATATATTCCACATCTCCTGTTCAGATGGTAGTGGCTCAAGCCAAGCTGAAAAAAGTATTGGTCGATGCTCCAGATAACATTTGGGAGCTGACCAAGGAAAAATCTGGCATATCTCATAAGTTTTTCATGGATTACTTTGCCAGCAAAAAATATGCTGTTGCCTATGAGCTGGAGGATATTGAGAAATTCCCCGAACCAAAGCCCCTGCGGGATTTCGGTTTAGGCTATGTTCCGCAGTCCTTTGCTTATGTAAGCTAAATAAAAAGGCCACTTGCGCTGACAACACAAGCGGCCCTGGGCAATCGGTACTGACAATACCGCTGCCCACCTGAAACACTATGAAGGTGCTCCAAGCTATGACAAGCCAATTATAGCACCTTCATGGTATATTTTCTATACCTTTAATGGAGGTGCTTTTATCATGTCCAAGAGAGCAGCACTTTATATCCGCGTGTCCTCCGATGAGCAGGCCCGCCATGGGCTTTCCCTGGGAGAACAAAGGTCGGATCTAATCAACTATGCCCAAGAGCATGGCTACACCATCGTGGGCATCTACGCAGATGAAGGAGTGACCGCCCGCAAGTCTATCTCAAGGCGGAAAGAGCTGCAGAGGCTCCTGGCCGATGTGGAAAAGGGTTTGATTGACATTATCGTGATCAAATGCCTGGACAGGTGGTTTCGGAACATTGCCGATTTCTACAAAGTGAAGGAAAAGCTGGATGCCCACGGCGTGGATTGGGAATGCACCCGCGAGCAGTACAACACCACCACTCCCAATGGCCTCCTGATGCTGAATCTCAAGCTGTCCATAGCCCAGAATGAGAGCGACCAGACCAGCGAGAGAATCAAATATGTCTTCGAGGGCAAGAAGCAGAGGAGAGAAGTGCTGACAGGCTGCCTTCCCTTGGGATTCAAAAGCGAAAACGGGCACTATGCCCCTGACGAGAATATGCCCGCCGTCCAGTACCTTTTCCAATATGTCAGCGATGGTGGCTCTATGCGGTCAGCCCAGGCAGCAGTTTATCAGAAGTTCGGTCTTGCGCTCTCATACTTCCAGACACGCAACACTCTGGCCAACCGTATATATATCGGTGAGAGATACGGTATCCCCGATTATATGCCCCCGGCCATCCCCCATGATGTGTTCTTTCGTGTGCAAGACATCCTTTCCCGCAACTCCAAGCCGGCACGGAGCGGCAGGATATACCTTTTCTCCGGCCTGGTGCGTTGCCCGGACTGCGGGCACAAGCTCACAGCCTGCAAAGGCCGCACCAATGCACAGGGAGAGAACACCGCTTACGAATACCGCTGCAGGAACCACTATTATCAACGCCCAAAAAACTCAAATATAGGCTGCACATTCTCTCGCAGCGTGTATGAGAACAAGATTGAAAAATACCTCCTCGACAATCTGCAGCGTCTCATCCAGGAGCATATCCTGACTATCGAGAAGCAGCGCATCGAGCAAGCGAAAGACAGCCCTGCCGAAAAAATAAAAGCCCTGAAAGCCAAGCTCTCACGGCTGGAGGATATCTTCCTTGATGGCCTCATAGACAAAGACAAATATGCCGCCACATACAAAAGCATCAGCCAAGAGATATCCGCCCTCTCCCTGCTGATAGACCACACCCCCGCTATCCCCGCCGCCATCTGCGAAGTGGCAAACGATGAAGACTTCCTGCAGACCTACCAGGCCCTCTCCCGCGAGAACAAGCAACGCTTCTGGAAGTCTATCATCGCCTCCATTACCTACGATGACACCCCGGAGACAAGAGGAACAGGGACTTTCATCCCCTTCAAGATTACCTTTTGCAGTTGATTCGTATGTATTAACAGTTAATATTCATCAGTATTTCAGAAATAATACGTTGACAATACTGTCGTGCAAAAGTTTCGGAACTACGAACTTCATCTGCAAAAAGAAGCCTTACAGGAACAATCATCAATCCCGTTATTTGCTTCTTTCCCGCAATCGTATAACGAACCAGCAAGAAAAAAGAAACTTTCGGCTTGTTGTACCCGCCATAACGCACAGAATCAAGTCCCCGCTTGCGTGACACCAGCCCTGCCTGTGCCTTGCAGGGCATCTCATTGAAGAAGCCACCTTTGCGAATAAACGCGAATCTCGTATAGTGGGCATAGTTCTTCTCCAAAGTTTTGCGGACATGTCCCAGATCTGCACTACCTCGCCAGATTGTTTGTCCACCGACCTTCACCTCATCTCCGAACAAAGTCGTGAGTTTTACGGAGTATTCCTGGCTCGGCTGGAACCATTTTTTCCGAAACCGCAAGGAATACACGTTGCCCACGACGATATTGAGATAAGCATCCTTGGCATGGTGCAGGTCATTGACCGAGCGGCATTTCACGATCTTGAACTCTTGGCGGAACTCCGAGACCATACCCGCCTTGGTATAGACAATCTCCGCCTGAGGATAGCGTTCCTTAAGGATACTCGCCAATGCTTTGGTAGACTGGCGAGTCTCTACCAACTGCCGATTGATGAATCCCCACCGCTCCTCAGTCGTAAATCCTGTGCTTCGCATAAGGCGATTGTACTTTTCCTCGGAAATCAAATGATTCCTTCGATAAGCCTGCCAAAGTCCTACCATACGATTTCGGATTTCTCCCTGAATCGGGAACTGGCTGCCCTTGTCACTATTCTCCTTAGATGTCACCAGCACCATGTTATCGAGTCTGTCATCCTTCACCACACTGCGCGGATAGATATGGTCGATATTGTAAAGCTTGTCATCCTTAAGCTGATCAATCTGGATTGGTTTGCTGGAATACATGCTTTTACCCAGCTGCAGGAAGTAGAGGTAGGCAACTTTGCTCTGCAAACGGCTGTCGCTGGTTCCTTCCAATTGCGCCGATAGCGCCCTCACATCCTGCTGGAACTCATCTCCCAAGTCCGCATAGAGCTTCTTGAGCTGTTCACGACGGGAAACGGTGCGCACGCCCTTTTCTCCTCCGCCCCGCGCCATCTCGATAAAAATGCGCTTCGGAGGTTGTTTGCGCGCCTTGCAGACTTCCTGAACAATGTCCAGCGTGCGGTAAATGGCACGCTTCACAGCACTGGACAAACGCATTTCTTCCATGCGCTCCTCCAGCTTCATGGGATGCTCACAGTAATAAGCCTTTTGGTGTGCTTCCATCTGCTCTTTAAAGGTATAGCGATCCGACAACAGCTGCATGAGATTGTCGTTGCTTTCCCAAAGAAATCCCAAGATGGTATTCTTCTCTCCGGTTTCCTTGCAAACACCTTCCAATTCATCTAAAAATTCCCTAGACAGGCGGCCAAATCCTTTGCTGGAAAGCTTGGAAAGATAGCGGATATCCTCCTCTCCCAGCTGTGGGAATTCCTGCGCCAGCCATACACGAATACGATGTCTGTCTTCGGTGTAAGCCAAACGTTCAAGGATGCGTTCGGCATCCTTCTCCGACAGGATTTTAGTATCCAACAAGCGTGCAAAGGCTAGCCGTGATTTCAGACCGGCGTGAAGTTCCTTGTCCATTCCTGAAAGCACATCGTCGGGCTGCGAATAATTGTTGCTTTTCAACACCTCGCGGACAGCCTTCTGGGTCACCTTGCGTCCCTTACGCTTGTCCTCAAGCAATGCGTGGTAGACCAGCTGTTTCGCATCAACAGAGATGGGCACGCCATTGATCCGAAGGTTGTTAAGCTCGTTCAGCACCATGAATTTCTCGTAGAGCAACGAGTTCTGCGGCAGCACCGCCGCCCCTGCCCAATAGGTGCAGGTATTGGTCATACGTCGAATGAATTCCTCCTCACTCCTCTCAAGGTCGATTGCCTCATGGAAATTCCATGGTCGAACAGGAAGATTTCCCTTTCGCTCTACCCACGCATAGGGCGATCGTTTTCCTTCGCTATTGAAAAAATGAAGCGGACCGACAAAATACGGGATACGGAACAAGAAGATGGACAACAACCTCTCCTTTGCCGTATAGCCGTCAGCATCCTGTTCTAGAAGGAAAGGCAGATGCTTTTCTGCCTGCTCCAGAATCGCCTTCAGTTCGTGATAATATAGCTGATAAGGGATTACGCGGTTTTCGCCGGAAACCTGCTTGGGCATAAAAGTTCCCTGCTCCAACCGTGACATCATATCTGCGTAGAACACTTCATCCGCAGGACGGCATTTGACATCCTTGCATAGCTTTCTCAGATAGTCGCAGAACTCCTGTTGTGTAGCTTTCTTGTCAGGCAGTATGCCTCCTTTTTGGCCTTTCCAGTGATAGGAATAGGCAACATAGTTTTTGTCTTTCTCGGATGCCATACGGCGAAAGACTGCGCTATATTTTTCCGGCAAATAGGAACGAATAAATAGCTTCAGGTTTGCCAGATCTTCGCGGTGCTGCCGATAAATGGCAACCTTGCCTTCCGAAATAAGGCTGGAGTTACCCAGAATCTCCTTCAACAACGACCAGTCGTATAGCTTTCTCAGGCGCAGGATACCCTCCGACTCATCTCCAAGCATGGCAAGTGTCTCCTCCAGCTTGTCCTCCGCATCGTGGAAGGACAAGCTGGCATCCTCCTCGTACTCCTGGGCAGGAAACAGTTTTTTAATCTTGACGCTGCCACCGGCAAGCAGGGTAACCAGCTTGCCCTCATCCACTAAGGCATCCTCTGGCACCTTGGAAACCTTTCCACCATAGATCACCTTGCAAAGCGCTTTTTCCTTATCACGCACCCGAGCCTCTTTCAGCAGTTCCCTCTGCAAGTCTTCCTCGTTGCAATCCCAGACGCGCAAGCCGTACTTCTCCATCCATCCCCGAAAATCCCGGTAGACTCCATCAAAATCCAACACTTCCTGGAAATTATCCTTATCAACATCGCTCAGAAAATGTCCCCGATGAGCAACCAGCCATCCGACGGCCAGATAGACGAGCCGCGCATAGCGATCATCCATTGGCACCTTATCCCCTATAAGTGCCAGTAAAAGATGGTGGATGGTCGGGTATTTTCCATAATAATCCTTATCATGAAAATCCGCATCGTTGAACAGGATATTCGCTTCCGTTGGAGAAACCTCGTCGCGAAAACGGGCGGCCTCCTGTAGACGAACAAAGAACCTTTCATCCGTCTTGGCAATCTCACGGGCAAAAATCTCCTGCACCAATAGTACCCGTCGTTGCCGCCTCTGCAAGCGGCGCTTACCCGTGCGTTTCATACGACGGTCTGCCGCCGGCAGAGCCTCGTCGAAGACATGCGCGCCCCACATCGGCTCGTTCCTGAATTTCAGCAAACGATAACTCTCATCCGTCACGGCATAACCGACAGAGTTCGTTCCCACATCAAGCCCAAGATAATATTCTGGCAACATATTGACAACAACCTCCTATGATGCTATAGTAAGAGAGTAAGTTCGTATCCTCGGATTTACACAGCGCGTTCAAATAAGTTTATACGAAATCGCCGGATAACCGGTAGCACAGTGTGTGCTATAAGAACCTGCCTTGGCAGGTTTTTTTATGCGCTTTTTACAATGTAAATATCCTCCACTCCACTATTTCACAATTCGACATGCGCAGAAAAAACCCTTTTTTATACGACTCTACGTAAGTGTCAAACAATCTGACGAATTCATTCGCATAGACGTTTGCACGTTTTCCCCGTTCAGGTCAGCGTGTTTCTGCTCTCATGCACCTTGGCGCACCAGGAAAGGCCTCTTTGACTTCGGCCTTGCGTTCGTCCATGCTACAGGCATTAGAAAAGGCACACTGCCGAATAGAGTGCCTTGATGCATCATTGATAAACTCATGCGGAAGTATTTTTTTATCTGCTTCAAGTTGCACATTATAACGCAATTGGAAGGTTTTGCCGCAGGCAAAACCCTCCAATTCGCGTCTCAACGAGGCGGGAGACATGTGCCCTGCGGGTATATCACCATCTGTTCTCTCCCCCCACTTGCGGAAGTAGGAAACATCTTCTGCCTCGTTATAGAATTCTCTTTTTGATGATTTCCCATGTGTCCGTTGCAAGAAAACTGCCGTCGGCTTCCCGTTCCATTTCCAAGAATCTGCTGTAGGGTATGCTGAAGGAAAGCTGATCGCTGCCGATTACTTTCCGCGCCGAAGGATCGGTCATGCCTATGTAGCAGGTTCTGTCCCTTGCCTCCTCTGCTGACAAGGGATAGAGAACGGCCTGCCCACACCCGGAAGCAAACCGCACTGCCACATTATCTTGGGTCGACTGGTCATAATTCGCCAGAGTAATGAGTCCCGACAGCTGATCGGCGTTCACAAGAAAAATGACGCACTTGGGCGAATCCCCTGCCGATACCATACATAGTGGCTTGAACACCAAACACTTGCCAGGCTGGATGCGGGGAATCGTATCAATGAAGGCTCTCGCCAGTTCCGGTGTTTTCTTGTAATGTTCGCTCTTGGGGTTCGCTTCGCTACCCGTTGACAGGAAATACTC
>DFES01000202.1:0-3347 GCA_002369175.1 Selenomonadaceae bacterium UBA3796
AACAGGCGGTGAGCATATACCCGCAGGGCACACGTCTCCCGCCTCGCTGCGACGCGAAGCTGGTCCTTTAGGGAAACGCCAATTGGAAGGTTTTGCCTGTGGCAAAACTTGAACAATTGCGTTATAATAGCAGAGGAGAAGGGGTGCGTGCGTATGCGTTTGAGAATATTGGAACTTCTTCGTGAGGCGGGCAACGGCTTTGTTTCCGGTGAGGAGATAGCGAGTAGGCTTGGCGTATCGCGGACGGCGGTCTGGAAGCATATCAAGAGCCTTCGGGCGGCGGGATATGGAATAGAGAGCCAGCCGCGAAGCGGATATAGCCTCAAGGAAACGCCGGATCATCTGCTGCCCGAAGAGATAAAAAATGGACTGAATACGAAGACGATTGGAAGGAATATTCTGTACTTTGATTGCCTGGATTCTACCAATCTTGAGGCGAAGCGTCTGGCAGCAGAAGGCGCGGAGGAAGGAACCGTGCTGGTAGCGGAAGAGCAGGGGAATGGTCGGGGACGGCTGGAGCGTTCCTATTTTTCCCCGCGGGGCAAGGGCATCTGGTTTTCCGTGATTCTTCGACCGAAATTCCTTCCACAGGAGGCACCGAAGTGCACGCTTTTGGCTGCGGTTTCCGTTGCCATGGCAATGGAGAAGTTTGGACTCCGGGCGGGCATTAAATGGCCGAATGATATCATGTATGAGGGGAAGAAATTGGTGGGGATCCTGACGGAAATGAATGCGGAGATGGATCGCATCAATTACATTGTCATTGGTACGGGCATCAATGTGAATTTTGCACAGGAGGATTTTCCGGAGGACATTCGGGAAACTGCCACCTCCCTTGCCATCATGAAAGGGGAGGACCTGTCACGGGTCGAGTTTTTCCGGAAGGTTCTGGAAGCCATGGAGGAACTGTATACAATGGTGACAGAGAGAGGCTTTGCCCCCCTCATGGAACGCTGGAAGCAGTACGCCATTACTTTGGGGCAGGAAGTTCATGTTGTGGGCATGGGGGAGAATGCCTCCTTTTTTGGCGTTGCTGCCGACATCGACGAGAACGGGGCGCTCCTGGTGGATACACCGGAGGGAAGGCGCAGGGTATTGGCGGGGGATGTGTCCATTCGCCCGAAAAAGCATGATACATGATAGAAGATGAGATGAGCATTCGATGGGGAGGAAATGACGTGATCCTGGTTTTTGATATCGGAAACAGCAATATTGTCATGGGGACGTATGAGGGAAAGAATCTCATAAAGCATTGGCGCATTTCGACGGATCGCCAGAAAACAGGGGATGAGTACGGAATGCTCATCAATGACCTGTTTCGCTATCAGGGTGTGAACATGACGGATATCGAGGCAATCGTCATTTCCTCTGTGGTTCCTCCCCTCGTAGTTCCCATGGTCAAAATGTGTGAGCGGTATTTCCGCTTGCGTCCCTTGGTGGTGGGGCCCGGCATCAAGACGGGAATCCGCATTCACTATGAGAATCCGAAAGCCATCGGCGCGGATCGTATCGTCAATGTGGTGGGGGCTTATGAACAGTACGGGGGACCCTTGATCGTCATCGATATCGGGACAGCGACGACCTTTGATGTGGTCGGGGAAAAGGGAGATTTTCTCGGGGGTGTTATTGCTCCGGGACTCGGCCCATCGGCGGATGCTCTGTTCCAGTCAACGGCAAAGCTGCCGCGCATTGAATTGGTGCCTCCGAAGCAGATTGTCTGCCACAATACGATCCAGGGCATGCAGGCGGGAATCGTTTACGGTTATGTGGGACAGATTGACGCGATTGTGACCCGCATCAAGGAAGAACTGGGTGTGGATATGAAGGTTATTGCCACCGGAGGCTTTGCCCGCATGATTTCCAAGGAATCGAAGACCATCGACACCGTGGATCATTTTCTGACACTTACGGGGCTTCGGGTGCTCTATGAGCGCAATATGCCGGAGATGGTTCAGAGCAAATGAGAATCGGAAGATTGGATTTCGATGCCCCGGTATTCCTTGCTCCCATGGCGGGTGTCACGGATATGGCCTACCGCATTCTCGCCCATGATCTGGGGTGCCCCCTTTGCTATGCGGAGATGGTCAGCGTCCAGGGCATCCACTACCGCAACGAACGAACCCTTTCCATGCTGCACACGGAGCCCGGGGAACGCCCCATTGCCATACAGCTTTTCGGACCGGAACCGGAAGGAGTGGCAGAGGGGGCGAAGTACCTTGAGGAAATGGGGACGGCAGATATCATTGACTTCAACATGGGGTGTCCCGCCCCCAAAATCGTAAACAACGGAGAAGGATCGGCGCTGATGAAGGAGCCGGAGAAAGCCTTTGCCATCCTAAAAGCCCTCCGGAGGGCAGTGAAGCTTCCCGTGACTGTGAAGATGAGGAAGGGATGGGATGCGGAGCATGTGAATGTGGTGGAGATGGCGAAGCTGGCGGAGGAGGCCGGCGTGGATGCCATTGCAGTGCATGGGAGAACCCGGGATCAGTTCTACAGCGGCAAGGCGGATTGGGAGATCATTGCAAAGGTAAAGGATGCGGTGCGGATTCCCGTCATTGGCAATGGCGATGTGCGCACCATTGAAGATTTGGTAAGGATCCGTCGGGAGACGCATTGCGACGGGGTGATGATCGGGCGCGCCGCCCAGGGAAATCCCTGGATCTTCCGCCAGTTCACGGAATACCTGCGGACAGGGGAACGGATCCCACCGCCGACGAAGACGGAGCGGGCAGATATGATTCTGCGCCATCTGGATCTCTTGCTGAGGTTCAAGGGCAGTTATATCGGCCCGAGAGAAATGCGCAAGCACGCTACCTGGTACACGAGGGGCCAGGTGGGAGGGGCAGAGCTTAGAAATCTCTTCCATCGGGCAGAAACGCGGGAAGATTTCGCAGCGATATTGGATCGTTATTTTCATGAGAGAGGATGATGTGCATGTCGGAGCAGAAAACGGAGCAAAAAAAGGATTCTGTATGGAGCAAGTATACGGATGAGGATAGGCTGGCTTTGGAGAAACTCAGTGTGGGGTACCGTGATTTTCTCTCTCGCTGCAAGACGGAGCGCGAAAGTGCAGCCGAGGCCGTCCGGCAGGCGGAGGCCTCCGGGTACCGCAATCTGGCGGATGTTCTTGCTGCAGGCGAACCTGTCCGACCCGGAGATAAGATATATGCGGTGAACATGAAGAAAGCCGTGGTTCTTTTTCATATCGGGACGGAACCCCTGGAGAAGGGAATGGCCATTTTGGGCGCCCATATTGACACCTGCCGTCTTGATGTGAAGCAGAATCCCCTCTATGAGGATGGCGGGCTGGCTTATCTCGATACCCATTACTACGGCGGCATCAAGAA
>DFES01000202.1:3401-8081 GCA_002369175.1 Selenomonadaceae bacterium UBA3796
CTACGGCGGCATCAAGAAGTACCAATGGGTGACGATTCCACTTGCCCTCCATGGCGTTGTGGCGAAAAAAGATGGAACGGTGCAGGAGATCGTCATTGGCGAAGATGAGGCGGACCCTGTGTTCTGCGTTACGGACCTCTTGATTCATCTCTCTCAGGAACAGCTCAAAAAGACGGGAGCAAAGGTTGTCGAGGGGGAGAACCTGGATATCCTCGTGGGCAATTATCCTTTGAAAAAGGATGACAAGGAGTCCGTGAAGGAAGGTGTGCTCCATCTCATCAAGGAGAAATACGGCATGAAGGAGGAGGACTTCCAGTCGGCGGAGCTGGCACTTGTCCCGGCGGGAAAGGCGAGGGAGCTTGGCTTTGACCGCAGCATGATTCTGGGATACGGGCAGGATGACCGCGTGTGTGCATACACCTCGCTGGTGGCAATGCTGGAAACGCAGCAGGTGGGGAAGACAGCCTGCTGCCTCCTGGTGGATAAGGAGGAAATCGGCAGCGTTGGCGCAACGGGCATGCAGTCGCGCTTTTTTGAGAATGCGCTGGCAGAACTCATGAATGCCATGGGGGGATACAGCGAACTGGGACTGCGCCGCTGCCTTGCCAATTCCAAAATGCTTTCCTCGGATGTTTCTGCCGCTTATGATGCGCTCTATGCTTCTGCCTATGACAAGAAGAATACGGCGTATCTCGGCAGGGGCATGGTGTTCAACAAGTTCACAGGAGCGAGGGGGAAATCAGGGTCAAACGACGCCAATGCCGAATATCTTGGGGAGATTCGAGCCATCATGGCAAAGCATAAGGTTCACTATCAGCTGGCGGAGCTCGGCAAGGTGGATCAGGGCGGCGGAGGAACCATTGCCTATATCATGTCCCTTTATGGCATGCAGGTCATTGACAGCGGTGTGGGCGTACTCTCCATGCATGCACCCTGGGAAGCGGTGAGCAAGATTGACCTTTACGAGACGAAGAAGGGCTATGGAGCATTTTTGATGGAAGCATAAAAAAGGCTGTGCGTCGGGGCTTCCCCGATGCACAGCCTTTTTTTACGCTTCTATCGCTGTTTCCAGCGCGATCTTTATCATGTCATTGAAACTGGTCTGGCGTTCTTCGGCGCTGGAAGATTCTCCCGTGAGGAGATGATCGCTTACCGTAAAGAGAGCCAAGGCCTGCACATGGAACTGGGCTGCCAGCACATAGAGGGCAGCTGCTTCCATCTCCACGGCGAGAATGCCGTATTTCCGGAGTTTCTCGTTGTCGATTTCTTCATCGTAGAAGCGATCCACGGAGATGATATTGCCGACACGAGCCGGAAGGTTCAGCTTTTTCGCATTGGCAACTGCCTTTGACAGAAGTTCATAGTCGGCAATCGGGGCGAAATTAATGCTGCCTCCGAAGATGTTCCGGATGATGGAGGAGTCTGTGGAGGCTGCCTGGGCGATGAGGACATCCCTGAGATGAACATCCGGGTGCATGCCGCCACAGGTGCCGACACGAAAGAGTTTCTTTCCATCGTATTTTGTGATGAGTTCGTGGACGTAGATGGAAATGGAGGGTATTCCCATTCCTGTGCCCTGTACGGAGACGGGAACCCCCTTGTACGTTCCCGTGAAGCCCAGAATGTTGCGGATGCCGGTATACTGCCTGGGATTCTCCAGGAAGTTCTCTGCGATGAATTTCGCTCGCAAAGGATCTCCCGGAAGCAGGATGCGCTCGGCAATTTCACCTTTTTCGGCGGCAATGTGGGGTGTAGACATAAAAATCCTCCTCCTATCGGTATGGTTCCTTTTGGACACAAATCTTTTCGTAGATGTTTCCATTTTACCACCGGCCGGGAACATTTCAAGCGGTCCCGGAACAAAATCTGCGGCAATGGAGCAGGAAATGTCTTGAAAAGTGGAAGATGTTTTGATACACTATGAAGAATAGTTTGCAGCGTATCAAAGCGGAGGAATACACTTATGAAGCGAATTGAGCGGATTTATGAATACATCCGGCAAGCATCCGGCGAATACAGGAAAGAGCAGCTGAAAGGACAGGTGGGGATGGATGCCCAGCAGATTGCCGATGCTCTGGGAATTTTGCGGAACAATGTATCCATGGAGCTCAACGTGCTTCACCGACAGAACCGCATTGTGAAAATCCTGGGACGGCCTGTGCGATACTTTGACCGGGAGACACTGGAGGGACTTCTGGGGAGAGAGCTGGGAGAGGAGCCCTGCGAGCTCCGTGGAATCGAAGAATGCATGAAGGGGGGTGACAGGGCGGAGAAGGAGCCCTTTGGAAGGCTCATCGGCGCAGAAACCAGCCTCAAGATGCAGGTGGAACAGGCGAAAGCCGCCATTCTCTACCCGCCGGATGGCCTTCATACCCTTATTGTGGGGCAGACAGGCGTGGGAAAGACCCTCTTTGCGCATATGATGTTCGAGTATGGCAAGGTGATGCACCGTTTTGGGGAAGGGGCGCCTTTTGTGACATTCAATTGCGCGGATTATTACAACAATCCCCAGCTTCTGATTTCCCATATTTTCGGGCATATCAAGGGGGCGTTCACGGGAGCGGAGCATGCCAAGGCCGGGCTCGTGGAGGAAGCGGATGGGGGGGTGCTGTTCCTCGATGAGATCCATCGTCTTCCGCCGGAGGGGCAGGAGATGATATTCTACTTCATGGATACGGGAACCTTCAACCGCTTGGGAGAGACGACCCGGAGCCGCAGTGCGAAGGTGCTCATCATTGGGGCGACCACGGAGGATCCCGACTCTGCTCTGACAAAGACCTTCGTTCGGCGCATTCCGAATATCATTGCAATCAAACCTTTGGCAGAAAGGACGCTCGAAGAAAAGGTCGACATCGTAAAGCTCCTGTTCAGCGATGAAGCACAGCGGGTGAAGAAGCCTGTACGCATCAGCGTGGAGTGTGTGAAGGCTCTGATCGGGAGCATTGGCGGAGGCAATGTAGGACAGCTGAAATCCAATATCAAACTCCTTTGTGCCCAGGCGTTCCTCAATGGCATAGACAATCCGGATTACATTGAGGTAGATTTTCGCATGCTGCCCCCCAATGTGAAGAACGGGCTTTTGACGCTTTCGGCGAACCGCCATGATTTGGCGGAACTGGCGAAGTACATTGACGAACCTCTGATATTGTCCCCTTCGGGGAAAAAGCGATCCCTGGAGGAATCGGAGTCGGATCGGAAGGCATTCAACCTCTACCGCATTGTGGAGGACAAGGTGAAGCTCCTGAAAGATGAAGGGATCAGTGATGGACTCATCAAGCAGATGGTGGCTTCGGATGTCAATGTTTACATCAATTCCCTGTACAATCAGAAGGATTCCGTCAACATGACCACGAGAGAGCGCCTTCTCAAAATCGTGGATGCTTCCCTGGTGGATTTTTCGGAGCAGATATCCCTGATGGTGCAGAAGCGGCTGAACCGCAGCTACCGTGATCGTTTCCTCTATGCGTTCAGCCTTCATTTGTCTGCATTCCTGAAGCGGGTCAAGGGCAAGGAATCCATTCCCTATACGGAGCTTGGCGGCGCATTGCAGCAGGATTCTCCTTATTTCCAGCTGGCATTGGAGATAAAGGAGCGCATTGAGCATCAGTATCATGTTTCTGTGCCCCAGGTGGAGGTGGAATACATAGGGCTTCTCTTGGAATCCTCGGAGGACGATGATCTGGAGGAGCGGGTGGTGATCCTCGTTGCCACCCATGGAAGAAGTACGGCCACTTCCATGGTGGAAGTGGCGCAGAAGCTGTTCAGCGCCACGGATACGGAGCTGATCCCGGTGGATATGCCGTTGGAGGTAAAACCGCAGGAAATTTTCGATAAAATGGCGGCAATGCTCCAGAGCGTGAACTGCTCCAAGGGCGTACTCATTTTGGCGGATATGGGGTCCCTGTGCAATCTGGGCTCCATGCTCACGGAGAAACTTAAGATCAAGGTGCGCACCATCGATATGGTGTCCACGCCGCTCATCCTGGAAGCCATGCGAAAGGCGGATATGGCGGGAATGGACATAGATACGATCTATGAGTCCCTCAGGACATTCAAAGGATATGAGGCCGTTGACTTTGCCGGACAAGAGGAAAGGGGGCAGCGGGAGGCCATTGTCACCATATGTTCCACCGGGCAGGGCGCTGCCCTGAAGCTCAAGGCATTGGTGGAGGAAATCCTTCATCATGCAGGCAGGGGCATTGAAGTGATTCCCGTCGGTCTCGTGAAGCTGGAGGAAAAGATCCGATCCATCATGGAGGAATACAGGGTGATTGCCGCAGTCGGCATGAAGAAGCCGAAGCTGGAGCTTCCCTTTATCCCTTTGGAACAGCTGATTGACGGCGCAGGGGAGCAGATGCTCACGGAATTGGTATTCAATCATGAGCTGAGCCTTGTGCCGCGGGAGAGGAACAACTTGGTGGTGCAGAGGCTTTGCGAGGAGTCCCTGCAAAAATTCCTGACGTATTTGAATCCCGTCAAGATCATGAGCGTCTTGTTGGATTTTGACAGGAGCTTGGAAAGGGAATTGGGGAAGACCTTTTCCAATCCCATCCGAATCCGGCTCATCGTCCATTGCGGCTGCGCCCTGGAGAGGGTGGTGCTCAGAACGCCCCTGGTCTATAAAGGAGATAAGGAGAAGTGCGATAGGGGGAAGATCGCCGCCGTCCGCAAAGCTGCAAA
>DFES01000027.1 GCA_002369175.1 Selenomonadaceae bacterium UBA3796
GGGGTAAATCTACACCGGCAATACGTGCCATATATCAAGCACCTCCTTCTATTTATAATGATTAACCTTGCCTCTGTTTATGCTTCGGGTTCTCGCAAATAACCATAACACGGCCTTTGCGCTTGATAATCTTGCATTTTTCGCAGATCCGCTTCACGGACGGCTTAACTTTCATTGTGGTATTCCTCCTCCTGTTCCAGTTTGCTGTCATTTTGCTATTGTATCACCTTTGCCGCCTCATGCCTAGTCTTTCTTTGAAAAAAATCAAAAATAACCATAAACAGCAAAAATGAATCACAGGAAATCAACAAACCTTCAAACAATCAAACAACTCATTTGAATCGGTAGGTGATACGGCCACGGGTCAAGTCGTAAGGTGTCAGCTCAATCGTTACCTTGTCCCCGGGAAGAATGCGAATGAAGTTCATGCGGATTTTGCCCGATACATGAGCCAGCACCACATGGCCATTCTCCAGTTCCACCTGGAACATTGCATTGGGAAGAGCCTCTAGGACCTTGCCTTCTACTTCAATGACATCTTGTTTGGACATGCTTTTCTCCTTTGTGTCATCTTATGACTTCAATACATCAACAAGATCCTTTGTCACCTTGTCAATGGACTGCCTGCCATCCACCTCTTTGTAGATGCCTGCCTTCTTGTAATACTCGATGAGCGGCCGCGTAGACTCCTCGTACACGGAGAGGCGGTTCGTCATGGTCTCGGCGCTGTCATCCGCTCTCTGATAGAGATTGCCTCCACAGGCATCACAGACTCCCTCCGCCTTTGCAGGATGGAACTTCACATGATATGTAGCGCCGCACTTCTTGCAAATCCGGCGTCCAACAGCTCTCTCAATGAGATCCTCCGCCGGCACATTGATATTCAGGACGCACGTAAGAGCAAGCCCCAAATCCTTCAGGATGTCCGTCAGGGCATCCGCCTGTTCAACCGTACGCGGAAAACCATCCAGGATAAATCCCTTTTTGCAGTCATCCTTTGCAATACGCTCACGGACAATGCCGATCGTAACCTCATCGGGAACAAGCTTCCCTGCATCCATGCAGGCCTTGGCCTGCTTGCCGAGTTCCGTTCCCTCTTTGACAGCAGCACGGAACATATCTCCCGTAGAGATATGAGGTACACCGAACTCTGTCACCAGATTGGCCGCCTGTGTGCCCTTTCCGGCACCTGGGGGCCCCATCAACAGGATATGCATCTTTCTAGCTCCTTACCTATTTCATGAACCCTTCATAATGGCGCATGACCACCATGGCCTCAATCTGCTTCATGGTGTTGAGGGCAACGCCCACAACGATCAGAAGCGCCGTGCCGCCGAAGTATACCCCCTGAATATGCGTCGCCGAAGCGATCAGATTGGGCAGGACGGCAATGAATGCGAGGAAGCAGGATCCGGCCAGGGTAATACGAGTCATGACATGATCTAAATAATCGGCCGTCGGCTGCCCCGGGCGGATGCCCGGGATGAACGCGCCGTATTTTTTCAGATTCTCTGCCATATCCGATATCTTTACAGTAACCGCAGTATAGAAATAAGTGAAGAAGATGATGAGCAGAACATAGATCGTGGTCTGCAACGGCGTCCCCCACTCAAGATAACTGGCGATGGTCCTTACCCAGGGAACCTCAATGAACTGGGCAATGGTTACTGGAAACATCAGCACGGATGACGCAAAGATAATTGGAATCACACCCGCCTGATTGACTTTCAGGGGAATGTGAGAGGAATGCCCGCCATAAGCTCTCTGGCCGACAACCCTTTTCGCATACGAGATGGGAATTCTCCGAAAGCCGGTCTCGATGTGAATGACAAAAACAATCATCGCTATGGCAATGATTCCGAAGAGAAATACACTGAAATAGCTGATGGTACCGGCTTGGACATAATGATAGATCGTACCGATATTCTTGGGAAGGGCAGCCACAATACCGGCAAAGATGATGAGGGAAATTCCGTTCCCAACCCCCTGTGCCGTGATTTGCTCGCCCAGCCACATAAGAAATACGGTTCCCGCCGTCAATGTAATCGCAATGATCAGGATATTGACCGGATTGGGATTCAGTATTGCTGCCTTGAGGCCGATGGACATGCCGATGGCCTGGAAAAATGCCAGCACAACTGTAAGGTAACGCGTGACCTTGGTTGTCTTCTTATGCCCTTCCTGGCCTTCCTTGGACCACTGCTCCAACGTCGGAACCACCACATTCAGGAGTTGGATGATGATCGCAGCGTTGATGTACGGGGTAATGCTCATGGCAAAGATGGAAAACTTGCTGAAAGCACCACCGGAAAACAAATCCAACAGGCCGAAAAGACTCCCGTTATTGAAGAGCTGCTCAATCGCGGTGGGATCCACACCCGGTACAGGGATATGCGTTCCCATCCGAAAAACAGCAAACATGACCAATGTGAAGATGATCTTCTGTCGCAGCTCCGGAATCTTGAAGATATTCGCAAGGGCTGAGAACAACTCAGATCACCTCAACTTTTCCGCCTGCCGCTGTAATTTTCTCCTGTGCCGACTTCGTAAAGCCATTGGCACGAACCGTAAGACGCTTCGTGAGCTCGCCACCGCCAAGGATGCGGATGCCATCCTCCACGTTCTTCAGGATGCCCGATTCTACAAGAATCACAGGATCAATGGTAGCGCCATCCTCAAAACGGTTCAATGTCTCTACATTGACCTCTGCAAAGGTCTTTGCCCAGATATTCTTAAAGCCGCGCTTCGGAAGACGACGATAAAGAGGCATCTGACCGCCTTCAAAACCGGTGCGTACACCGCCGCCGCTGCGGGATTTCTGACCCTTCATGCCACGTCCCGAAGTCTTGCCGTTACCGGAACCAAGACCGCGACCCACACGGTTGCGTGTCTTGCGGGAGCCCTCCGCAGGAGCTAATTCGTGTAATTTCATCTCGATACACCTCCTCAATCTATCAATCTGCGATTTCTTCCACTTTTACGAGATGCTGTACCTTGTGAAGCTGTCCGCGAATCGCTTCGTTGTCCGGAAGCTCTACAACGGAATTCGTTTTGCGAAGGCCGAGGGAACGCACGGTTCTGCGCTGGGTCTCCGGGCGGCCAATCAGGCTTCTCGTAAGAGTCACTTTTACTTTTGCCATCTCAGTAACCCTCCCTTAACCCAAAAGTTCCTTAACCGTCTTGCCGCGCAATTCAGCAACGATCTCTGCGCGCTTGAGCTGCTCAAGCCCCTGCATGGTCGCACGAACCATGTTGTTCGGATTGGAGGAGCCCAAGGATTTCGTAAGAATATCATGGATGCCTGCAAGCTCGAGGACTGCACGAGCCGGGCCACCGGCGATCACTCCGGTACCTTTGGCAGCCGGCTTCAGGAGCACACGGCCTGCACCAAAAATACCGACGATTTCATGAGGAATGGAACGATCCCTAAGGGCTACCTCAATGAGATTCTTCTTGGCATCCTCAACACCCTTGCGGATTGCCTCGGGAACTTCGGCAGCTTTGCCGAGACCGACGCCGACCTTGCCGTTCTTGTTGCCAACGACAACGAGAGCGGAGAAGGACATACGGCGACCGCCCTTGACGGTCTTTGCGCAACGGTTGATGTGTACAACCTTGTCTTCAAATTCAGAAACTTGAGCTTCGCGTTCCAAAGTGTACCTCACTAGAATTTGAGTCCGCCTTCACGAGCTCCCTCAGCGAGAGCCTGAACGCGACCGTGATAGATGTAACCGCCGCGGTCAAAGACCACGGATTCAATGCCCTTGGACTTCGCGATTTCAGCGATCTGGAGGCCAAGCTGCTTGGCCTGTTCCGTCTTCGTCATTTCGGCGAACTTGCCCTGGAATTCCTTGGCAGTCGTTGCGACCTGAGCGAGAGACTTGTTGTTCGCATCATCGATAATCTGGGCGACCATGTGGGACAAGGAACGGCGAACAGCCAAACGAGGGCATTCTGCAGTTCCGACAACAGTCTTGCGCACACGAGCATGGCGTGCGATTCTGGACTGGATTCTTTTCTTAGCAATTGCAGTCATAGTTTACCCTTATTTACCTGTCTTCTTACCTTGCTTACGGCGGATGATTTCGCCGGTGTACTTGATGCCCTTGCCCTTGTACGGTTCAGGCTTCCTGTACTTGCGGATTTCTGCAGCAGCCTGGCCGACCTTCTGCTTGTCGATGCCGGAGATGGAAATCTTCAGCGGGTCGACAGCCTTGAGCTCGACGCCTTCGGGTGCCTTGAAAA
>DFES01000077.1:0-8189 GCA_002369175.1 Selenomonadaceae bacterium UBA3796
ATGAACGAGGTCTTACACTAGCGAAAGAAAAACGGTTCCTGTTTGTTCCTACCGTTCTCTGGTATATCGTACAATAGATGTCCGAGGAGCACAAGAGGGGGCACTGGCTGCATCGCGTTCCCTTGTTTGCAAAAGTGGCTGCCGGGATGGTAAAATAAGAAGCAGCAGACTCTGAAGAAAGGTTGGAATGCAGCTATGATACAGGATATTCTCCCCAAGCGCCTGAACAACGTTTTTGACCCCGCACGGGAGGCAGGAGAGGACGACTTCGTTGTATGTGTGCTGGGACAGGAATTGATGCTCAAAGGCGAGGAATGGCATGCAGAATTTCCAAGGCGGAAGGAGTTTTCCGGGAACCTCAACCTCCTCTACCTCTTTTCCGTAGAGGAAAACGCCTATTACCTTGCTCTGGAGGAAGGCCTACCCGAAGAAGCTGCCGGAGGGACGTACCGAACGCTGAGGGACATGCGCTACCGCCTCAAAGGTCCGAGGGACACCATGTATGCGGCCTACACGGCCTGGCATCTCGCCCTTTGGTATCGGGACAACCGATATTGCGGACGCTGCGGCCATAGCACCCGCCCCCACGAGAGGGAACGCGCCCTCGTCTGTCCCTCCTGCGGCCATGTCATATACCCGCGCCTGATTCCGGCAGTCATCGTTGGTGTCATCCACGGGGATGAAATCCTCATGACGAAATACGCGAACCGCCCCATGTCCTTTTACGCCCTTGTGGCAGGCTTCACAGAAATCGGCGAGACACTGGAGGAATGTGTGGCGCGTGAGGTCATGGAAGAAGCGGGACTTCGGGTGAAGAATCTCCGCTATTACAAATCCCAGCCCTGGGGCAGCGTCCAGGATCTTCTCATGGGCTTTTTCTGCGACGTGGACGGAGATGCCACCATCCACATGGATCCCGACGAACTCAAAGAAGCCCGCTGGGTGCACCGAAAAGACATCCTGGGCCAGACAGACGACTGGAGCCTGACCCACGAGATGATGATGGCCTTCCGGGAGGGGCGCTATCCCGAAAAGTGAACCCCCTGCCTCGTCATAGGAAACCATGCAACAAAAAAGCGTCAATGCGCCGCAATTCCTTGACCATCAAGGCGTTGCAGTACATTGACGCTTTTCATGTTACGATTGGTCGGACTGCCCATCTCAGCAGGCGGGCTCTTTCGACTCAAATCCGGGACGAATGAACAAGAAGTAAAAGATTTCCTTAAGACTCATGGCGATGCACTCCCTTTCTCAAGAACCGCTCATCATTCCAACGCTCTCTAGTATAAGCAGAGTATAGCACTCCAATGCATCGGAAACAATGCTCGGAAAAGCATAGGAAACATACTTTTAAAGCAGATGCCTCATGATAACGCCATTGTACCATTTCGCCTATGGCGAAATTCGGACAATGGCGTTATAATTATAATGACTATAACGAGGCAGATACAGGCAGGATTTCACGATTCTTTGACGAAACTTATTATCGAAAAGATACCTATGACGGACGAACCGCCGCGCAGCCGGTCACCTGTTTGTCCATGCATTGAGAAGGAGAGAATCCCATGATCCAGGAGAACTACCACATCCCCGCAACCTTGGGAGAGGCGTGTCTTGAGGTTCTGGATCGACTGGAAAAACGCATGAAAAAAATACGGGAGTCCAAGGTCTATCAGGAGGCCAAGAGCGTCTACGTGAGATTGCTCCTGCCCCAGATTCCCCTCAAAGAAGCGGAGAAAATCGGCGATTTCGTCCGCAAGGGGCTTCCCAAAGCCGTGGTCGCAGGCACCTCCATGTCTCTCTTCCCAAGGGAGCCGAAAAGGGTTTCCCTGCGCATGAACTGCTCTTATTTTTTCCATGGTCAGGTCACCCTTCTGGAGCATGTGGGACGTCCCGTCCATTACAAGACCGCCGGACGGAATTTCGGCCACAGGATCGCTCAGTTGAAGGAGGTCAAGGGGGTTGAACTCTTCTGCGTGGGGCTCAACATCGATGTCTCGCGCTTCATCATCGGAGTTTCGGAAGAGAATGAGGAGGTTCCCTTCTTCGGTTCCCTTGCCGGCTCCTTCATCGACCATGATATCGAACTGGAGAACAAGTGTACCAGCGAACAGGCTCGAGATCTGCCCCTCATCTCCTACATTCTGGGCGACAAGCTGTATGAAACGGGAATCGTCATGGTGGTATTTTCCGGCGAGGAACTCCATGTGAAGGCGGACTATCTTCTGGGCTGGAAGCCCCTGGGCAAGGAATTGACCGTGACGAGGGCAATCAGCAGAACCTGTGTTGCCACCATCGACAACATTCCCGCCACGGAAATCTATCGGAGATACCTCAAGGTTCCTCCGGATGACAAATTCCTGGAAAACGTCTGCGAATTCCCCATGATCACAAAGCGAGACGGCTTCCTCACAGCTCGGACGCCGCCTCTTAGCTCCCGTGACGGGAAACTCATCTTCAATGCAGATGTCCACGAAGGAGAGAAATTCCGCCTTTCCTATGCCAACCCCGATGAACTCCTGCAGGAGACATGGGATGCCAGCGAAAAAATGCGCGAATTCAGCCCGGAAGCCATCTATATCTGTGCCTGCATCAACCGCCTGCTCTTCCTGAAAGAGCAGGCTCTGCGGGAAGTCCACAGCTACGGCCGGCTCCAGCCCAAGCTCGCTACCTGCTACGGCGCAGGTGAAATCTATCGCTATCGGGGAAAGGGCGGTGTCCTCAACAGTTCCTTCATCGTCGTGGGAATGCGGGAGGGGGAATGTCCTCCCGTCGCTTCCGTGGCATTGAAACCACCGGTCTTGAACAACTCCCTCTACGGCAAAACCATCCCCCTCTCCACCCGTCTTGCCACCTTTCTCAACGCCACTGCCAATGAACTTGAGGAGTCCAATCAGGAGCTCAAAGACATGGCCGCAGCAGCGGAAGCGGCAAGCATGGCGAAATCTCAATTCCTTTCGAATATGAGCCATGAGATCCGCACTCCCATCAATGCAATTCTCGGCATGGATGAGATGATCCTGCGTGAGGCCGATGAGAAACCCATTCTTGAGTATGCAGAAAACATCCGCCTGGCAGGCAGCAACCTTCTAAGGCTCATCAACGATATTCTGGACTTTTCCAAGATAGAGTCCGGGAAACTCGACATCATTCCCGTGGAGTACGCCTTGAGTTCTGTCCTCAACGATCTTGTGAACATGGTGCAGAACCGCGCAGATGAAAAGGGACTGTGCTTTGCGGTGAAGAGTGCGCCGGAGATTCCCAGTCTCCTCTACGGAGACGAGATCCGCCTCAAGCAGATCATCACGAACCTCCTCACCAATGCTGTGAAATACACGGAGCATGGCTTCGTATTCCTTTCCGTGGGGTATGAGAGAAAGAGCGAGGATAGCATCCTCCTTCATGTAAGCGTCAATGATACCGGCATCGGCATCAAGGAAGAGGATATGGCGAAACTCTTCCGCTCCTTCGAGCGCCTTGAGGAAAAGAGGAACCGCACCATTGAGGGAGCGGGACTCGGCATGAACATCACACGCCATCTCCTGGAGCTCATGGGCTCGACGCTTGACGTACGGAGTGTCTACGGAAAGGGCTCCACCTTTTCCTTTGCGCTGGAGCAGAAGGTCGTAGACTGGAAGCCCATGGGGGATTTCGATGAGGCGTATCGGCGCTCCCTCACGCCCCATAAAGAGTACCGCGAGAAATTCACGGCTCCGGATGCGCATATCCTCGTAGTGGACGACACCGTCATGAATCTCAGGGTATTCCAGGGTCTCCTGAAAAAGACAAAGGTGCAGATTGACACGGCAGAAAGCGGCTATGACTGCCTGGAAAAAATTCTTCAGAAAAAATACGACCTCATCTTTCTTGACCATCGCATGCCGGGCTTGGATGGCATCGAGACCTTGCGCCGCATGCAGAAACTGCCGGATCACCCGAACAAAAAGACTCCCGTGATTTCCCTCACGGCAAATGCCGTCTCCGGCGCACGGGAAGAGTACCTCGCCGAAGGGTTCAAAGACTACCTCACGAAACCCATCGACGGCAGTCGGCTGGAAAGCATGCTCCTGAATTACCTTCCGCCGGAAAAGATAGAAAATGGAACCTCCGAAAAACAGGAGTTCCAGCCCCAGGGTCCCGAAGCTGCATCCGAAGTTTCGCCGAAAGATCCATCTCTTCCGGACTGGCTCTCCCAGATTTCCGACCTCAATTCGGCGGCAGGGATTGGGCACTGCGGTGCCGTGGATGTGTACCTGGAGGCGCTTGGCGTTTTCGCCGAGTCCATTGTTCCCGGCGCAAAGGAAATCGCCCGCTACTACGAGAACGAGGACTGGAAAAACTTCACCACGAAAGTCCATGCCCTCAAGAGCACCGCCCGCATCATCGGCGCGGAAGAACTTTCGGAGCGCGCCAGGTGCCTGGAGGATGCAGGAAACAAGGGCGACCTTGAAAAAATCCGGAACTCCTCGGATGAACTCCTGCAGCTTTACCTGTCTTATGCCTTCAAACTCGCCCCCCTCTGCAAGCCAAAGGAAACCGCCCGTGAAGACAAGCCGTTGATTGACGGGGTGACTCTGGCCGAAGCGTACGAAACCCTCAGGGAAATTGCCGCATCCTTTGACTTCGACAGCATGATCTTTGTCCTCCAATCCCTTGAGGATTACCGTCTGCCGGAACAGGACAGCCAGCGCTGCCAGGCTCTGCGGGAAGCCGTCCGGAAACCGGATTGGGACAAGGTCAACGAGCTCTTGAACAAATAGGATTTTGATACACAAAGGAGAGCCTCATGATTCAGGAAACCTACAAGATACCCCTCTCCTCAAGAAACTGCCCGGAAGACATGCAGCGCATGGAAGCGCTCCTGGACAAAATTCGGAAATCCCATGCCTATCAGCAGTCCCGATGCGTCTACATCAAACTGCTCATGGGCCAGGTTCCGCGGGATAATGCCAGCGAAATCGACAGCCTTGTCCGCCGAAGGCTCCTGAAGGCCACGGTAACGGGCATGTGCCTGACGATGGCCATCCAGGAGACGGCAGAGATTTATGTCCTCATGAGTGTGTTCTACTTCGAGCAGACCCGCGTCACGATTCTCCACCATGAAGGGCCTCCGGCAAAGTACGATGCCGCGGGACGGGCATTTGGCCATAAGATTTCTCAAATGAAGGATGCACGAGCCGTAGAAATGTTCGCCATTGTGCTGAACATCGACCTTGCCCCTTTTATCCTCGGCATCTCGGAGGAAAACCCGGAGATTCCCTTCTTCGGCTCCCTTGCCGGCATGAACCATAACCTGGATGCCAACGGCAATGCGGAAAGCTTCTTCGATCAGGAGAAAATCAACGTGGTGTTCATGAAAAAACTCCCTATCGAATGCTATATCTTCGGTGAGGGGATTTATGACCACGGCATCGTCATGGCAGTATTTTCCGGGGAGGAACTGCACGTCCGGGCGGATTACCTTCTGGGCTGGAATCCCCTGGGGAAGGAAATGACCATAACGGAGGCTCCCAGTACCATCTGCGCTGCAACCATTGACGGCATTCCCGCCGTGAAGATCTTCCAAAAATACCTGAATGTCCTGCCGGATTCCAGCTTTCTGTTGAATGTCTGCGACTTTCCGATGATCATGGAGAGGGACGGCCTTACCATCGCCCGTACGCCTCCTATTTTCGATGAGGAGGGAAGGCTTTATTTCAGCGGTGACATCCATGAGGGGGAGAAATTCCACCTCTCCTATGCGAATCCCGGGGAGCTGTTGCAGAGAACGCAGGAGGCCAGCAAGGGGATGCGGAGCTTCCAGCCCCAGGGACTGTCCCTCATCATCTGCCCCAACCGGGCGATTTTCCTTGGGAAGGACACCCCACAGGAACTGGATGCCTTCTATCAGATTCACCCGCAGCTTGTCATCAGCCATGGCCCCGGGGAAATCTACCGCCACCGCGGAAAGGGAGGCGTTCTCAACAGCTCCTTTCTCGCCATCGGCATGCGGGAGGGAGCCTGCCCTCAGGAGGCCTCTGCAGAAGAGGAGCCTGAAAATACCTCCCCCGATTGCTGCGCCATTCCTCTCTCTACACGTCTTGCCGCCTTCCTCGACGCAACGACCAAGGAACTTCGGGAATCCAACCGTGAGCTTCGCGACATGGCGGAAATCGCCAGAACGGCCAGTGTGGCGAAATCCCAGTTTCTCTCCAACATGAGCCACGAAATACGGACACCCATCAATGCAATTCTCGGCATGGACGAAATGATCCTCCGTGAAACCAAAAATGAGGCGATTTTCGAATACGCAGAAAACATACGCATGGCGGGAGACAACCTTTTAGGCATTATCAATGATATCCTGGACTTCTCCAAAATCGAATCCGGAAAGCTTGCCATCATTCCCGTGGAATACGCATTGAGTTCTGTCCTCAACGATCTCGTGAATATGATCCGGAAGAGAGCGGAAGACAAAGGGCTGAGTTTTGCGGTCAATACGCCCGCCGACCTCCCGAACCTTCTCTATGGAGATGAGATCCGCCTCAAGCAGGTGGTCACGAATATCCTCACCAATGCTGTAAAGTACACGGAACGCGGGTTCGTCTACCTTTCCGTGGATTACAGGAAGAAGGACGAACATACCATTCTGCTCCAAATGAGTGTCAAGGACAGCGGCATCGGCATTAAGGAAGAGGATCTCCAGAAGCTGTTCACGGCCTTTGAGCGCATTGAAGAGAAGCGGAACCGCACCATTGAGGGAACGGGGCTAGGAATGAACATCACGCAGAACCTCCTGAATCTCATGGGCTCCACCCTTAATGTGAGAAGCGTCTATGGAAAAGGCTCCGTTTTTTCCTTTGAGCTGGAGCAGAAGGTCATGGACTGGGAACCCATGGGGAATCTGGACGAAGCCTACCACCGCTCTTTTGCCCGACGCAAGGAATACAGCAAGAAATTCACGGCTCCGGATGCATGGATTCTCGTGGTTGACGATACGCCCATGAACCTCATCGTCGTCAAGGGGCTCCTGAAACAGACGAAAATACAGATCGATACGGCGGACAGTGGCCAGGAATGCCTGAAGATGGCAGCCAAGAAGAAATACGACCTGATTTTCCTGGATCACCGCATGCCGGAAATGGATGGAATCGAAACCCTGCAACATATCAACGCCCTGGAGGTGAATCCCAATCAGGATACGCCCATGATATCCCTCACTGCAAACGCCGTTTCCGGCGCCCGGGAGGAATACCTGGCGGCAGGCTTCCGGGATTATCTGACAAAGCCCATTGACGGACACCAGTTGGAAACCATGATATTGAAATACCTGCCGCGGGAAAAAGTGCTAATAAATAAATAAGAACTTAAGAAACATTACAAGAATACAAGGAGAAGTCACATGAAAAAAAATGTGTTATTTATCACCAAGGGCAAATCCTTCATGGCAAACACCATTGTCAAGAACTTTCAAGATGCCCACTACGAGGTGCGCCATGTAGAGCCGGATCTTGCGGAAATGAACGAGAACCAGAGAAACTTTGATCTTTTTGTGTTCCTGCTCGGCTCCTTCGTTGACGATATTGAAACATCAACATTTCTGGTATACCTCAAGGACATCTGTACCGAAGAGGACAAGCTGCTCATACTCATCGGAACCGCCACAGAAATCGCCACCGTACAGGATAGCGTCCCCACCGCACTGGTGGCAGCAACCTTTGAGCGTCCATTTGACATAAAAAAATTAGTGGAACAGGCGGATTGGCTTCTCCAAGCAAACGATGACTTGTCTCGCCGGAAAAACATCCTTCTGGTGGACGATGACGGAATCTTTCTCAAGATGGTGAAGGACTGGCTCTCCTCTAAATACCGCGTGACCATCGTAACTTCCGGGGCACAGGCGCTTATGTACATCGCCGACAACAAGCCGGATCTCATCCTCTTGGACTATGAAATGCCCGTAACCAGTGGCCCCCAGGTTCTTGAAATGATACGGAGCGAAACAAAGGTGGACTCCATCCCTGTCATCTTCCTGACCGGCAAAGGGGACAGGGAAAGCGTCCTGAAAGTTCTCGCCATGAAACCCGACGGCTACCTCCTGAAATCCATGACCCGCGACAAACTCGTAGGCGCAGTGGATGACTTCTTCGAGAAAAAGAAATATAAGGATCTCCGTGAAAAAAGCCTTTGATCCATAAAAAAGCGGGAAC
>DFES01000077.1:8254-19674 GCA_002369175.1 Selenomonadaceae bacterium UBA3796
GTTCCCGCTTTTTTATGGATCAAAGTTCGAAGCCCTCCGTGCTTTCCCGCAGCTTTTCTGCTGCACCGGTGAGCTCCCTAGAGCGTTTTTCCAGACGCTCAATGGCATCTGTCTGGCTCTTCGCCGCTTTGGAAACTCCCTCTGCGGCATCCGCAGACTTGCGGGAGCCCCATTCCACCTGTTCCGCTGCGGCTTTGATGCGTTTTCCGCTGCCATCCAGGGACTGGACGGCAGAGGCTACGCCCTTCAGAATATCATCAATCTGTTCCAACTGCTGTCCCAAGCGGGAAAGTTCCTCAGCCCTCTGGCGGACGCACTTCCTGCCGGATTCCACGGCCTGCTCCGTTTCCTTCACGGCGGCAGCCGCCTGCTGGGCATCCTGCTGCATGGCGCTGATGACAAGAACGGACTTGCGAGCCGCCTTCGAGGACTGCTCCGAAAGCTGACGCACTTCCTCCGCTACTGCCGTGAACTTGCTCCGCTCCTTGCTGTTTCCTGCCCGGGCGGATTCCACCGCTGCATTGAGCGCCAGAAGATTCAACTGTTCCGCCATTTCCTCGATGGACTTGATGAGTTCTGCTACCTGAAGCGCTTTTTGGTCCAGGACAGATGCAACCTCCGTTGCAGATGCCGTGCGCTTTTGCGCCTCTTCCAGCTTGCCGGCGGCCTCCTGCAGGCCGTCCCGCCCATCCGATGCCGTCCGTCCCAGTTGATGGGTGATTTTCCCGATTCCCCTGACACCCTCGGATGCCCGGCTCAGACTCTCCGCCAATTCTGCAAGCTGGCCTGCCACCTCACCCACCGTCTGAGTCTGCTGCTCCTCTGCAGCAGTGATTTCCTTCGTCTTTTCCGTTGCTTCCAGGGATGCCTCGCGGCAATGCACGATCTCCTCCGTCAATTGGCGCGAAACTCCGGCAAGCCGCCCTGCTTCCTCCTTGATGCCCTCAAGTCTCCGGCGGAGTCCCCCCGCCATTTCCTGAAAAGCAAAGGAGAGGCGCCCCACCTCATCGTCCGATTCCGACCATTCGCTCGATTCCTTGAGCCTTCCCGCTCCAATGGCTTCCGCCTTCTCCTCCATAGCCCGGAAAGGAGCCGTAATCTTCTTTGCCAGCCAGCGGCTTCCAAAGAAGCTCATGACGGCTGCCAGCAAAAGGAACATCAAGAGAGCCATGCGCATATCTCCCACACCGGCCATGACTTCATCCGCTTCCAAAAGACGGATGTATTTCAGGCCGGTCGTCTCGGAGACATAAATCACTGCATATTTTTCCGAATCATCCAGTTTGATGCGATGAATCCCTTCCTTTTTTTGCCCCATCAGGGAAATATCCCCCAGATTGGCATCGGCAAGCTTTCGGAAGACCGCATCCGGATGCTTTCCGTCAATGAGAATGGCATCCTCCCCATCCAGCACCATCCAGCCGTCTTTGCTGTCCGATGCTTCCGGCAGAACCATATTCAGAAGAGCCGACAGATCCAGTTGAAGCCCCAGAACGCCCAAAGGTTCTTCCTCCAGTGTCCAGACGAGGGAGTAAAAACCGATGACCGGCTTTCCGCCGGCTCCCTGAAAGGGTTTCGAGACAAAGAGAAGACCGCTTTCCCCCGCTGCCATTCCATCCCGGTACCAGTACAGCTTGCGCGGGTCGAAATTATTCTCCCGTGTCACCGCAGGATACTGCACGTAACCTCCATCCCGCATGCCATAGGTCACCGCCGCCGTCACTTTTTCGTGTTCCTTGGCGAATCGCTGGAACATCTGGTAAGCCCTTAGCTCGAACCCCCCTTTTGCCTCCGGGTTCATCTCCAGAATCCCGTTCTCATTTCCCGTCTGCTCGCTGTATATCGTCAATCCGCTTCCAAGGCGCATCTCCTCATTCTTGGACAGTCGCACGAAGTCTGCCTTGAGCAGCCGCTCCACGCTCACAAGGGAGGCATCCGCCTGCTGCATCTGCCCAAGCGCCGACCTCCCGGCCTGTTCCAAGGCATCCTGCGAAACCATGCGGTTCAGGACAATCCCCAGCAGCAAAAGACAGAGCAGGAAGCCCAGGGAAAAACATGCCATGAGCTTCTGCTGTATATTCAATCGGTCAAGCAAATCCACCACAATACCATCCGTCCATTTCTCTATATAATCTATTCACCATCTTCAATTACGGCCCGCATGCGGAAATCCACATCTTCATCGATCATGCCAAGCATGATCTCCGCAAACTTGGGATCAAACTGCGTTCCGCTCCCCCGCGCAATCTCGCGGCGCACCCTTTCCTGTGGCATGATATCGCGATAGCTGCGGCGGGAGGTCATGGCATCGTAGGCATCGGCAACGGCAATCATCCTGGCCTCCTGGCATATCTCAAGCCCTTTGAGTCCGTCGGGATAGCCGCTTCCATCCCAGCGCTCATGGTGGGAACGGGCGCCCACAGCAAGCTTCGGAAATTCCACGATGTTCCGCAGAATTGCAGAGCCTATGGTGGTATGGGACTTGATGGTCTCATACTCCTCTTCCGTAAGCCGGGAAGGCTTGTTGATGATGGCACTCGGCACACCGATTTTCCCGATATCATGAAGGAGCCCTATGCAGTAGATCTCCCTCTGTTTCTCCAGCGATTCCCCCGCTCTCTGGGCGATCTGGCGGACATAGTCCGCCACTCGCTTGGAATGCCCCTGGGTATATTTGTCCTTCGCATCAATGGTCTTGGCAAGTGCCAGAATGGTCTGGTCGAAAAGGCGCTCGCTGGCCAGCAGCCTCGCATCCGCCAGGCGCATCTGGCTGGCTGCTTCCCGCCGCAGATTCTTCTTGAGGTATTCGCTCTGCAAAACACGCCAGACACGCTCCTGCAGTGCCATAGGAACAAAGGGCTTGCGGACGAAATCCACAGCACCGGCCTGAAACACCTCTGTTTCAATCTCAATATCAACCTCTGCCGTCAGGATGATGACAGGGGTATTCTTCATTTCCATCCGGCGCTTCATGCATTTCATAACCTCAATGCCATTCATCTCCGGCATATTGTAATCCAGCAGAACCAAATCCACACTGTAATGGGCCAGATATTCAAGAGCGTCATTCCCATTGGACTGCCCTACAATCTCGATCTCTTCTCCCAAAACCCCCTCGATTAGGCTCAGGTTCACCGGATCATCATCCACTGCCAAGATGATCGGCTTCACACTCCCGCATCCGAAATCCATACAAACACCTCTATTTCCTACCGTATTCCATTTGAAAGCTATATACATATTTTAGAGAAAATAAGGTTGGATTTCAATAGGGTATGGTGAGAAAATTCTTTCAGTGGGGGACATCTTCTGCCTCGTTATAGAAAAAAAAAGCGTTTCATGGTAAAATAAGAAAGAAACATCATTCTTACAAGAAAGGATTCCACCATGAAACGCATCTTCTCTTCCACGCTTTGCCTTATGGTCTGCCTTCTCCTGTTTCCGGTACTCTCAGGCTGCAGCCCCCAGACCGGGGAGAAACCTTCCGCCCCGGGAATAACCGCTGCATCCACTCTCGATGAAAAAGTGGATGCCATGGTCGCTTCCATGACCCTCAAGGAAAAAATCGGTCAAATGGTCATGATCGGCATTCACGGAACCGATGTAACGGAAGACAGTCTCTTCATGCTCCACCAGTACCATATTGGCGGCATCATCCTCTTTGACCGCAATATGGAGTCCCAGGAGCAAGTGAAGCTCCTGAATGCTCATTTGCAGGAAAAAGCGGAGGAAAAGCTTCCCCTCTTCATCGGAGTGGATGAGGAAGGCGGTATGGTCGCCCGCATGAAGGATCAACTGCCCCCTCCCCCCTCCGCCCAGGAAATCGGCGATACGGGAGATCCCGAAAATGCCAGGGAATGGGCAGAAAAGACAGCGGCCGCGCTCAAGGGCATCGGCTTCAACCTGAACTTCGCACCTGTGGCTGACGTGGGAATGGAAAGAGGACGCTCCTTTAGCGAGGATCCCTATGTCGTTGCTGACTTCGTGCAGGCAGCGGGAAGCGGATATGAGCGGGAACATATCATTTACTGTCTCAAGCATTTCCCCGGACTCGGCCAAAGCCAGACAGACACCCACAAGGACACCTCCGTCGTTTCGGTCTCCCTGCCGGAACTGCGGCAGAGAGATCTCCTCCCCTTCCGCAGGATGATCGCGGAAAGGAATCCTGCCGACTATTTCATCATGGTTTCCCACGCCATCTATCCCGCCCTGGAGGATGTGCCTGCCAGCATCTCCCCCGTCATCCAGACCGATCTTCTGCGCAAGGAGCTCAAGTATGACGGTGTAATCATCACCGATGATATCGCCATGGGGGCCGTCGCAAACTACTACACCCCCACGGAACTTGCCTTAAAGGCCGTGGAAGCGGGAACGGACATCATCCTGAGCTGCCATGAGTACCAGACAGGAACAGAAGTCTACCTCCATCTCCTGGATGCCGCAGAGAAAAAGAAACTCAGCGAAGAACGCATCAACGAATCCGTAAAACGCATCCTGCGCGTGAAACTCGCACATTTCTAAAAAAAGACCGCAAACCCAATGGGTTTGCGGTTTTTTTCTGCTGCCTTCACCATCCCTTCCTCCTGCTCCAGAATTCCGGTGTGAAGAGGGCAATGACCGTGAAGATTTCCAGCCTCCCAAGGAACATGACAAGACAGGCGAAGGCCTTGCTGACAGGGGGAAGCAGGGCATATGTGCTGAGGGCGCCTTCCAGGCCGAACCCCGGGCCTATGCTGCCAAGGGTGGATACCGCCATGCTCACAGCCTCCATCAAGGGAATGCCGTCGAGAAGCATAACCACCGCAAAAAGAATCTCCACCATCATATAGGCGAAGAAAAAACGGGCAACGGAAATGAGCACCTCATCGGGAATCACCCGCCCGTTCATTTTCGCACGATAGACGATCTGAGGATGGATTTTCTGCCAGACAACGGACTGGATCAGCTTCACCAGAAGCACCATGCGGGAAATCTTGAGCCCCCCCGAGGTGGAGCCTGCGCACCCTCCCATGAACATCAGAAGAAGCAGGATGCCCTTGGAAAAGCCGGGCCAGGCATCGAAGTCATAGGTGACAAAAGCTGTCGTGGAGGATATGGAAGCGACATGAAAGGCCGTATAGCGGAGTCCTTCCAGAATGCCCATGCCCATCTCCACCCAGAGATCCACCACGATGAGCATCGTCGCCACTGCCAGGAGCATGAGGTACGTGCGAAACTCCGTATTCTGCCAGATAACCTGGCTTCCTTTCCGCCATGCCACAACATACATTGCAAAACTTCCGCTGGATATCACCATGAAGAATATCATGCAAATCTCCAGCGCCGGATTATCATATACCGCAATACCATCGTTATAGATGGAAAAACCTCCTGTGGCCACCGTGCTCAGTGCATGGTTCAGCGCACTGAACCAGCTCATGCCGCACAGCATATAGACCAGCGCGCACAGGGAAGTGATGGCGACATAGATGAGAAAGAGGGCTTTGGCATTGTCGCGAATCTTCGGCAGCTGCCGATCCTTTGTGGGACCGGAGCTTTCTGCACGGAACATGTACATTGCGCCCCTGCCCATCTGCGGCAGGATGGCCATAAAAATGACGATGATGCCGAGACCGCCGATCCACGCCGTCAAGCTGCGCCAAAGCAAAATGCTGCGGGGCAGTATCTCCAAGTCTTCGATCACCGTCGCGCCTGTGCCTGAAAATCCCGACACTGACTCCACAAAGCAGTCCAACGGCGTCATATAGCCGCTGAAAAGGTAGGGAAGCATCCCAAGAACGGACATCATGAGCCAGCCAAGCCCCGTGATGGCGATCCCTTCCCTCACGTTAAGAACTGTGGTCTCAGGGTTGAACTTCCTGCCCCGCAGCCTGAACTCGTAGGAAATAATGAGACATATGAGCATGACCAGCAAAAAATCCGCGCTGCCCACAGGCTCCCGGTAATAAACCGCCAGGAAAAGAGGAGCTGCGAGCGCCGCCCCTGCCGTCAGGGACATGGTGCTCAAAACAGCGGCAATCAGATTGAAATTCACGCCGCACCTCCTACCATCTCTTGCGAATTTCGCCGAAAGAAAGCTGTATCAGCAACAAAACGGCGAAAATTTCCATGCGGGCAAACACCATGAACAGACATCCCATTACCTTTATGATATCGGGCATTTCCGTAAAGGAGGTTTTTCCTGCCAAGCCCAGGGATGTGCCCAGGCTCGTAAATCCGGCAATGGCCATGCCGACGGCCTCCGACATGGAAATGCCGGAAAGGCACAGCACGAGGACAAAGAGGAAAAAGGCCGCCACATAGAGGAAAAAGAAGCTCAGAATACGCTCCACAATTTTCTGGGACACGGAATTCTGTCCCACAATCACATGCGCGACCATATGGGGATGCAGCGTCCTCCGCACCTCAAGCCCCATGAGTTTGAACAAAACGACGAAGCGAATGACCTTGATCCCCCCTGTGGGAGAACCCATGCAGCCCCCCACAAAAGCCAGAAGGAACAGAAAGAAAAGCGTCGTATCGGGCCACTGTCCGACCTGCGAGGTGGCAAAGCCGGTGGTGCTGGCGAAGGACAGAACATGGAAAAAGGAATGGAGCAAACTGGAAAAAAAGTCATAGATGCCATGGTACCAAAGATTCCACGTCATAAAACCGCCAAAGAAAAGCACCATCGCCAAAAAGATCCTGATCTCGTAATTCCCGTAATAATCGCGAAAATCCCTGCGCCGGAAGGTCCGCCAATACCTCAGGATATTTCCGCATACCAGAAGCATCGTAAAAGCCGCTGCGCATTCCGGCAAGGGATTTCCATCCACGCCGAACCAGTCGAACGCATCCTTCCCTCCCGTAGTGGAAACCGTCAGCATGGATGCCATCAATGCTTCCATGAGGGGCAGTCCCGCCAGCACATAGAGCAGCCAGGAAAAAAGCGTGAGGCCGCTGTAGACGCCAATCATCTGCAGGGACGTGTGCTCCATTGGCTTCAGCATGGAGCTGAACGACATGCCCCGCCGAAAAGCCAGTGTCAACCCGAAACATCCGTTGACATGGGGAAGAATCGTCACGAGCATCACGAGAAAGGCCATCCCCCCAAGCCAGGCGAGGACACTCCGCCAAAGCCACATGGAAAAAGGCGCGTCCACCGGCAGAAGCGTGACTCCCGTAGTAGTCAGAGCCGAAACCGCCTCAAAAATCGCCGCCATTAAGCTCAGCTGCCCCGAGCCCAGAAAGGGAAGCATGCCGAAAAAAGCGAGCCACCACCAAAAGAGGAGCAGGAACTGAACGCCATCCTTGATGGAAAGGTGTCTCTTGTTCACCTTCCCCTCAACGTGGAGAGCTGCTGTGGAAGCCGCCATAAGCAAGAAAACGAACAAAAACACCATTCCATCCGGGCTGCCCTCATAGAAGCAATACGCCAGGGGAAGCAGGAGAGAAGCCATCATGACAAGGGATGCTTTCCCCAAAAGGTACATCATCAATGTTTGATTCATTCTTATGACCCCGCGTCTCACCTCTGAAAATACTTCATGACCTTCTGAGCGAATTTCGTTTGAATGAAGAGAATGATGCGATCCCCCGGCAAAAGTTCCGTGAGTCCGTTGGGGATTGCCGCCGTATCGTGGCGCACATAGGCGCAGACCAGGCACTCCCTCGGAAGATGCGCATCCATGAGACGCTTTCCCGCCACAGGTGCGCCCTCCTGCACGATGACCTCCATGGCCTCTGCCTTTGCTCCCTCCAGATAGGAAACAGAAACCACGCCGCCGCGTCGGGCGAAAGCCATAACCTCACTGGCGGAGAGCAGACGAGCCGAGACCACCACATCCACGCCCACTTTCTCCATGAGATCCACATACTCGTTCCGAGCCACGCGCACCACGGTCTTGCGAGCTTTGAGATGCTTTGCCAGAAGAGCCAGCATGAGATTCAGCTTGTCATCCTCCGTCAGGCAGATCACCACATCGGCGGAATCCACCCCCTCCTCCAGCAAAAGGTCAATATCCGTTCCGTCGCCGCAGATGGCAATGCCGTCCATGAGCTGCTCCGCCATGAGCCGGCAGCGCTCCTGATCCCGCTCTATGACTTTCACCTTTACCTTCTGGGCATCCAGAATACGAGCCAGTGCCCGCCCCGTCCGCCCCGCGCCGATGATCATGGCGCGCTCCAGCTTGCGGGCATCCCTCTGTACGAAACTCTTGCTGAATTTCTCGATTTCCTCCGGCATGCCGATGAAATAGGCATTGTCGTGGGGCATGAGGATGTCATCTCCATGGGGAATGATCATGCGGTGGTCACGGAAAATCATGCCGGCCAGCACACCCTTCGGCAGCTTCAATTCCTTGAGAGGAATTCCCGCCAGCTTTGAACGGCGGCGAATCTTCGCCTCAAAGAGACGCACCTTTCCATGGGCAAAGTCCTCCACATTGAGCGCCGCAGGGGTCATGAGGATGCGATTGATTTCATGCGCCGTGATGAGTTCCGGGTTCAGCATGAGATCAATGTCAAAGTTTTCCTTGAGATAATCCTTTGCCTCCGACATGAACTGCATATCGCGAATGCGGGCAATGGTATGGGTGATGCCGTGCTTCTTCGCCAGGATGCATGCCACCATATTCACCTCGTCGCTGCCTGTCACAGCAATGAGGATATCTGCGTCCCGCACATCCGGATCGTTCATGGTGATGGGGCTTGCTCCATTTGCCGGGATGGTCAGCACATCCAGCGTATTCTTCACCGCCTCCAGCTGTCCTTCCTCGTGGTCGATCATGACCACATCAAACTGCTCCTGGGACAGAAACTCCGCAATACTGTACCCAAGTTTTCCTGCCCCGACGATAACAATACGCACGCCATTCCCTCCTGCTCACTGAAAACGATACATCGCCAGTCTCCTATTATAACGCAACGGTTCAAGTTTTGCCACAGGCAAAACCTTCCCATTGGCGCACAAAAACAAACACCGTTCCTTCCACGGAAATCCATGGAAGGAACGGTGTTCACACCCTAATCCCGCAGACTGCAGGAAATCTTGACAATCACGCCGTTGATGACCTTGAACTTCATTTTCTTCATGCCGTCCGTGGAACGATAGATATATTCCGTATCATCCCTGTCATAGTCAACTTTGTCCGCGTTGCCGTACGCTCCGGTGATGGCATCCGTCCCCATGCCCAACGTGATACCTGCGGGAGTGCCCGCCGTGCCGGAGCGAATCGAAACCTTATCCACAATACCCGGGCGGTCGTCATCCACCTCCACGACTGCACCGCTCTTGAACACGACTTTCTCGTAATCGGAATAAGCCACCTCACCGCCGATGCTCATGGCCTGCTCCAAGCTCATGCCGGGCTCGATGCCGGCAAGAGCGACCTGCTGAGGAGAAATGCTGGCATAGGCCATCGTTGCAGCCATCATCATGCCGACCGTAAGCGCAGCAAGTTTCTTCTTCCATCTCATTTTCATAACGAATCCCCCCATTACCTAAGAAACTCCAACTCCACACTCCCTTTAATTCGCCAAAATTCTCTCCCCTCCTTTCCCCTATGATATTTTTTCTCCCGCAAGCATAACCTGTGCCAATCGGGGCTTTTCAGAAAATATCCTGCGAAAAAATACTTCACAAGACGAAGTTTCTATAGTATAATGACCACGAATTGGAAGGGGATGCCCTAACCTTCCGACAATCACCGTAAACATCTGCTTTTCCATCTCATATGGAGGTGTTTCCCATGATCATTGACAATGTAAACGTTACGATTGAGAAGGGTCCTTTTACTGCGGAAGATGCGCAGTTCTATATATCGCAAATCAAAAAATCGAAATCAAAATATACCTTGAGGAAAGTTTCCTTCTCACGCCATGATGAATATTTGGATATTCGCTATTCTTTCAACGAGATTCCATTTGAACGCATTCGCCGCGTTTCATTTACGGATGAGGATATGCAGTGTGTAGTAGTGAACAAGTAATGATGTTGCGGGGCAAAAACCACCATCGGCGTCGGTGTCGGTGGTGGTTTTCTTGGTGTCCGCCCCAGAATGAATACAGAAAAAATTTAATGGAACAAAGAAAGGGCTTCCCATGCAGGATAATGTACATACACACGTGCTCAAGGACGGAAGTGTCGTATCCCATGCCCACGGGCACACGCATTCCCATACACAGACAAAACAGGTTCTCCGGCGTATCCATAACGTCATCGGACATATGCAGGGCATTTCTGATATGGTGGAAAACGGGCGTGACTGCAGCGAAGTCCTGATGCAGCTTTCGGCCGTCAACGCTTCCCTTCGGAAACTCAAGGTGATCATTCTGAAAGACCATGTGGAACACTGCATTGTAGATGCCATCCAACATGGAGATCGGCAGACCCTTGACAAACTTTCGGATGCATTGGACAAACTTACGGAATAGAAAAGCTACCGACACAAGGAGGAACCCCATGAAAATATATCCTGTCACCGTTCAGGAACTCATTCCAACAAATGCTTATTTCTATATAGATGAGGATACAAACCACGGCGTCCTCATCGACCCCGGCTCAGAGGCAGAGCGTCTGCTCAGCGTCATGCGTTCCCAAGGTTTCCAGCTTGAGGCACTGCTGCTGACCCATGGACATTTCGACCACATCGGAGCCGTTGAGGAGCTCCGGCAGGAACTCAACATCCCCGTCATCATGCAGGAAAACGGAAGAGACTACGCTGAAAATCCGAACTGGAACCTGTCCGCTCAATTCCATGGAAACTTCATCCTCCAAAATGTCACCTATCAAAAGGACGGCGCTGTCATTGCGTACCCGGAAGCTCCCGGCCTGCACTTGAAACTCATCCACACCCCCGGCCACACCACGGACGGCTGTATCTACTATGATGAGGAACATCATGTTGCCTTTGTGGGGGATACCATTTTTGCCGGCAGCTTCGGGCGCACGGATTTTCCGGGAGGCAATGAGGCCGTACTCTATCGATCCATCCGGGACAAAATCCTCACTCTGCCGGAGGAGACCATCCTCCTCTCCGGGCACAGCGAAGAAACCACCGTAGGCCGGGAGAAAAACGGTCCCATCTGGGGACGGAGATAAGGAGTTCTTCCATGCAAGAAGTTTCATCGAATCCTTTATCGGAAAACAGACCACAAACCATATTTCCCTATCCCATACAATATTTCAGCTGCACAGATGCTGACGCAACACCCGAGGAAACATGCTGTCCCATGCGGATTTCTACATCGGGCTTTCCAGCGGCCTTGCCTGGCTCGCTTACACCGTCGGCTGCCCCGTCATCATGATTTGCGGCTTCACCATGGACTGGTGGGAATTTCCGACACCGTACCGCGTGTACAACCCGCTGGCCTGCTCCGGCTGTGCCAATGATATGCGGCTTTCCTGGTACAAAAAATCCTGTCCCCGTCACAAAGAGGGG
>DFES01000133.1:0-1570 GCA_002369175.1 Selenomonadaceae bacterium UBA3796
CGAAAATCGAAGCGGGCAAGATGGATATCCTCCCCACGGAATATGCTCTTCCCTCCCTGGTGAACGACCTTGTCAATCTCGTGCGTCTGCGGGCAGAGGAACGCGGGCTGGCTCTGTATGTCAAGGTAGATCCCGAAACGCCCCATACCCTGTTCGGCGACGAGATTCGCGTCAAGCAGATCATTACCAACCTCCTGACCAATGCGGTGAAATATACGGAAAAGGGTTCTGTGTCCTTTGCTGTCGGGTTCCACCAGACGGCGCGGGACGAGATCGCACTCAACGTATCCGTCACAGATACCGGCCGCGGCATTCGGGAAGAGGAGATGGACAAGCTTTTCGCCGCTTTTGATCGTCTGGACGGAGAAAAGACCCGAAAGATCGAGGGTACCGGACTCGGCCTCAATCAACATCACACAGCAACTTTTGACCATGATGGGAAGCCGCCTCGAGGTACGAAGCGTGCTCGGCAAGGGCTCGACGTTCTCGTTCTCCCTGCCGCAGAAAGTAGTGAATTGGGAAGGTGTCGGCGATATCGCCACCGCACTGAAACGCATGGAGGGAAAACGCATCCGCCAAAACACCGGATTCGTTGCGCCAACTGCGCGAATCCTCGTGGTGGATGACGCGCCGATGAATATAGCGGTCATTTCCAGTCTCCTGCGCCGCACGAAAATCTTTGTGGATACGGCCTCCAACGGAGAGGAGTGCGTTGAGAAATTCGGATCGAACCAATACGATCTTGTTTTCCTCGATCATCGGATGCCGGGCATGGACGGCATGGAAACGCTGGGTGAACTGAAACGCCTTTATCCGGGCAAGGTCAAGGATACGCCGATCATCTCTTTGACGGCGAACGCGGTTTTCGGCGCAAAGGAAGATGAGCCAGCACCTCATGAATATCTTCCGTTTCCTCCCACACTCCATCCCGAGGTAAGCCTCGGGAGCTTTTTTTGCATGCGAAAAGGAGCTGCTGTACGCGAATTGCGTGCAACAGCTCCTCTGCCTTATCCCTTCTACAAAACCTCAAAAAAATCCTTTGACTCCGCATCTTCTGCGATTTCCACCTTCTCACCGGCTCCGGCGAGTTCCCGCTCCAGCTGCGTTTTCAGGACTGAAACCACAGGAAACTCCGTGCCGAAGTGCCCGGCGTCTATGACATGGATTCCCATTTCTGCCGCATGCTGGGCATCATGATACCGCACATCTCCTGTAACGTAGACATCCGCCCCAAGGGATGCCGCTTTTCCGATGTACTCAGCCGCACTGCCGCCGCACAGGGCAACCTTTGAAATGCTTCGATTCCCTGCAGATACCACGCGGATGTGGGATACCGGAAGCGCCGCTTTCACCCGAAGAGCAAATTCCCTGAGGGATACGGGCGAGGAAAGCCGCCCGATGCGTCCCATTCCTTCTGCCCCATGCTCTTCCGGACAAGTCACAACAAAGGGCTCCCTCTGCTGGAGTCCTATGCGCTCTGCCAGGATATCATTGACACCGCCTTTGGCACTATCCAGGTTCGTATGGGCTGCAAACAGGGCAATGTCATGCTTCAGAAGCATTTGGAGCC
>DFES01000133.1:1771-3161 GCA_002369175.1 Selenomonadaceae bacterium UBA3796
GAGAATTTTGCGGATTTCCTGCTCCGGACTTCCCACAAGAAGTCCGGGATTATCCCATTCCTCAGCCAGACGCTTGGGGGCAATGCGCTCCATCGCCTCCATGACCATCCTGCACTTCACCATCTCAATCTCTCCTCCAGTGCTTTGATATTTTCCAATGTCTCCTGATATTTCCTGCTCTTCTTCATCCGCTCGCTTTTCTCCAATCCCACTGCAATCCGCCGTTCCCGAAAGAGCAGCGCCTCAATGTGATGGCGAAGAAGTCCCGATTTCTTCTCCCAGAGTACCGGTCCAATGGCCAGCATGAGCGGGGATGGCCTCTTGCGCCGGCCGCGCTTCGCCAGGATGATCTCGTAGATGCGTCCATCGGAAAGAGCCAGCGCCTCGTCCCCGATATGCCAATCATGCTGATAGAGCCATTTGCGTAATTCCGGGGCGTCGTTCATCGGCTGCAGCACCAAGGTATCCACCGTCTTCAGCAGATCCAGTCGGGCGCAGAGGATATCGCTTATGAGCGATCCTCCCATACCTGCAATGCAGACGGTATCCACCTCCCCCGGTTCCAGAACCTTCAGTCCATCCCCCTGCCGCACAAAAATCCTGCGCTCCATTTCGTATTCCCGTACCGTACGCTTTGCCGCCTGACAGGGGCCTGCGTTTTTATCTCCCGCAATAACGAAATCCGACTTGCCGTTCATCACCAGATATACAGGCAGATACGCATGATCCGTGCCGATATCCGCCACTCTGCTGCCCGGCGCGACAAAGTCTGCCAAGGCTTGAAGCCTGCTATCCAACTGCATCTCCGATCCCACCTGTCAAAAAAAGAGTGCGGCACACACATGCCGCACCCCAGTATTCGTATTGGCTCCTCGAACAGGACTCGAACCTGTGACATTCTGATTAACAGTCAGACGCTCTACCGACTGAGCTATCGAGGAATTATGTCAGCATCTCACCGACATATGATATTATACCCATCTCTTCTCATCCTGTCAAGGATTTCTTCACATTTCTTCAAATTTTAATCAAGAAAATCCTTGAGTTTGCGGCTGCGGCTCGGATGGCGCAATTTGCGCAGTGCCTTGGCCTCAATCTGGCGAATGCGCTCGCGGGTAACGCCGAAACTCTGGCCGACCTCCTCCAGGGTTCTGGCTCTGCCGTCATCAAGACCGAAACGCAGGCGAAGAACCTTCTCCTCGCGAGGCGTCAGCGTATCCAGAACCTCCTCCAGCTGTTCCTTTAGAAGCATGAAGGATGCGGCATCTGCCGGAGCAGGCGCTTCCTGATCCTCAATGAAATCCCCAAGATGGGAATCTTCTTCCTCACCGATGGGTGTTTCAAGGGAAACGGGTTCCTGGGAGATCTTCTGGATCTCGCGGACACGCTC
>DFES01000201.1 GCA_002369175.1 Selenomonadaceae bacterium UBA3796
AAGTGGTTTCCAACTATGCTACGGATTTTGCCAAGGAACAGAGCCAGGAGGGAATGGAAAGCGAAACGGAAATCCGGGCTGCCATCCTTGGCTATGAGGCCAGAATGGTGCAGGCGGATATCGCCTATCTTTCCGCTGAACTGACGGATATGCTCAGTTTTCCCAATCGATATGTGGCACAAACATTACCCAATGCCAATGAGGAAGCAGTTCCGGCAGGAACTGCTTATATCCATTTCAGTACGGAACTGCAGAGCCGGATAGAGGACGAGGGGCTGTCCCCGGAACTGGAGCAGGAAATGGCTGCGCTGTCCAACATATCGGTTATTATGAACACCCTGCGGCAGTATTATAAATGTATTTGTGTGGGTTCAAAACATGGGTATCTCATTCGTCTGGATGCGGCGATTCGTGGAGGTGACGGTTACGCCTTGCCTCAGGAGCCCTTGCAGCCGGACTACGATGCCCGGCAGCGATACTGGTACCAGCTGGGGGAAAAGGCTGCAGAGCCTGTGTTCACACAGGTTTATACGGGCAATCATGGGGAGCCGGTGATTTCTTGTGTTATGCCCTATTACGATGGCCAGGGGCAGGTGGCGGGTGTTGTGGTGGCGGATTGTGACCCCGACACCTTTCTGCCCGAGGAAGCTGCGGGCATCACCCGCAGCTTTGTGCTGGGAGCCAAGGGAGAGCTGCTCCTTTCCACGTTGCCTCAGGAGATGCTGCCGGCGGATGATCGGGGAAAGAGCCTGCAGGAAAGCCACTTGCCAAGCCTGGCCTTTGCCGCTCGGTGCATGGTGCAGAGCCGCATCGGTTCCCGCAAGGTGTATCTGGCGGGGGAGGATTATTACCTGTCCTATGCTCCGGTGCCCAAATTGGGCTGGAGTGTAGGTACATTGCTGGATGACAGGAAAGTGGCAGAATCCGCTGAGCGGGCGCGGCTGCACATGACCGGACAGATGGATTCCTTCCGCAGCTCCTTTGCGCAGTTGTTTCTGTATTTTGCCGCCGTGGCGGCTCTCATCCTGCTGGCAGTCTTTGCGCTGGTGTCCTGGGGCAGCAATCGTGCGGCGGAGCATTTCTGTCGTCCTCTGCGCGAGCTGGTGGAAGCTACTGCAGAGATTGCCAAGGGGAATTTCTCCCACAGGATCGATGCACACACCGGAGATGAACTGGAGCACCTGGCTCTGTGCATGGGAGACATGACCCGGAAATTGTCCCGCTATGAGCAGGAAATTGCCCATACGGCTCAGGAAACATCCCGAATCGAAACAGAACTGGAGGTAGCGTCCCATATCCAGACCAGCCTTTTGCCCTCGCCCCTGCCGTTCCGTCGGGAATATCAGATGGCAGCGGCCATGTACCCTGCCCGGGAAGTGGGCGGCGACTTCTACGATTTTTACTATGTAGCAGGGGACAGGCTTGTACAGGCAAATATCCTTGTGGAAGGCGGAAAAATCTTTATTTCTCGAGAAAACAGGAAGGAGCGGATGCGCGGGTGGAAAGTCAATGAAGGATGGAGCGGAGGAAGTATTCTGGGAGGAGTGCGGCCAAAAGCTTCGCGGAAAGCTTTCAGTGGGGCTTGCAGAGTACCGCCAAAAGTTTCCGTGGAGAGGGATCCGCCCGGTGGCAAGGCCGCATTATCCGTACTTTGGCCATGCGGTGCTGGAGCAGGCGATTGCCGCTCTTTTGTCGGGTGCAAATCTTCTTTTGACGGGGCCGAAGGCAACGGGGAAGAATGTACTGGCAGAGAATCTTGCCATGATGTTCGGGCGTCCGGAGTGGAACATTTCCTTCCACATCAATACGGATGCGTCCTCTCTTATCGGCATGGATACCTTTTCTCAGGGGGAGGTGCGGTTTCGCCCCGGCCCTGTGCATGAGTGCGTCACCCAGGGCGGTTTCTGTATTCTGGATGAAATCAATATGGCGCGCAATGAGGCCATGGCGGTGCTGCATTCTTTGCTGGATCACCGCCGCATGCTGGACGTTCCGGGATATGAGCGCATCTCAGTGCACCCGGCGGCGCGGTTCATTGCTACGATGAATTACGGATATGCAGGAACAAGGGAACTCAATGAAGCGCTTCTTTCCCGTTTCGTTGTGCTGCAGCTGCCGGAGCTTTCCGAGGAGCATTTGCTGAAACTTCTTTCTTACGAATTTCCGGCAATGAAAGATGGTGCCGCTTCCATGTTTGCGGGACTTTTTCGGGATTTGCAGCAGAAATGTGAGCATCGGGAGATTTCCGGAAAGGCGGTGGATCTTCGCGGGCTTCTGGATGCCCTGCGGCTGATACAACTCGGACTTGCCGTGCGTCCCGCGATTGCCATGGGAATTTCAAACAAATGCCAGGACGGAGAGGAGCGCGCAATGGTCGAGGATGCCGTAGATTTGAGGATACCGAAGGACATGGATGCCACGCAGGTTTTTGCGGAGTGAGTTGTGTATGGAACAGAGACGTACTGCCCGGCAGCGGCGTGCCTTGAACATGATCTGGACAGCCGCGGGGGTTTACGGATTCCAGCCGGAATTCATGGCTTTTCGCCGGGATGGCAGCCCGGATATTTATTTGAATTCCATCGTTGGTTTTGTGCACCGCCATTATGATGCAGGGAAACTGTCGGCCTATGTGCATAGTTTCGATGCTTCCCTGTTGCGGGATCTTTTCTCAGATCTTCTCTGGCTGGGGCTTGAGCAGGCGGCCTACGAGAGGGAATCCCCATCACGTCCCGTGCTTTCGGAACTTCGACAGGAACACGCGCGAAGATGGCTGGAAGATGATGTGGATCTTTCTATGCAGCAACTCATGATGCGAAGTGAAGTTGTCCACAGCCTGAAAGGTGCAAGGTGTCGTGAAATCCTGGGGGAGGCGACAGGCTTGCGGAATCCCTGGGACAAACGGCTTTATGAGGCGCTTCGTTTTTCCGGCTCCATGGAGACGGAGGATATCATCCGGGAAATGCAGCGCATATGGGAAACATTTTTCTTTTTCCGCTTTACGAGCCTGGGGCGGAGAAATATCCACCTGCTTCTCGGTTCCCGTTGGACGGCGCTCCTTCGGAAATTGCTCCCCGTGCAGAAGGAGTATGAGGGGAATGTATCCTTCCCAGTGCATCCGGTTCTGCCGGAGAAAAGCGGAGGAGCCTTCGGTGAAGGGGAGGGCGCTTTTCCCGATGGGGGAAGGTGCAAGCGGGAGCAGGAACTGCAGGAGATGTTCGGCCCGCTTCTCTTCAGCCGTCCCTGCATGGAGCGGCTGGAGCAGGAACTTTGCAGGGAGGTTCATGGAGGCACTCATCTTTGGTTTTCTTCGGGAAAGGGAGATCCTAAGCCCGGGAACCTGGAATGGTACAGGGAACACAAAGCCCAGTACCGGACAGGCATTCGAAGGCTCAGGGATCATCTGAGGAGCTGTCTTGCGGTCTATCGGCAGCCCCTGGAGCTCTCTTCCCGGCAAGGCATGCTCCAACCGGGGGCGGTGTGGCGGGCGCTGCATTTACGGGATACGAGGGTGTTCTCTGCCTGGGAGGAATCCTCTTATGGAAATATCTCCCTTCTTCTGTTGCTGGATGCCTCTTCTTCCCGCGAGGGACAGCAGGAGATCCTTGCCTGCCAGGCGTATGCCATCGCTGAAGGGGTCCGCCAGGCGGGGCTTTCCGTTGCGGTGGCGTCATTTTGCAGCCTGTACGGATACACGATCCTGCAGAGAATGAAGGACTTTTCAGATGAGGATGCGGGGGGCGTTTTTCGCTATACTGCGCGGGGATGGAACAGGGACGGTCTGGCTCTGCGCGCTGTGCCGGAACTTTTCCGGGGCATCGGAGGCAGGCGGCTGTTGGTTGTGCTGACAGATGCATACCCCAGTGATGAGGCGGACATTCCGGCGAGAGGCATTCATCTCTCCCGGAAGTATTTCCAGGAGCCGGCTGTTGAGGATACGGCGAAGGCGGTGCGGGAGCTTCGACGGCAGGGCATCCGTGTGACTGCCGTTGTGAACAGTGTGTTCTCCGATGGCATGGTCGAGGATTATGCCAGGCGCATCTACGGGCAGAGCTGCTCACGCATCGCGGAGATATCCCGGATGGCAGATGTGGTAGGAAGACTTTTGGAGAAGGAGATTCGAGAGGGATAACAGGAATGCGGAGGGGTTGTGTTATGAAATATTATGTATGCATTGATATAGGGGGAACCTTTCTCAAGCATGGTTTGGCGGATGGACAGGGAAATCTTTTGGAAAAGGGCTCTGTTCCAACAGAGGCAAAGAAAAAGGGGATAGCCGGCTTATTGGGGAAACTGCAGGAGCTCGTGGAGGCATACCGTGCTTCCTATGAAGTGGCGGGGGTTGCCATTGCCTCTCCGGGCATTGTGGATGCAGAGAAGGGGGAAATTGTTTTTGCGGGAAATAATTTTCCGGGCTATACGGGGACGCGGCTCAAGGAGGAAGTAGAGAAGCGGTGCGGGATTCCCTGTGAGGTGGAAAATGATGTAAATGCCGTCGGGCTTGGCGAGACATGGCTTGGCGCGGGAAAGGGAGCGGAATCCATCGTCTGCGTGGCTGTGGGAACGGGAATCGGCGGTTGTGTGCTCCTAGGGGGCAAACTCCTTCATGGTGCGGCAAATTGTGCAGGGGAAATCGGATTCCTGTCCATGGGGGATGGGGCAACGCTGGAGGAAAGCAGCTCCACTGCAAGTTTGATTCGCGAATTGGCGGAGAAGCGCGGAGTTGAGGCGGAGACCCTCGACGGGGAACGGATTTTTGCCGATGCCAAGGAAGGAAAGCAGGATGCAGCAGAGGCCATTGAGGGAATGGTACAGCGTCTTGCCATCGGCCTTGCCAATGTCTGCTGTCTCCTGAATCCCCAGCGCATCATAATGGGCGGAGGCATTATGGCACAGGAAGCTTATCTGCGTCCCCGCCTGGAGGAAGCACTGAGGAGGTCTCTGGTTATCGTGCCCATCCGCGAATCAACAGAGCTGGTCTTTGCAAAGCTCGGCAATGATGCGGCGATGCTTGGGGCACTGCGGCATTTCCTGCAAAGGCGGGGGAAATGAAAAGAAGGGCTGCCGGAAACGGGCAGCCCTTCTGAAAGTGCTCAAACATCCTCGATGACAGGAGCTGCACCTTCTTCGATGCATTCTTTGGTGATGATGACCTTGCGGGGTTTGTCGGATCTTGGGATCTCGAACATGACATCCAGCATGGTATCCTCAATGATGCCCTTGAGGGAGCGGGCACCGGTCTTTCGTTCAATGGCTTTTTTCGCCACAGCACGGAGTGCGTCTTCCTGAAATTCCAGCTGGACATTGTCCATGGAGAGGAGCTTTTCGTATTGCTTGACGGGAGCATTCTTCGGCTCGGTGAGTATGCGGAGAAGGGCATCTTCATCAAGTGTTTCCAGTGTGCAGATGACGGGAAGCCGCCCGATGATTTCCGGGATGATGCCGTACTCCATGAGATCCTCCGGGCGAACCTTGTGGATGAGCTCATCGTATTTCGGTTTTTCATCCTCTCCCTGCACCTCTGCTCCGAATCCAATGCTGGAGTCGGCTTTCTTGAGCCGCTTGGAGATCTCCTTGTCAATGCCCACAAAAGCGCCTCCCACGATGAAGAGGACGTTCTTCGTATCCACTTTGATGGTGGGAGCTTCGGGATGCTTGCGCTGGCCGCGGGCAGTGAATTCCACTACGCTGCCTTCCAGCATTTTGAGGAGCGCCTGCTGGACGCCTTCATGGCCGGGATCTGCTGTGATGGAATTGTTGGCACCGGATTTCCTGGCAATCTTGTCGAATTCATCCAGGTAGATGATCCCGTGCTCTGCTTTGGCAATGTCCTTATCGGCAGCATAGTAGAGATTGCGCACGGCTACTTCCACATCGGCTCCCACAAATCCGGCTTCTGTGAGGCTTGAGGCATCCGTGACGGCAAAGGGAACATCCAGGAGCCTTGAAAGATGGGAGAGAAGGGCGGTTTTTCCGCAACCGGAAGGCCCCAGCATGATGACGTTGGATTTCTCGATATCCGTTTCATCCGCATGCTCCGACCCGTATTTCATGCGCTTGTAATGGTTGTAGACTGCTACGGCGAGGATTTTCTTCGCGCGATCCTGCTTGATGATGTATTCGTCCAGATACTCCTTGATGATATGGGGTTTGTTCTTGGAGAGAATGTCATCCAACTGGTCGGCGAAGTCCCTTTTTTCCACTTCAGCATTGGCGGCATCGTGTTCTTCAAGGATGCGGTTGATTTCCTTGACACAGCTTTTGCATATGGAAAAGCCCGTGCCAGGGTCGTAAATCGGCATATCGTACTGATCCTGCACCGTAATGATTTTTTTGCAGAAACTGCAGCGAAGCTTCGTGGGGTTTTGGTTTGGCATAACGCTCGTCCTTTCCTGTTCATGGTTCTTTTGGTGTTACTATTCGACACGGGGAGCCGATGTCCTTCTTTCCCGTCAAAAGAAGGACATCGGCGGAAGGTAGTTTGAGAGAAAAGAGGCAAAATATGAAAGCGATTCTTCATGCAAGGGTAATTCTTCCGGGGGAACGGGGAAATTTCATGATTCGGGAGGAACAGGCCCTCCTCTACGAGGAAACAATTCATCAGATCCTCCCCATGTCCGGGTGGGAAGAAAAGGGGGTTGAGAAAGCGGATGTGCTGGATGCGGCGGGGCGTTATGTGGCTCCGGGCTTTCTCAATATTCATGTCCATGGCTGCGGGGGCATGGATACGATGGATGAGGATGGGGAGGCTCTCGGGGTCATGGCGCGCATGCAGGCGAAAACGGGGGTGACGGGGTTCCTTCCGACGACCATGACCTATGATATCCCCAGGATTCATCGCGCTTTCAGACGCATCCGGGAAGCCATGGGGCGCACCTTTGCCCATGGGGCACGGGTGCTGGGGTGCCACATGGAAGGCCCTTACATCAGTGCTGCCTACCGGGGGGCGCAAGCGGAAAGGCATATCCGGAAGGCAGATTATGCCGATCTCAAAGGCTTTGAGGATACGGTGAAAATCATCACGCTTGCTCCGGAGGAGCTTCCCGACTGGCGATTTGTGGAGAAATGCAGGCATGGGGGCATCGTTCTTTCCATTGGACATACCTCTGCAGACTACGGGCAGGCCATGGAAGCCGTAAGGGAACATGGTATTTGTCATTTTACCCATCTGTTTAATGCCATGACTCCCTTTCACCATCGAAACCCCGG
>DFES01000118.1:0-7676 GCA_002369175.1 Selenomonadaceae bacterium UBA3796
CTTCGTTGCGTCCTTCCATGCGTCCCTCCATGCGTCCCTCCATGCGTCCTTCCATGCGTCCATCTTCCATGGCGGCTTCTCTTGAGGCTTGTTCGTTCCAATGCAGGCTGTACATATCTAAAACCTCCTTCTGGTTCTCAATCAGGTAATTTTTCATGATGTCGTGCTCAATGCAATATTTGATGGATTTTTGGATGGCCTCTTTCAGCACTTCTCCGGCTTCTATGCGTCTGCGGACATCGTAGACAAAGAAGCTGTAGTCCCGCAGGGGCTTGTATTCCAAGAGGCTGCTGCATTTGCTGATATCTTCGTGGTAGCTGATGTTGTAGCGGGTGACAACCAGTTCCAGAGGCGGTGGAAAAGGAAGATCCTTCGGAAAGGAATCCGAAAGGCGCAAGGTGGAGGCAAGGGGCTGGTCCTTGGTGCCGCAGTAGAATTCGTAGCAGTGCATGCACCCCTTTCTTGGTGATTTTCTTGCTATTATTATAACGCAAATTTCAAGGTTTTCCATAGGCAAAACCTTGAAATTTGCGTTTCCTTAAAGGGCTAGCTTTGCGTAGCAACGAGGCGGAAGAGGTGTGCCCTATGGGTAGAAGTTGTTCAGATTTTTAACCTATGGAGGAGATAAGAATGGGGGATATATATGCATAAAAGCTCATACATGAGAATGAAATATTTTGTTGAAACCTATTTATTGGATGATGCGGAAGATTCGAATCGAGAAATCCATGTGTTGGATATTGGAAGTCAGGATGTAAACGGAACCTACAGGGATCTGTTTTCGGATTCAAAATTCAAATACATTGGCTTGGATATGGTTTCCGGGGCAAATGTGGATATGGTTCCCCAATATCCGTATTGTTGGAAGGAACTCGAATCGAATTCTTTTGATGTTGTGATTAGTGGACAATGCCTTGAACATGTGGAGTTTCCGTGGGCTATCTTTTCGGAAATGTGTCGTGTTTTAAAACCAGAAGGACTTCTTTGTGTCATAGCACCAAAGGAGTGCAGGAGACATCGTTATCCCATAGATACCTTTCGATATGATGTAGATGGAATGATTGCATTAGCCAAATACGCAGGGCTTGTTCCAATGCATGTTTCCACGAGTGAGATGCCAAAGAATGCACCGAAGGAATGGGTGGATAAAGAAATTGTCGATTGCATGATGATTGCGAGAAAACCGAAAACTTGGGACGGTATGCTGGATATAGAAAATTACAAGTATAAGGAGACATCTGTTGAAGAATTGCTCAATGGATTTGTAGAGAAGGGAAAAACGGATATAAGGGCCATAAATGATAATGTTGTAGATGTGATTACGCCCTATAAGTACGAAATTGGGAATGAAATTGAATGCACAGAAGATGATGACGTGGTTGGCTTCCTGGATTTATTCAGTCGCTCCGGTTCGACTATCACATTAACGGGGTGGTTTGTCAGCAAGCGAAAGGAGCTGGAGGAAGGAGAACGAGTTGTTGTTATAAATCATAAGGTGTATATTCCCATCGGATTGCAGCGACCGGATGTTAGAATTAACGCAAAAGAATTGTCGCCCTTCATACCAGGAGATGATGCAATTGGATTTCGGTTACATGTAAACTTTGATGAAAATACATCTAAGGAGATTACAGACATTCACATCGGATACAAAAAAGAACATACAATCTATTCTGTGAAAATAGTACAAAATTTGACGGATTCCTCACTTCCGCCAATCCCCCCCGTGTTTGATCCTGAATTCTATAAGCGTATGAATCCAGAACTTGCAAGACTTTCGCCGAATGATGTCAGTGAACACTATCAAAGATATGCAGAAATTCAAGGGAGGATTTCCTGCGAATATGACAGGGCAGAGGGATTGCAGAATCTGTTACAAAAACGATACATGGCGAACAAAATACTTGAAATCGGTCCGTTTGATAATCCATTTTGCCTTGGGGAGAATGTAAAATATTTTGATGTTCTTCCTGCTGATGAATTGAAAAAGAGATCTGAGTCATGTAATCGACCGTTCCATAATGTTCCCGAGAAAATTCATTATGTGGATTCTTGTGGGGATTTGGGATGTGTAGATGAGAAATTCGATATCGTATTTAGCCGCCATGTGATAGAACATCAGCCGGATTTGATCAGACATTTGCAACAGGTATCGAAAATATTGAAGGGGAAAGGGCTCTATATCATGCTGATTCCTGACAAGAGGTTTTGTTTTGACTACTTCTTGCCAGAAACAATGCCATCGGAAATTGTGGATGCCTATATGAAGGAAATGAAAGTTCATTCTTTCCGCAACGTGATGGAGCACAGATGCTTTACAACCATGAATGACCCGGTAGCCCACTGGTTTGGAGTCCATGGAAATATTATGGACGGTTTATCAAATTTTGAATCAATGAAAATGGAATATTTGAAAAGCAACGGGGGATATATAGATGTTCATGCATGGCAGTTTACTCCTTCATCGTTCGAATTGATCATCCATGTATTGCAGAAATTAAACTTTATAGATTTTTCGCTCCATCGTTTGTGTCATACTCCGTTTGGGAGATTCGAGTTCTGTGCAATACTGAGGAAAAATTAAGGTAGTTCACTTCGTTGTATAGAAGTAATCGATCCCAAAGTATGACTTACTCTTGGAAAGGAGAGTTATTCATGGGGAATAACAGAACTGTGTTTGTTTTCGGCATGGAAACAGAGCCGCAAATGAATTTTTTATTTTTCCGGATTTTCAAGGATATTGCTACGGCAAAGAGATGTGGAATTTGCGGTTTTGTCGATCACATGAGACGGGAACGCTTTTTATATGGAATGCCGTATTATTCTGTAAGTGAATTGCAGGAGCAGGATTTTTCAAAGATTGTCATTCTCAATACTGCAAGTTTCCCTAGAATAAAGGATGAACTGGTCTATGGGTATCATGTGGATACAGAAAAGATTGACAATGAATTCTATTTGTTGTATTTGCGTATCTTGAACAAATATCAGGATGATGATGCACAAGAGATTCAAGCGACTTTAGAAAATATGACGCAGGCGGATAGATACGATCTTTGGTGCGGATACTGTCCGGAAAAGGAAAAACTGTATGAAATTCAATGGGATCGGGAAACGAACATGCCGTATACCTTTTTTTGCGATAAGCGCATGTATTTCCCGAGAGAGAAAACGTTTACGGTGGAAAAAGGGGTGCAATACGTTGCAGGGTTGGAGTTTGAGCAGCAAACTGGTTCCCCTCATACTTACATCACAGATGAGATACACATAAAGGAAGGTGATGTCATCGTTGATGCAGGTGTTTGTGAAGGGAACTTCTCCTTGAAATATGTTGATATTGCATCGAAGATTTATTTAATCGAATCGGATCCCCTTTGGAGATATCCTCTGGAATTGACCTTTCGGGACTATTTGGATAAGGTGGTGTTCTGTTATAAGGCATTATCGGATCGAAATGATGAAGATCATATTACGCTGGATGCCCTTGTGGATGGGAACCGCGTCGATTTCATCAAGATGGACATCGAAGGAGCCGAATTGGAGGCACTGCGAGGCGCGGTAAAAACCTTTGAAAGCAATTCTGTTTCCTGTTCCATTTGCAGCTATCATCGTCATGGAGATGAGCGGGGGATCAAGGATTTTCTCGCATGTTATGGATATTGTGCAACGAATTCTTGCGGCCACATGATATTTCCCCTTGACCCGGAGTGGCCCCGTTGGTGTGAACTGCGTCATGGGATTGTGTATGGCTATAAGTTGGGCAAAGGAGAACCATCTCCGGGAAACCTCTCTTATCGGGAATGTGGTGATGAGATCCTTGCTACGTTGGACGAAGTGTCGTTATGCGATGATGGATTTGTTTATTTTCGTGGATGGAGCATCACCGGGGATGAGAACATAAGGAGAGGAGATCTTGTTCTTGTGTTGCAGGTGGAAACATCCGATGAGCGTTTTTTTTATGCCAGCCGACAGTTGCGGCCTGATGTTGTGCAGGCATTTCCGGAGGTTGCAGATGGGGAACCTGGCGGATTTGAGTGTTTTGTCCATGAAAGATATTTGAAAGGAGCTTCCTTTACCGTATCTATTGGATATAAAGTCGATGCAGACGTATCCATGAAGAAACTGAAAAAATTATCTTATGCTGATTTGGCAGGCAGGTGAGTATTTTGGAGATGGAGAAACTGTCCGTCATTGTGACGGCGTGGAATGCCGGGGATTGTATCGGCCGCTCTCTGGAGAGCATTCTTGGCTGTAGTTGGAGGAATCTTGAGATTGTTGTGGTCAATGATGCCTCGGAGGATGATACGGGAACGGTTGTGGAATCGTTGAGGAAGATGGATCGGCGCATCAAGTGTGTGAACCTTTCTGAGCATGTCGGGCGATACCATGCTCGCATGACAGGAGCGGCACATTCGGATGGGGACTATCTTGCTTTTTTGGATGCTGATGCATGGGTTTCCTGCGATTTTTATCGGAGAACACTTCAAAAGGCTGCGGGAACCGGGGCAGATTTGGTGATGGGAGAGCTTCTCCTGGACTGTGGTGAGAGGCGTTATCGCTATTGTAATCACTGGCAGTGCAGAATTGCAGATATGGATGCGTCCGGGGAAGCCATAGGAAGGCAATTTTTGGAGGCATGTGGGCAGGACGTTAGTTTGGAGGCTCTTTGCCACAAGGTTATCCGCAGGACTCTTTGGGATCGGTGCTGCACATTTCTGCATATGCAGGAGAATCTCATGGAACGACAGGTGGATAGGGTCTTTTCTTTGCTCTTGTGTTCTCAGGCAGGTCATATTGTCAACATCCATGAGGATTTTGTCTGCTGTCCTGCGGAGAGAATGCGGGAGTACGGCGAGATGGACGAGGAATCCCGTTGTGCCTTCCGTTTTCTGGGACGACTGTTTCAGAAGGAAGTAGATGCACCATGGGCAGTGGAGGGGCTGGAGGAATGGGAGAAGAACCCGCCGGAGAGTGGCAGTGCGGAAATCCTCCTTTTTACTGAGGTTTCCGGTCTTCCCTACGAGGCGATCAAGAGGAGGATACTTTCTTCATCCGTTGAAGTGGTGAGTTTTGACGTTTTCGATACCCTGTTGGTTCGTCCTTTTTTTGCACCTACGGATCTGTTTGATTTTCTGGACTTCTATGTGAGGGATCTCCTGGGGCTGCCGGATCGCATTGGTTTCAAGCAGCGACGGATTGAGGCAGAGAGCATGGCGCGAGAGCGGCTTTGCGGAAATGGTTCCGAGGATGTTACGCTCCTGGATATCTATGGAGTGCTGGAGGAACTGGTTCCCCTCTCAAGCGAGCAACTGGAACTCGTGATGCGCAGGGAGATTGCGTTGGAGTTGAAATATTGTCGTCCGCGGCAGGCGGCAAAAGCGCTTTTCGATTTGGCCCTGCACGCAGGAAAGATGGTTGTGGCGGCATCGGATATGTACTTGCCGCTTCCTGTCATCCGAGAACTTCTCTCCGCAAACGGATACGACGGAATCGGTCAGGTGTTTCTCTCCAATGACAGAAAACGTACAAAGGGGACGGGGAATCTATACGTCCTCATGGCAGAGGAACTTGGGGTGGAAGCAGATAGGATTTTTCATATCGGGGATAATCTGGAGGCTGATGTGCACCAGGCGCAAAGGTGCGGTTTGCAGGCGGCTCACTTCCCGCGCTGTGCGGATCTTCTTATGAATGGTGTGGAGGGAGTATACAGTGGGGAAGCGTTCCATCGCATCTACCAAAAAACGTTTGGGATGCGCAGAGCCCATGATTTTCAGCGTTTTCTTGGCATGCGTCTTTTGCTGGGGATGGTGGCGAATCGCCTTTTCGACAATCCCTTCCCACAGTTCCATCCCGACAGTGACTTCAATGCCGATCCTCGCGTGATTGGTTATGGTGTATTGGGCCCCCATCTCTTTGCCATTGCAGATTGGCTTGTTCAGGAGACAAAGCGCCATGGCTATCAAAACCTGAACTTCATGGCACGGGATGGATATCTTCCCATGAAGGCGTTTGAGATCCTGCAGGCAGAGACTCCTTTGCCGGTGGAGATCCATTATCTTTATTTTACACGTTCCAGCATTCTTCCTTTGCAGGCCGATACAGGGGAGGGCTGTTATGGACTTTTGAATTTTTTTGCCCATGTGGGCTGTCAGTCGCCGGAGAGCGTTCTTTCACGGCTGGAAGATTTTATCGCAGATGCGGTGTTTCATCGGGCGAAGGAGATTTGCGAGGCAAACGGCATCCCCTATGCCGAGCACTTTCACTCGGTAGCGGATTATTATGCCTTTGTGGAGCTTTTCCATCGGGAGTTCTATGACAGCAGCGTATTTGCCGAATACACATCGCAAATGGGGCAGGCGCTGGAGCCATGGTTCAGCGGAAGAAGCGCCACTTTTGATGTGGGGTATAACTGCCGCATTGAATCCGTTTTGCGTCAGAAGTATGGTTTTGATATTACGAGCTACTATATCAACATTGACAGTGATATTCCGTTGGAACGGGCGAGGAAGGGGAAATTTTCCTGCCAGACATTTTATTCTTTCTCGCCGGGGATCAGCGGGTTGTTCCGGGAGCTTTTGATCAGCGAACTCGCGCCGTCCTGTGTTGGGATCGGGCTTGTGGATGGGAAGATGGAGCCGGTGTTTGAGGAGTATAGAAAGGATTACTCTCGTGATCTCCTCGTGGGTATTCTCCAGAAGCAGGCTCTGGATTTTGTCCGGGATGTGGTCGGGATGTTTGGGGATGAGCTGGAGCATCTCCATTACCAGAGGGAGGACATCAGCCTGCCTCACGAGTACTTCATGTGTATGGCAAAGGCCAGGGATCGCCGTGTGGTAGAAGGAATCACGGGTGAGGATTCCATGGGCTTGGGGGAGAAATTGAATCTTCTGGATTTTTGGGAGGAGCTGACGCATTCGATGGATCAGAAAAGGATGGAAACCGTACTGTCTGAGGCTAGGATGAAAGAACTTGGGGAGAGGCTTTCGGCGATGGAGGCGAAGTACGATGCCCTCTACCGTCTTGTGTTCAAGGCATTGCCTTCCGGCGAACTGGCGGCATCTCTGCGTAAGGAAGCGGATTATGCCGCATGGTTTCGAATGCTGAAATACGTTGCGCAGAAATATCTTGTGATTCTCACGGTAAAGGATACGGCAGGATCCCGGATGCCTCAGGAGGTGAGGAAGGATATTTCTGATGCGGGGTTCACCTTGTTCCGGACGGATCTCTGGAGAACCTACGTTGGGGTTGTTAGCCGGGGGAAGGTCGTAGCGCAGGAATTTCATGAGAATGAGGTGCAAAGCGACTATTTCTATGAGTCGCTGGACGGTTCCTTCCGCGTCGAGGCCACAAGCCAGTCATTCCGCCGGGGCAATTGCGGGGATATCCGCATCGATGGTGAGAATTATGCCGTGAATCTTCGTGGTGTGAACATCGTCATCTACGACGGGAGCACGAAGCGGGTGGTGGATTCCATTGGGTTTGATTCCCATGATGAGGGTGTTATTTTGTTTCAGCATTTGGCGGAGGATAAGTGAATAATAATGCCCCGGATATATCTTAAATATCCAGGGCATTTCTTAAGTAGAAACGATAGGGCGCGGAACGATAGCTGCCGTTCTTCTCCTGGACATACGATCTTGAAGATGAGCGTAACGAGCCGTTGCTTTAGGGTCACGATG
>DFES01000118.1:7840-30619 GCA_002369175.1 Selenomonadaceae bacterium UBA3796
TTATACCCGGCTTTTTCTAAGGCTAAATTCATGACTACGCGAATTCCGTTGCGAGATATCCTTTTTCCGACGTTATTATTAGAGTCGGAAATGAAGAACGGTATGCCGCCGAGATTATCGACCTCGATTTTTTCCGGTCGAGAACGGTAATACGCGGCCATTTTTTCCATGGTCTCTTCGCACGGGAAAGAGGAGCGGTCATGCCCCTTCCCGCGAATTCGTATGACGCATCCATTCCAATCAATGTCTCCGATATTCATCCGATGGAGGTCTACGTTTCGTAATCCTTCTACGCTCATGAGATAAAGCATAGCAATATTCCTCTTGCGCCGAAACTCGTCTTCATCTTCTTCGATGGCCCGGACTATCTCGTAGATTTGATCCGGAGAGAAGAATTTAAGCATATCTTCCTGAGAAGTCATAGGAATACGGATATCGTGACACGGATTCTTTTCTATGACGCCTGTCTTAAAAGCTGCCTCGAAAAATGACCGTATACGGTTTACCTTAACGGCTACGCTATCCTGCTTGTACTTCTTGTCGAAAAGATATTTCACGTAGAGTCTTAACTGAAAATCATGAATGCCTAATGGGTGGCGGCCATTAGAGTAACACCATGAAATGAACTGTCGTACGCTGGAGCGGCAATTCTTCCAAGTATCTGCGGACGGGTGCCCGTGTCCGATGAATATTTGGAGCAGCTCCTCCCAGTTGTTCATGAAATAGTCGGCATCAATCGTATCAACTGACATGAATAGGGTAGGGGACGTATTCAGCGTTGCGATATCGTTACCATCCATTCGTCGACCCCTCCCGCTCATTAAGATTTTCCCTCGAAAGCATCGTGTATTCTTTATTGTTATTATAACGCAATTGTTCAAGTTTTGCCACAGGCAAAACCTTCAAATTGGCGTTTCAACAAGGCAGAAGCTGTCCCCCACCTGCGGAAGTGGGGGACAGCTTCTGCCTTGTTATATTATATCGGACTTTCGGGAGAGATAGAGAAAATTGTACTTGATTTTACTATGTATTTTTCTATAAAATACATAGTAAAATCAAGATACCTAAAATCGATAAAATTCTATACTAAAAGAATATAAACTAAATGAAAATTCACAATTATCAACACAAACAGCAACCTCCTAAGATCGCTTCTAAGGGGTCGGTTTTTTATTTCGCGATAGATACATCACGCTAAATAAAAAAGTCCCGTGAAAACGTGTCACGGGATACCCTTATCAAAAACACATGTGTCTTTTTGGGTGCCGATCATCTGATCCGCAATTCGCTCAAATACGTCCCCAGCAGGGACTATAAGACGTTCACAGGACAGTCGAAGAAGATTTAAGGTTACCAAAAAAGGTCGTTCAGTTTGGAGGTGAAACAGCACATTTCCTGTACTATTAACAAAAACATTGAATCCATCATTATGCGTAAAGCATTAACGGATCGACATGCCGGACACGACACAGGAACCCCCCGATTGGATATGGCCATTCATCGGGGGTTCTCCTGTGTCTTTGCGGCGACAACAGACCGAGCCTGGTTACCCACTAAAGATTAACGTGCTGATTGCGTCCAATCATTTGCAGATGTAGCAGGCCGCTACACCCGCCATGACGGACAGCACAAAATAACGATAATAGTTATTTGCAGTGCAACATCCATAAATCATTGATGTATAAAGGTTGAGTGGTTCAGTTATACACAGAATATTTTTCTTATCTGCATTACTTCCGATAAGTATAAATTATCGGAAGTAATGGTACGAATGAGAAATATAATATTTATATTTGATTCGTGCATCCCTTATGTATCAATGGTTTATGGATGTTGCACTGCAAATAACTAGCATACGTTATTAATGTTTATTAATAGGGTTTCTGCCAAAAAACTGTCAAAAACCTGCCAAAAAAACTGCCAAAAATCAGGCGGCCGCCCTCTTCCCAATCGTGGAAGAGGGCTATTTATCCATCCTTGAAACAAACATACGTATGCCACAGCGCCATCTCGAGCCGTCCGCAAACAGTCCGCCTGCCGTCCCAGCGGACGACAAGAATCCTGCCATCCCGCCAGAGCCGCATGCATTCGCCGATGTCCGGGCACTGCTGCATCCATTCCAGCGGCTTTTTGGTCAGCCACCGGGCAAAGCCTACGATTTCGGCGGGGCGGACCAGCCCCACCCATTCCGTCTGCTCATCGCATTTACGTTTCCCCATTCTTGTTTATCTCGTAAACGTATGTCCGGGAATCCATGGAATCGAAGTGGATTCTGGCAACATCTATGCCTGCGTACCGCGGGAAGGTGTTGATCAGGCTCTCGTGCGGACATCGTGATTCCGATACGATGCAGTAGACAAGTTCCTGTGTAGTGGCCGAAAGCGGCTCCGATGCTGTGATTCTCATAATGCTTCTCCCTCCGGCAGGTACAATACATTGCCATCGAACAGCCGGCCGGCAATCTGGCACTTGTCCGTATACTGCCACATGTAGCCCCGGATCTCGTCGAATTTAGGGGCTGGCTCTGGATCGTATCCGGGCATCCACTGCGCATTCCAGACCGGACAGCCAAGGGATTCCCAGTCAATCCAGTCCTCCAGCCATGAGAGGGACGCATAAATCCCGCAATCGAGCGGCTTTACGTTTTCCAGGAATGCACGGCAGATTCCAGTGATGTTCGAGTATGAGAATTCGAAGTTGTGGCGCTTCTTGTAGCTGTCGGCGTCCTCCATGTCATAGAATACGGGGAGTTCCAGAAGCACACCCGCCTCGTCGATGATGCGCTCACAATTTTTCGCCTCCAGAACCGCATCGCATGGTGTGAGCCCGTAGCCATAATGGTATGCGCCGCACTGGATGCCGACACTGTGCGCGCCGTTGACATTGCTCAGAAACATTTCATCTTCTCCGGTCTTCCCGTAGGAACTCCGGACGATGGCGAACTCAATCCCGGCCTCTGCTACGTCATCCCAGTCTACAAAGCCGTTGTTCTCGCTTACGTCAATCCCTCGCATCATTTTCATTCAATCATCCCCTTTGCTGCAGTTCTCTTACGCTGTCTTCCAGTCGAGCCAGTCGGTTCTGCGTCTCAGCCTCCCGCCGCTCAACATCCCTGTTCAGCGTGTTGATTGCATCTGTCAATTTCTCCAAGGTTCCGTTGACGCGAAACATCAGATAAAAGCATGCGATTGCCGGGAAACCGAAGCTGCTGATTGCAGAAACAATTGATTCATCCATCTATATCACCTCCAGACAAATTTATATCAGGAGCTTCTATAACAACCTTTACCGGCGTAATATTCTCTGATGCGCCGAAAATCGAATCATGTGCGGAACTTGCATCTGTCATGTTTTCGTATTTGTCCGCAAGCCTGGATTCAAGTGCCTTCATTGCGGATATAATGGTATCGTCTGCCATTTAATATCACCTCAATACTTTTTTCAATTTATTAACATTCCTCAGGCTTTCAAACCGGAAGTTTCCCAAATGAATGATATCCTCAATCTTGGTCAATACCCCCGCGTTGCAAATGTAGCAGCTACCGTTTTTGAATCCAAGGATATATTTATCATTATCAATTTTCTTTACAATGAGATTTCCTAGCGGAAAAACAAACTCTGTGTTTTCAGCGTATCTACCACTATCTTTATAGTGGTAACCTCCATCTTCTAGCTTCGTCGAAAGTGTTGGCTCACCGCCATTTAATGGCGACTGTCTAAAGCCTTGTTTTGCCGCATCTCCATCAGCCCAGATTATATATTCAGTGAAATAGGCAGTATCATAAAACTCAATGGGAATCTTTCCACATATTCTATTCCCTTCCGGATCTTTTACGCTGAGCACTTGACATGGGCTGATGGTGCAAGTGTATCCATCATTTAACTCACATGTCCAGGTATCGGCATAAAAGCTTTGATCAATATTTGTATAGCCTGGATCTATTATTTCATCCGTTACATTCATGCTCGCCCTGGTAAGAACATTTCCAGAACCACTTTCGCACCACTCCGATAAATATGTTCGAGGAAAGCATTCTCCAAATATATCTTTTAAATCATACTTTAGAGCGGTTGCAATCCCATTTTTAATTTGATATATCGCTGAATGTGAATACACCTGTGGATAACGTCTAAGTTCATTCTTATATTTTTTATCCACTTTCACATATTTTTTTGTAACATAAGCTGGCGTAATACCAGCAAATGCACTTACGGCGACGATTGCCTCCCACCCACTCCGTGTAAATGTAAAATTATGGATATTTATTACTGCGTACGAATAAAGCATATTGCCGTATTGATAGTTCGAATGGGTTAACTCAACAGGCAAATCGTATGCATTGTCAGATTCCGCATACACTTGCTTAATCTTTCCAAAAAATCCGTCCTCAAGCAACGGAAACAGGTCGTAATCGTCTTTAAGTACCCTTGCGCCATCTACTACTTCATAGGTTTGGATGCGAAATGGGAAATAATAGCGAGAACTTATCGGCAATATTGGTTGAGTGAAATCCACAGATTGCCCAGGAGTTGAACGAAAATACCATGCCCAATTTGGATGGTCATACACGTCACGATAAATATCACTTTTCCAAAAGAAATGGGCTTCGAACCGTCTTCCGTTTTCGTCGATATAGGCATCAAGCGGAACCGGATTGGCTATTAACTGGCAATTTTTTTCATCATTTAAAAGATAGACAAGGTAGTCATCAGCAGCAGAAACTCCTTTTCCAACGGCACGCCATTCACCGTTGTCCTTGATATATCCACCATGCCGCTGCAGTCCTCTCATCTTCCAGCTTTTCCAGTCTGTACGATACCACACTACTGGATATCCGGACTTAATGTTTTCCAGGATAATGCCACCAGTTTGGATGGGAACATGCCCATAGACAATTTTCCCATCCGTCCAAACCGTGTCCCCGGGGTTCACAGGAAAATTCCCGATGCAAATCAAATTTTTCCCGTCTTCCCCCACAATTCCAGCTGTGCTGACGCTTCTGACCGTTGTCTTGTACATAAACCCCATGGCTACATCCCCACTACGATTGCAGTGCTCTGGGAATCATCGACGATGCACCAAACACTATCCCCGTCAGTGAAATACATATCAACGACAGGTATATACGGATAAGATTTTGCCCCGACAATGACAGAGCTTCCTCTGACTGTTCCGCGCCGGGCTTTCTTCTTGTCAGTCTCGATCTTGATTTTCTGTAGCATGCAGGAAGTAATGGTATCCTGCATGCTTTGAATTGCCGTGTTCATCAGTACCACCTCACAAAAGAAAGTGATTGCTTGTTTACGATGGTTTCTGTTTGTGTGACAGTGTTGGATTTCAGGAAATACAAGTTTCCGTTGTAGGATATTTTATCGTCGAACCCTATGACGTGCTCAAGACCATATACATCGAGCGTAACGGTCTCTTCTGTCCTACGGTTCAGCCATATCAGCTGTTGCGTGAGATATGACAAATTATCATCCCCATAGACCGGGAACGACGTATCAATCAATGACAATCCATATACGGTTTTCTTTCCGGTTTCAACTTCTTCACTGCAATGAGAAACTCTATACAATTTAAAATAATTTCCCTGCCCATCATGAACCGTAACAAATCCGCGATTTCCTGAGTTGTTTTGGCTTTGAACAAACGGCGAGGGCCGATCATCAAATCTGTTTTGAGAAACCCCTTCCCCAAGAATATCCCCATCGGCGTCTTTGGCAACGGTATACGACTGGGTTGGGGAAACACGTCTATGAGTTTTCACTATTGTATCAGCATGTTCCCATGTTCCAGTCAACGCATCTTTCTCATATTTTTCGGTTATTTCCTGTTGAAGCACCTTTCCACCCGTTCGTTCATCAACGCCATACATGTAGGTTGTTATAGTTCTGGCGGTCTCGCTTTCTTCCGTCGTTTGTTCCACAAGTCCCTCGTCGCTGTACGATGTGCCAGTGGATTCGTCTTCAGGAGTGTACGGCTCCAGTTCTTCTTCGTCCCAGGTATGTGATCCTGTCATGACCGTGGTTTTGCTCCATACATCCGAGCCCCACGTTGTGCGAATAATTTTTTTTGTGATGGATGGGACTGTAATATTGCATCCGTCCAAACTAACGGTATTGGATTCATAACCGCGCTGGATAGCATACATCGTATTGTCGCGAATGTAGCAGTTGATTTCTAGATGCGGCAGGCGCGAAGTCCATCCGATAAGCTCTGAAATCAATGAGGCGTAAGTTTTTCCTCCGTTTTCGGTTGTCTTGTTCGTGGAATACCAGTCTCGGCCGCGATATATAAGGGTTTTACCCAGGTTTTCGGATATCGCTGACAAATGGCCCTGTATCGTCGTTGATGGCTGTGCGCGAATATCATCATCCGGATTGTTGTTCCGAGCACTCTGGAGCTGATTGAGATAGTCCTGAGCCCATTCGTATTTATTGGGTGGAACGTAATATGCTATTTGGCTGTACAGGAGTTCATCAATATCCGAGCAACATTCTGCAGATTCAAGCGCGCCTTGTGTCGTGGTTTCCTCAATTCTAAGCGAAAAATTATAGTCAAAATAGGTTCCCTGAATCAATTCCATGATTTCGCAGTTTCCGGTATGCACAAACGCGACTCTATCCGTTATCTGCTGCTCTAAAATTTGAATGTTAATTGATTGCAAATAGCCAGGCTCTTCTCTCAGACCATTTGATTGCGTCACATTTAATGGCGTTACATTTGATGCAAAGATTGAAGTTATTCTTCCAAGCGGTATCGGGTCATGGGTGCTTGCGTTGATTACCAGATGATACGGAAGTTTCCGGATAGCGTCCACATCAAACTGATAAGTTGATGAAATGTCTCTTTCCGTGTCGGTCAAAAAATCCGTTTCAATAGCGACAATTACCTCTAAATCCGGCTGTATTGACTTGCTTATTGTGTCATACAAGCATGTATCAAAATTGACAGTCACATCCGCTTGCGTGCATCTCTGCACATCGCAGATAAGATCACACTGTCGCTGTAAAATACGTTGCGCATCCGCAAGCAATTCTTCTGTAATGTTAATGATACGCTCTGTAGCGAAAGTGAATGCCTGTCCTACGGCATTAGAAATAATTCTATCGGTATCTATAAACACAGAAACGTTTATTGTTGTCAATCGCTCTGCATCTACAGGCACGGCAATATCTTTTTCTACGTTTCGAACTAAGTCAAACTCAATAAGATGTGCCGCCGTATCAAGCAGACCGATTTCATGGCTTGATATAATGACGTTTGAGAATAATGTTCCGCTGCCGTCAGACTGTAGCAAGATTTTTGCAAGGGTATTCCCACTATTTACATTCCCAACAAATTTTCCTGTATATATAGGCCTATCATTTTCGTCTATCGTCCAGGCTTCAATGATTCCGTCAGAAGAACCTTTTACCATGTGCAAGAGCCATGGCTGCCTCTGATTGTGCCTACATATTCCATAGATTTGTCTGACAATGTTGTCGTAGGAGAAATAAACCAAATAAGATCCGGAAACACCGCTGTAGAAATATGAGGATATGCCACATTCTCTTCCAGCTGATTCTCCGTTGTTGAATGCTCTCCAACGAGTCGAACCATCGAAGAAAACATCAAACTTCATCCATATTTCATCCGTGTCCGGTATATCGAAACATTTGTTGTGAGAAGTCTGGTAAAAAGCCGTTTGGAATATGCTCTTTGTACTGTCAACCGGAACTGTATAGCCTGTTACCAGAAGCCCGTTCGCGGTGCCCTCGTTTATATATCTCCAAAAAGATGATGGAGTAGCAACCACCCTGCTGGTATCCAGAGTAAAACTTACATTTTCGTACTGATTGAGAACAAGATTTGGACCCGATAATGCGCTTCTGTCATAAATCCGAAACTCATCTATCGTTCCTGTCAGATAATATGGACTAGAGTCTGTAGATTTGTGGCATCCAACATGCACCGTAAATTTTTGTCGTGTGAATTTGCTGACACCCGTGACTTGTGCCTTCTGTGTGCCGTCGATATAAAATGTCATAGTCTGGGCATCGTACCGATAAACTACGGCGAAGTGCATCGTCTTTCCAGACGGATTCACATTTGAATCCTTTGCGATCAAGTTGCCACCAATGCCGCCAGAGCCTATAGAAACAAGTCTCCATTGTCCTGAACCAGAATAAGGATGGCGAAGCTGCACAAGAGTATTTCCAGATGAATCTTCGATATTGAATACCCTGGCACCACCAACGCAAGAAGAATCTGTATACACCCATCCATCGATTGTAAAGTCCTGCCCGCCGAGATAGCAAGTCGTTTTGATTGCAGAACTACCATCCAGCTGCAGAGCGTTTCCATGAACCGAATGCGAATTTGAAATAGTTGGAGTGCCGCTTTCTACTGTCCATGTAGTCCAATCCAGGATATTTTTTGTGGCAGACGTATCGAATGGGAGCCATGCGATACAGTTATTGAGATCTACACAGCCCATACAAAAATCCTCCTTATACCGCCGTGATGGTAGCCGTCACCTGCAAGCTTACGCTCCTGTCCGTCGACGGCGTTTCCACGCTCGAACTGCTTGCCTGTGCCCAAAAGATTGTGTTTGTAGTACCAATTGCAGTAGAGATAGTGATGGAATCCGCATACGTTCCATTCTCTGTAGTACAAAGCTTCCAACGGTCATCGCTGTCTCCAGAATCGGTGATTGTCGTATCACCGACTGTCTTATAGCCAGATTCGCAGCGAATCGCAAGCTTGACTTTCTTGGACTCGTTTGTCGAGGCATTGAGCGTCACCGAAATAGGCTCTGTATAAGTTCCTCCAGTGCTTACGCATGTGCCGTCCTGCAGGCCAACTGTAGGATTATTCTTGTAGACATTGATGTAAGCGTTTGACATGTTCAGACCCTCCAAACTTCGAAATTGAGAAGAATATAATTCTTGAAATTTTGGTCCCGCTTATAGCTTTTCACGACAATCCGGCAGTTTTCCCACACAATTCCCGCATCATCGGTAAAACTTACAAGCGTTCGGTTTTCCCACAAAGCCGCGATTTCATCCACCTTGCCTTCGTGGAACAATGCGGATACTTCTATTGTGTCGCCGGACGAAATATGCCCATAGTCCTGCACGCAGTTCCCATTGATGATTGGTATTTTTTCCACCCGGTCATCAACGGATACTTGGATACTCTCCGGCGACCGATAAGATTCGATGTCATTTATCAGTATCTTCATGTCATCCACCATACCCATAGTTTACATTCGCAAGCGCATTTCTTGCGGCCTGGGAAACGCCAGCCGCCACTTTCGATGTAATGTCATCCGTGAGGGTTTTCTTCATCTTGTCATCGAACACATAGGCCCCGCCAAGGTCGACATTTATAGAGGGGCTTACATTCACCTGTACCGGGGTTGCTTGCTGATTGATTGCGTCCAGAATGTGCTCCAGATTGGCATTGACGGATGCTATTCCGTCACCGCTGATTTGTCCCAGAAGCGATGAAATCTGAGCATTGGACTCTGTTATTGCGCTCGATACTTCGCCCATGTTCACCCCGCCACCACCGGAAACACCGCCCTGCAAGAGGGACAGCCCCCAACTGTCTGCACCTTTCATAGCGCGCTGGAACCCAAGCACCTCCTCCATGGAGGTGCTTTCCCATGGCTTCACGCCAGCGTCCTTCATCATTGCCTCACGCATCGCCTTTATTGCGTTCTGCTGGCGCTGTTCCTGAGACAGCTTGTAGTCGTACATGTACACGCCATTGCCGCCGACACGGCCTGCCATGGCGTCTCGGTAAATCTCGAGGTATTTTTTCTGCGATGTGAACATGCTTTTCACGCTGTCGTTCACGGCGTTCCTCTTCTGCTGTTCTGCTGCCTGTGTCGCCCGGACCTCATCGAGGCCCTTCTGAATCCACGCTTTCTTTTCCCGCTCAATCTGGTTCAGCCTCTGGGTAAGGGAATCGGCATATACGCTGTCGAGGTACTGCGCGACCTCCCGCTCTTGAGCTTCGAGGATTTTCCCTTTTTTGAGCTGCGCTTCCAGCGCAACCTTCTCAGGGTCAGCACCCTTCTCCAAGGAGGCCTTTGCCGCCATATCCACGCCATGGAGGCTGTTCTGGAGGTCGCTATGGGTAAGGCTGTAGATGCTCTTTTCCAGCTCCTCGTTGGCCGCCTTGGCCTCCTTGGCGGCATCCTTCATTGCCTTGGCCAGATCCTTTTCCTGCTGAATGCCGGAGGAATATGCATTTTTCTGGGACTCTGTGATCTGTTTGTTGAATTCCTCGAAAGCCTTTTTCTCCTGCGCCTTTAAGGCTATCCTCTGCTTTGCGGCAGCAAGTTCCTTCTCAGGTGTCAGAAGCGCTCCTACCTTTCCATAAATGGATTCGCCTACATTGGCACCCAAAGCCGCACCGCCTACAGCCCCCGCAGGCCCAAAAGCAGAGCCGCCCACCATGCCGCCAATGATTGCGCCAGCGGTCTTTCCCTTGGATAGGTAGCCTTCCATGCCGTTTGCTTTCAGCAGTTCAATATCCTTTGCCGTCCCGGATATGTCCGAAAGCTCCTTCTTCAAATCCCCTATTACAGATATGAGGCTCACAATAGCAGAAGACAGCCCGCCTATTGCGGTTCCTGCAGCACTGCCAAATTCCTTGATACTGTCTTTGTTCTCAGAAATAAGCTTGGCGAATTCTGCAAAGCCCTGGGTTATCTCCGGCATCAAATCCTTGGCAACGGGCATAAGAGCCTGTCCTATTGCTCCCGTCAATTGACCCGCCTGCATCTGCATAGCCTGCCACTCAATGTAAAGCTCATGTGCTTCCTTGGGATTGAGCAGGCCTGTGGTCTTCACACGGCTGACAATCTCCAGATTCGTTGCATAGTCCTGTAAAAGCGGCACCAGAGCCGCGCCCCGCGCTCCAAGGACGTTTGTGACAAATTCCGCTTCACGCCCAGACTTCACCGCCTTGCCATAAGCCACGGCAAGCTGTTCCAATTGCTTTTCGTAGGACAAAAGATTTCCGCCACTATCCGTAAGAGAAAAGCCAAACTCCCTCATGGCCTGAGCCATGGCATTATCACCTTTCTCTGCCGCCAAAGCCTGCTTATCCAGACGGGCAAAGAGAGGAATGACAGAATCAATGTCCACCCCAGATAGTTTGAACACCTTGGACAGCTTGGACGCTTCCGCTGTTGTGGTATGAAGACGTGAAGACAGCTTATAAAGGTCATTGCCCGCCTTCATGGCGTTGTCTGTGATTGAAAACAGGCCGTAGCCGCCCGCAACCGTTGCGGTGACGCCAGCAATCTTGGCATTGACCGCCGAAATGGAGGATGTGAGCTCCTTCACGGCGCCTTGCGCCCTGCTTGCACCTGCGGAAATCTTGCCGAATGCGTTCGTGGATGTCGTGCTGGTCTTGGCAAGCTCTGCATTCACAGCAGCTATCCTCGACCTTAATGTCGAAATCGCCTGCTGTTGGCGCATGATATCGCCCGATGCATTTATTGTTGCTACATCCTGCGTACCGTTTTTCTGCACGGACATATTATATGCAGCTTTTAATTGTTGCAGTTTTTTGTTCTGCAAATCCAGTTCATCATTCAGTGCCTTTTCCCGCGCTTTCAGCGCATCGACCGATTTCCCTGCCGCTTCCAAGCTGGAAACATCGATATCTGCACGAAGGCGGATATTCTGTATTTTGGCATTGATGCTACGAATTTCTGCTTGAATCTTCGTTTCTGCCGCACGAACCTTTTCCGTATCAGCTTCAAGTTTTATGCGAAGTTTTTTCTCTTCAATTGCACGAAGTTCATTCTTTAATTTTTCAATATCTCTTTCCTGATACAGCCGCTTGGTATCCACGCCACGGGTAAGCGCATCGTTTTTGCCAAACTCTTTTGCATTCGCCTCATAAGCACGGTTCAAAAGTTCCAGCTTCTTCTGCTGTACGGCCAATTCATCATTCAGTGCCTTTTCCCGTGCCTTCAGCGCATCGACCGATTTCCCTGCCGCCTCCAGACGTGAAACATCAATATCCGCTTTCAGCTGTATCTGCTTTGCTTCGCTGTTGAGCCTGGACATGGCTTGCCGAACAGTCTGCCCCGCCGTCTGGAAGCCCATCTCCAGATCAGCGACATTCAAGCCAAGGGATAGATACAGCGAATCTATCTCCTTTCCCATCGCATCCGCTTTTTTTGCCATTTCCTCACCTCACAGAACATCGTCAATGAAAGCCTCATCCTTTCTAGCCTCTATCCGCTCAAGAACACACAGCTGATCCAGCAGGAAGCCCATATCGGTTTCATCTATCTCCCGCACCGTCCAGCCGTATGCCTCCTGATACTTGGCATAGAGCCGAAGCATCTGCTCATACGGAGAAAGGGCGATTACCCTTCCTCCGCTTCGGCGTTTGGGAGCTTCTTCAGCTTCTCGTTGGCTACGCCTATAACATAGCCTGCCGCCTCCATATACATGGGCAGCACGTCGGCAGGGTCGATATCATCAGCAGACTCCAGGCCGAACATCTCCGCAATCATATTGGCATGTTCCACCATGAGCTTGGAGATCGGCCAGCCGGATTTATCCTGCTCGTCATATTCCGCAACCCGCCGCCACATCTTCATATTCGGCCTTGGCAGGGTTGCTTCTCTTCCGTCAATCAATGTCAGTTTAAGTTCCATAGCACTGTTTCCTTTCCAAAAAAAGGGCTGGAATCAACCAGCCCTCATGAATCCTATTACGACGGCTCCATAGCGGAATACCACCCGGAAATCAGCGTGGCACTCCCGCTGTTGTCGCTGTCCACAATACGCTTCCAGGCGCCGTCATACGTACGTGCGACGAAGCGGCCCTCAAGTTTCGGAGTCGCAAACTGAACGCTGTCGCCTTTCGTCTGCATCGTCTCCTGCGTCGGGGAGAAGCGGCCTTTCAAGAGCTTTACATAGCGCGTCGAACCGTTATGCTTCTTCGCTTCAAAAGCAAGCCCGACATAAGGCGCGGTATCGCTGGCCTTGGCTTCCAGCTGCTTTGTGGTGGAATTGACCGTGTGCCCCAAAAGCGCTGCCTGATCCTCCAGAGACATATCTGCGGTCTCAATCGAAACCGTAATCTCGGACATGCTGGAATCCGTCGCAAAAGGCGCATCGTCGCCATACAGCGTGTTAAACTGCACGCTCGGATTGATATCGACCTGGATTGCGCCAGCAATCTTCGTCATCGTGCCGTAGGTTGCGCCCGAAGAGGTATCCGTAGACAACGGCGCATAATACAAGTTTTTCAGTCCTACTGTTGCCACTGTGCACTCACTCCTATTCTGTAATCTGCAATCAAAATTCTTTGTCCATCCTCCACATAGGGCATGGCCTGCACACGCGAAAAGCCCAGCCCTTCCATGATGCGGTGAATGTGCCTGTAAATCGCTCCATACTGCCCGTCCTTGGTGATGACATGGAGCCTGATGGTTATCCTATGGGTTAGCTCAATATCGTCTCCCACAAGGGCGGGAACGTCCGATATGGGCGAATAAACGATGATGGGATAGCGGTCTATGGAGCCGCCCGGCGCCTGCAGGTGATGGATGGAGTCTGCCCCATCCGGCAGCAGAGCCACCAGCGACGAATCCCCGGACAATGCACTATAGACTTGCGCCTCAAGTTCCATCGTCTCCAAGCTACCGCCCCCTTCTTATGGCCTGCTTAATCGCTGTTTCGATGTTGGTTTTGATCATGTCCCTCTTCGCTTCCAAAGCCGGATAGAGGAATGGACGATTCACCCTGGGAGAGAACTCGACAATCTGGCCGTACAGGAATCCATCATCAGATTTTGCGTCGGCACTTATCTTGTAGACCGTCCCCGCTTTGTTCGGTTCGGCCTTGATGGAATCCCGCAGAGCTCCCGGCTTGACATTTGCCGCCATATAGGTCCTGCCGTTATGCTGGTGCCCTTTATAGACGGGACACCTGCTTTTTGCATCCGCCACGATTTCCTCAGCACCTTGTTTCAGGGCCGCCTTTGCCGCCTCCAGGACATGCTGCCCAAGCTCCTTGAGCACTTCATCCGTCTTGCCGGAGCGTATATCTCCACGGGTGAAGCTCCTATCCTTGTAATGGTTATGGTATCCCATCAGCCACCACCTCCTGGCACTCCAGCACGGTCCAGGTACGGGCAGATTCAGCATCATAGGCAGGCTTGATCATGCGCAGACGCTTCCCCCGCCAAAGCACTTCGTCATCCGGCAGGATATCGGTACGGTACCGGACAACCACGCGGTAATCCACCTGGTTCATCCGTTCCACGCCCCCCTCCCGAATGCTTGCACCGTAGGGATAGACCTTCGCCCATATCGTGCATCGAGTCTGCTCCTCGCCGTCTATGATATTGCCCATTGCATCCCGCGTCTTCGCATGGTACACAATCTGAATCCGCTCTGTGAGGTCATCCATGGAGGTTTTCATGAGAGCACCTTTTGTCCTCATGCCCCTCCCCCCTCAGTCTCTGCAGGCACATAATACTGCAGCTGGGTAATCTGCGACCGGATGCAGAAGGGGAAATCCACCCGCCCATCATTGGACGGGTCACGATTCCCGTACATCTCCGCGATGATTGCCAGTTTCACCATGTCAGCCTTGGCCGCATAGCCTGCATCGGCGGCATAATTCGCCTCGTAGTCGCTTACGGCAGACACCAGATATGATTCCGCCGCATCCATGCACTGGGCGAGGAGGCTGTCTTCCGCCTCCCCGTCGATGCGCAGGTAGAGCTTCACGTCATTCAGTGCCACTGCCATACGCCCACCGCCTTAAGAGGAGAGAGCTACTTTGTAGGCCTTGAGAGCGCTGGTGTCATCAGCAGTCACGCCGAAGCGCACCACGCAGCGGAGGGCCGTGCCGTACTTGCCGAAGAGATAATCCTTGGACACGGCGATCTCAACGCCCTGGCGCTCGAAGAACATCACATAGTCAGCCATGTTGCCGATATAAACAGGCGCATAGGCAGGAGTTGCGCCTGCGGCCTCGGAACTTGCCAGCACGCTGTTGGGCAGCACCACAACAGGCTTGCCACGGAAGCGGAAGGTATCAGGCGCAGTCACGTCGGGCACCAGGAGAGGACGGTTCTGCGCATCCTGCAGCTCGCTCAGCCACTGGAAGCCGTCCTGGTTCGTGAAGATCTTCGTGTTGGCATAGTAGATGGGATCAAGATCCACATTGAGCGCCTTGGTGAGGCCCTTGTAGTTGCTGATCGCAGAAGGATTGGAGAAGTTGGTGGAGAGCAGGCTGAGAATGACGCTGTTCTCGGTGTTTACGGCCTTGCGGGCAAGACGCTGGCCGACGATGCCCAGGATATTCACGTTCGCGTCCCGGATGAGCTGGTTGGACACGGGAATGATGTCGCCGTAATCCGAGATGGAGTAGGATGCCTGGCCAAACTCGAAATCGCTTTCCTGGATCTTGTCAAGCTCCGTGAAGTTCACCAGAAGGCCGCTCTCCTCACCCAGGGTAGGCCACTTGCCGCTGGTAGAGTTTGCCTGCACAACATGGCAGTGGTTCCTCAGCTGTGCATAGGCCTTGCGGAACTCGCGCAGGATAGGAAGCTGCTCGACAGGAACGAGATAACCGCCCTTGCTGTCGGTGCCCTCAATCTGCCCGGTCAGCGTGGTCGTGGTTCCGCTGCCGGAATCAGAGCCACCGGAAACCGTGTCGCTCCCGCCGCCACCGGAAACTGTATCGCCGCCGCTTCCGCCGCTGCCCGTGTCATCGCCGCTTCCGCCGGAAACCGTATCCTCGTCATCGTTGTAGAAGTATGCCCGACGCTCCTCCTCCGTGAGGCGATTGCCGAACAGCAGCTTGTTGAAGGCGCGGTTGCGGATGCGCGCACGGGATTCACGCTTCTGCACAGGCTTGGAATTGAGGCTGAAATTGCTGAAATCAGCCGCCTCCACCGCCCTTGCGGCCTTGAACATATCTACGGCGTTGTTCAGTTCAGTCACCAATGCCTTTGCCTCAGCAATCCTGCCTTCCTGCTGCAGGTTCTCGATCCGCGCCTGAAGCTCGTTTACGGTCTTCCTCAGTTCATCGCTTTTCTTCATTTCAGTGTAGCTCCTTTCGCCAGTGCCAAAGCGACTTCAATTTCCGCCATGGCGTCATCATTAACATTCTTCTCTGTGGGTTCCCTGTGGATAACCCTGATATTCTCAGGCACATTCCTGAAATGCGCCTTTCCCACACATGCCACAGCCTGCAACGGCTCCAGCAGATGTATGTCAAACACCTTTGATGCCTCAGCCCCTGTCAGCCAGGTTTCGACCTCCACCATGTTGTGGATAACCTCGTCAGTCACCCCATCGAGGGCGGCCTTGCGGTATGTCGTTTCAAGCCCCTCCTGGATGGTGTCCAGAGTGTCAGCCACTTTGAGCAGGTCATCCGAGTTTCCGTAAACGCCAACCGCCGGCTTATGGATCATCAGATAGGCGTTGGACGGCATTTCCCGCTCATCCGCCGCAAAGAAAATCTGTGTCGCAATGGAGCAGCACCAGCCATCCACCACGGCTTTTGTGTGACCATCGTGGCGGGAAATCATGTTCGCGATGGCTACGCCTGCATTCACCACGCCCCCATCACTATTTATGTAGATGGTGAGGTCCTTGCCTTTCAGCGCATCCAGCTGTTCCCGGATCTCCTTCGGCCACTCAAAGCCGGTGCCCGGGTCATCCCAAGACTCAAAGTACCCGCCCACATCATCATCAACGATGCTGCCACTGATATACATCTCAGCCGAAGTATCGCTCTTGTTTCTGATTTTCAGCATGGATTCAGCCCCTTTCACCAAGTAAATGCGTATCCGAAAAGGTTGCCCTTGTCCGGGAGCAGGCCGGAGATATTGACAATGGACACGTTCCCCTCGAATACGTTGATGACCATCACTACAGGATACGGCTCTGCTCCGGGATAGATTCCCTTCGCCTGGCAGATGATGAAGTGGTTCACGCCACGGACTACCTGAGAGCCGATATAGGCAATAGGCTTGTAGCCGACACCGACCAGTTGCTTCTCTGCCGTGTCGAATGCCGCCTGGATCTCAGGAGAGAGCTTTGCTTCCTCGATGATCTCAACAACGGTTGCACCCTCTCCGCCGACTTTTCCGGGCGGAATGTTCACGATGAGTCCCACAATGCAGGTGTTCCTGTCCTTCGTTGAACGGATCTCCTTGCAGATCAGGAAATGGTTTGTTCCGTTTACCAGCTGATGACCCACATACCAGATAGGCTGATAAGTCGCCCCCAGGATTCCGCTATTGACATTTCCAATTGCGGTGGCCAAATCCTGCGGCAGCTTATCCGCGGGCTCATTCACAATCTCGTAGCCACCAAGGGCTCCGCCCAATTCGATTTCTCCAAAAGTCTTGCTCATGTTATTCTCCTCCTCCTCTGTCTGCATACGCTTTCCCGATATCCTCCAGCTTGACATACGAGCCGTTGACCATGTGGACGTCTCCGTTCCGGCATGGCGGCATGTCGAGCTTGCTCCTTGCTTCGTTCGGGCTGTAGATGGCCGTCGTGACCATCTTCTGAAGAATGTCCGCCTGCTGTGATGGATCCCCTCTCAGAATCACCCAGACGTTGAACTTGTAGCCCAGCCCCTTCTTCTGCTCGCTCTCCGTCAGCAGTTTTCGATTCATTTCCTGCTCATAGACCGTCACATTGTAGAGCAGGGTATTAACATAGAATTGCAGGTTCTGCATAGCCGAATTGCTGTAGCTGGACTCTGTGTAGTCGTTCAGATGATCCGGATTCACCCCGAACGCCGCCGCAATCTGCAGGGCATTGTATTTCCGAAGCTCATAGAACTGGGAATCCGTCAGCTTGAGGTCCAGCGTCTGGATATCACAGCCAACCGGCAACGCCACCATCCTCCTGCTCTCGTCCTTGGCCTGCTGGTTGATGGAGCGAAGGAGTTTTCTGCGCCCTTCCTCGTTGAGATCGCCCACATACTTCACCACGGCATTGGCCGTCAGTCCCTTCTCATAGAGCTTATTGAGGAAATCCTGGCTGGCCTTGTTTCCGCTCATGCTCTCCGCCAGAATCTCCCGGACGGATTTGCCCACAAGCCCGCTCTCCTCCGTGATCCATGCCCGAACATGCAGCATGTCCTCCGGCTCAATCCAGTACTGCCGTCCGGTGCCAGCATCGGAATAGCAGTAATAGAAGCGCCGCCGGGTGTATTCCTGCGTATTGTTCACCCAGAGCTGCACGCGGCTGGGCGGCAGGATATGCAGCCCCGTGAGGCGCGACTTTTCGCGGGCAATAAACGCATAGCCGTTCCCGTAATGGTTCCGGCAGTATTCCAGCGTCGTGAAGAACTGGATCGGCGTCATGCCGATGTTCGGCTCAATGCTCAAAAAGCGGGTGGATTCATGTCTTGTGACGCGGTTCTTCTCCTCATCCATGAGATAGACCGGCATTTTCCCCAGGGATTCTGCCAAGGTCTTCATGCATGTGAAATAGGTGATTTCCGCAATATCAGGCCCATAAGGCCCCCGCGCTCCGGAAAACAGCTCCATGATTTCCGCCATGGATGCCGTCGAGCCGCCGGAGGTTCCAGCGTTGTTGGAAAACACCCGCTTGAGCGTGCCCATGATGTTCAATCTTCCTCACCTCCTTCCAGACCCATCTCCTCCAGAAACAGATCGAGATTTGCATTCCCGTCCACGTCCTTCTTTCCGTCCGTGAAGTAGAGCTTCCACGCATCCAGCACAGCATCGCAGGGGTCAATCCGCTGCTTCTGCGTCATCTTGTCGATTTTGATTTCCCCGAAACTGTTGGGCTGGCTTATGATTGCGTTCACCATGCTCCATGTGAGCAGGGCGTTCTCCTTATCATATGCCACGGTTCCCGCCTTCACCGAAAGCTGGAAGTCAACCGTGGTATCATTGAGGCTCCTGGCTGACTGCGCTATATCCGTAAGGTCGCAAGGCAGGATGTTTTCAAGGTCTGCAAGCAAAGTATCGATGTTGTGGCGGTCGTAGCCACAGCCGATAACCTGCAGCTGATATTTCTCAATCATGTCTGCCAGTTCCGCCACGATATGCCGGTAGTCAGTCTTTATGCCGTATATGCCTGAGGTCGGAGTCAAAAGCCCCTTTGATACCCAATACCCATAAGGCACATCATCCGTACGCTCATGCTCTGCAAGGCGCAATTCCGGAATATAGCTGTGTGACCACACATAAGCAGGTTCTTCCTGCTTCAGCGGAGGAAATACCAGCGCGATACTGGTTAAATCCCCGCCAGATGAGAGGTCAATGCCCAGGTAGCACTTGCGACCCTTCATGGCCTGGAGCGTGATATCCTTGCCGCAGTCCCTCCACCGGGCGGCATCCACAAAGGCACCACCTGTGTAGGTCACCCATCGATTCAGTGACTTGGTGAGGAAGTTCAACAGTTCCTCACCCTGCTTTTCCTTTGCGTCTATGGCCTTTTCGGCCATGCGGGCAACCATCGTCGGATCCAGATGCTCATCATCCTGCCATAGCTGCAACGGATTTGCTTTCGCCCAGTTCCTGGAGTCCCAGATATCATCTTCCTCATCCAGCTCGGCGATATAGACAAAAAGGGAATCCTTCTGGACATTCCCCTGCAACACTTGCTTGCAGAATCGGTAATGCTCATAGCAGGGACCATTCAGGTTGAAACCTGCCGTCGTTATGGCGAAGGTCAACGCATTGTCCACCGCCAGCTGGCCATCCTGCATGAGCTTATACATCTGGTTCGTTGGATGAGCGTGGTACTCATCCACCACAGCCAGAACAGACCGAAAGCCATCCGCAGATTTCGTGTCCCTGCCGATGGCTTTTATTATGGTGCCGGTAACCAGACTGGTTATCGTACGGTCATATTTACGGATTTTGTAAAGTCCTTTGAGGTCAGGGTCAGACTCAATGAACTTATCCACCTCATCCCAGACGATATTCGCCTGATCCTGCTTTGTGGCCGTGCAGAATATCCGGCCAAGCTGGTAGCCGGAGAACGTGGCGACATCGTTGCACATTTCCCCGGCAAGGAATGATTTGCCATTCTGCCGCCCCATCTGCACATAGGCTTCACGGAAGCGCTTCAGCTTGGAGCGCTTTTTTCTCCAGCCAAAAAGGCTGCCTATGATGAAGTTCTGGAAACCTCTCATTGTCAGCCTTTTTGAGCCAACGCCTTCCCCAATGGTCAAAGTGTTGGCAATGTCGATATGCTTTTCAGCTTCTTTAACGTCAAAGACGTAAGGAAAATCCTTGTTGGCCATGTTATCAAGATGACGCTTGCAGGCCAGGTATTCAGCATTCCCGCAGATTCGTTTTCCGCCGGCTATCAGCTTTGCGTATGCGGTAGTTCTGTCAGATGATTTCGCCATAGTAATCAGGCTTTCAGGTACTTCAGGTATTTATTCTCAGCTCGTTCCTCTGTCTGGGTGGGAACTATGAGTTTCAGGCGGTCAGTAGTTGCAAGCCCCAGCTTTGTGCTGCATTTCAGTATCTGGGAAGCAGCCTTGTCAGCGATGGCAACATAAGGAGACGGAATTTCAGCGCCTTTGGCTCCATATGTCGTTAGTCCATCAGACTGCAGGCTCTGTGTAGCAGTCACATACATCTCGTAAGCATTGGCATAAATCGCCAGTACCGACAAATCGAGATTATCGAACAGATTGATAGCTTTTGCCGCCTCGACTACACGGACGTATTCCACGGCTCCTACATCACCAAGCCATTTCGGCGCCCCCGCCTCCAGCTGATTTCGTGACAGCTTGATTTTTTCTTCCTGGACTGCCCGATTGAGTCGTTTCTCTTTGCCGATCTTGCCGGTGGCAATCCCGACAACTTTTCTTGGTCTCCCCTGCATACTATTCACCACCTTTATAGTTGTTGCGTAATCTATAACAAAAAAGTTATACTTATACCTTTTCTGGCGCTTTTGCCGGAAAAGAGACCGGGCGCGGTGGAATACCTAAAAGAAAAAACTTTTTTGACCGCCCCCCGGGCAATCCATCGATGGATGGACGCCCCTCCCTCTGATTGCAAACAAGCGTTCCATCATATCGCGCTTTTGTGCCGTTCCGGCTCCATATGCGCGGTGAATCATGTCGTGAGTCGCCGCAGATACACAAACTAGATTCCCGAGATCCAGTGCCAGATCTATGCGATCTTCCAGCGGAATAATGTGGTGTACTACGTTACCACGTTCCAGCCGTCCCTTGTACATCATGGCATACTCATCGGCGTATCCAGCTCGTGCGCGTGCTGCCGTCGCAGTATGCTTCCAGCCTGCAGATGAATAAAACGCGGCATGCACGTGGTTGCGCCGCGCTTTATCGTACTCCTGATGCCGTCTCTTCTGGCACTTGCATGACTGCCCTTGAGGGACTTTCGCACCACAAAGCCCACACAGTCGTACCAAAGCCATGCCTCCACCCTCCACTCTAAATAAGAAAAGGCACCCACAGAAGTGAATGCCCTTTCCCACGCCTATATTGATATATATTGCCCACCAGGCCTTGTGTGATAAGGCTTAGCGGGCTTTTTAGGAGGTTGTTTGTAATCTTATCCGAAATACCACTGTACCCATTATAGCATAGATTTTGGGCTGTTATTGTTACAATAAGGATTCAGCAAACTTTTATCAACCCCAGCTGCGCGGCGCAAAGTGATGCATACGCGCGTACGTCGTTCAGAAAATTGTAATATGTTTTCCCTGATATACTCAGCTTCGCGCATGTCAGACGGTAGTCTACTCCATTATATCTGTCCCTTGCCACAATCAACCGGTCTTTGTCACACCATACGTAGGTAGCATCAACCACGCGAAGCCAATCCTCCGGCCTGCCCAGCAGTTCGCCTTTGACAGTGACACTCCGAAGCGGCGTCACATTTCGAATAGCCTGCGAACCTGTTGGATCGCCGATGCCGCTCCCGTTCCTCCCAAGCTGCCTCGGCCGGTTCCTTGCATCCAGGACGGCTTCTCGAATCAGCTTCTCGTTGTAAAAAACGAACTCAATCTTCCTCACATATCCCTCAGTCCGCTTTCTCTGCATGCTCCATCTCCTCATCCCACCCGTGGACGGCTCCTGCAACAATGACGAATGCGCGCAGCCTCTCCCACTCATCAATCCCAATCTCCTTCGTCTCCATCGTCAAGAAAGCCCATCAGAAGCCCTGCAAAGGTCGCCCATTCCATATTCACCTTGGCGCAGAACTCTGCCCAATCCTTGTTCAGCTTATACGCAAATGCCATCAACGCTATCATCAGCAGTATATTCACCACCAGCATCAAGGCCAGCATCGTATCCATTCCCATCAGTATGCTTCCTCCTGCTCCAATTTCTCGCCTAAATGCATTATCCGGATACCGTTCCGGAGGGCAAAGGCTTTCTCGGCACGGCATCCACAGGAATCCTCCCAGCCGGGGCACAGGATGATTGCGTCACACGCAGCTAAAAGCTCCATGGCATCCGCGAGTGCTGTGCAGTAGTCTGTGTCCTCATCCCCGAACATCCCAAGCGGGTTGATAAAGCAGATATCCGGGTAAACTTTTTTGAGTGATGAACGGATTTTCTCGGCTTCAGCCAAATTTTTCTTCTCATCCCCGGTGAAGGGATGCGAGATGTAGTATCGTTGCATGTCAAATCCTCCCTAAATTTCTTTACTTTTCCACTTATCATTTCCACTTTTCCACTTTGTCTTTTTCACTTTTCTACTTACACATTTACTATTTCACCTTTAGTGATGATGCTATCATACCCTCCT
>DFES01000045.1:0-3693 GCA_002369175.1 Selenomonadaceae bacterium UBA3796
TGCAGCAGGAAAAGCCGGATACCTATGTAGTTGCCACAGGGCGCACGACAAGCGTAAGGGAGATGTGCAAGACGGCGTTTGCACATGTGGGGATGGATTATGAGGATTATGTGGTCATCGATCCCCAATTCTATCGCCCGGCAGAAGTGGATGTCCTTCTCGGCAACCCGGAGAAGGCGGAGAAGAACCTTGGCTGGAAGGCAAAGACCAGCATGGAGGAGCTTATTCGCATGATGGTGGATGCAGATATGGAACGTATAGAGCGTGAGCTGAAGGTGAGCGGATGAAGGTTCTTGTGACAGGTGCCGGCGGATTTGTGGGAGGCTATCTCGTGCATCTGCTCCTGGAGCACGGGCACGAGGTCGCTTCCGTGGGAATCGGAAGCAACGAGACACTCAAAAAGCTTCGGATTCCAGTTTATGAGGCGGATATTTGCGATTACAGCGGTATACGGCACTGCATGCAGGAAGCTTTCCCGGATGCGGTCATTCATCTCGCGGCCATCAGCAACGTGCCGATCGCTTGGGAGAATCCTGCGCATGCCGTCAACGTGAATATTCGCGGTACGGTGCATGTACTACAGGCACTATATGAGGTCAATTCAAAAGCAAGGTTTTTGAATATTGGCTCCAGCGACCAGTACGGCCTGGCGGCGAAATCAGGGGAGCCACTGACCGAGGATGTGCCTTGCCAGCCACAGAATCCCTATTCGATCAGCAAGCTCTGTGCGGAGCAGATGGTATTGCAGCTGGGAAAGAAATATGGCATGACCGTTATCAGCACGCGGTCTTTTAACCATTTCGGACCCGGACAGGCAAGGGGCTTTGTGGTGGCGGACTTTGCAAGTCAGATTTCTGCAATTGAGCGCGGAGAGCAGGAGGCGGTGATGCGTGTGGGAGATCTCAGCGCATGCCGGGACTTTACCTTCGTGGAGGACGTTGTGGAGGCCTATGCAGCACTCATCGAAAAGGATGTGCCTGGCGGTGTCTACAACGTGTGCTCCGGAAAAGCCAGAAGCGTTCAGGCGGTACTGGATACACTGCTTTCCTTTGCGAAAAGGAAGATTCGCGTGGAACGGGATCCTAGGAAGATGAGAGCTTCGGAAGTACCCTATTTCCTTGGGGATGCAACGAAGCTGGAGCAGGCTTTGGGGTGGAAGCCAAGGCGTGACTTTGGAGAGGGAATGCGACTGACGATGGAGTATTGGGGCAAGTTGCTGATATGAGATGTATTGGCTGAATGAAGTCAGGTGTCGCTGTTGTTATGCATAGTAGGAAGGAAATCAAGGGAATGGGACAAGTCAATGCTGAAACGGAAGATATCCAGAACATCGGAGCGGAAATTTTGCGGCGTATTAAAGCAATGGAGGACTCCAATGAAAAAAGCCGCTGCAAGTGCGGCGGCTTGATGAAAATACTCATAGGAGTTGTTTCAGTTCCTTTTGTTGTTCCGGCGGAATCATCAAGGCATTCATTGCTTCTATGGGCGTGAGGTGCATGGAGCGCATCAAATTTTGAATGCTTTTGAGAATCCCCTTCTCCATCCCCTTCTCCATCCCTTTCTCCATCCCTTTCTCCATCCCTTTTTCCATCCCGTCTTCAAATGCTTCCTCGCGCCAGTATTCGCGAGCCTCGTTTTCGTCGTACCAGAGAGTGACCATGTCATGTACCTCCTCGTAATGGGCTGAGATGAATTCGGACAGGATGCCTTTCTCGGCACAGTCGTCCATTGCTTTGCGGATGGCCTTGTCCAGCCCATGCGTTTTGCGCTGTGCCTCCACTTGATGGACGAAGAAGCTGTAATCATGGAGCAAGGGACACTGCCGAAGAATAGGGCGGTGGGGGGAGTAAGCGATATTGTATACTGTGACGGACAGATCCAGGCAGTCGGAAGGTTCCAGGAATGCGTCGGACAGACGAAGCATGGACTTGTCAGGTTCCTTGGGGCTGCCGATGTAGAAGACGTAGAATTGGGGCGCGGGGATTTGGATGAGCTTTGTCCGGTACATGGCCTTCTTGTTTGGAATCATGTGTCGGTAGAGCTCGCTGATGTACCAGAGACAGCGGAGGGGAAGGTTGAGGCTCCAGGTGCTTTGGTGTCCTAGGAGGACAACATAGTGGCCTGGGACGAGAAGGGAGACATCGTTCTTGATGCGGTCCATGAGGATGGAGTCCAGAGTGTTGATTTGGATATCCCGCTCCGTGACCGTAGGATTTTGTGAGGCAGCACGGTAGAGGGAACAGGCCGCAGGAGGTCTGTTGAAGATAAAGCGGAAGAACGAGTCCTTGTATTCGCGGTTTGCTATGGGAAGCCTCCTTTCCACTACGAGGCATCTCTTTTGTCTTAGTATATCATAAATAAATGTATTTGTATAGTAGACAAAGGCATCATCGATTTCCGCGCCAGCGCTATTCAAGGTATCATGATGCGCATCAAGGTGAAGGGAGTTCCCTGCATTGTCTATGGGCCAACGCTCCGGAAGGATGATTTTTTCGGCTCGGAGGTGGTGAGGGATTTGGCAGAGTTTAAGAAAATACCATACGGTTCAAAAAATCTTCTGTCCACTGGCAGGAGATTTTTTGTTTTTATAGAAGTCCTTTTCCAGAGGACAAATCGGAAATCATTTTTGATGTGGAGACAGGAGGGGTGAAGATGCCGATGTTTCAAAAAACTCTGATGATTTTTCTTATGCTTCTGGTGGTGGCAGCGGGAGGTGCTATGTATGGCTATTACGGGGAGGATGGAACGGTGGAGCTGGGAGCGGCAGAGAGGCCGGCAGAGGTTCCGGAGGAGAAGATTGCGGTTTACGTCATTGGCGCCGTAAACCGACCCGGTGTGGTGACCCTTGATGCCGGCGCACGGGCGGCAGATGCCGTGAATGCGTGCGGGGGAGTGCTTCCGACAGCAGATATGGAGCATGTGAATATGGCACAGTTGCTCAAGGATGGGCAGCAGCTGCGGATTCCTCAGAAGGCAGCGGCGGAGGAACTTCCTGTCGGTGGACAGGGAAAGTCGTCCCGTGCCTCTTCCCATGGAAAAAGCGGGAAAATCAACATCAATACGGCGGATGAGAAAGTCCTGGACGAACTGCCGGGCATAGGGCCTGCCATGGCAAAGAGAATTGTGGAATACCGCGAGAGGGAAGGGATGTTTCGATCTCCTGAGGAACTCAAGAACGTACGGGGGATTGGAGAGGCCAAGTATGAAAAGATAAAGGATCGGGTGGAAATTTGAGGATATGGGGATGGTGGAATGGGAATTGGACAGCATCCGGGAGATTTTCTGGCAGGCATCTGGGCAGCCGTTGCAGCAGGAATTCTGTTTGAAAGCAAAGCGAGGCTGCCCTATACTGCCCTGCTGGCCTATTTTGCCCTTCTGCTGGCAATGTCCCTTGTTCTTGCGTGGAAGGGAAATGGCAGAACCTGGGCAGTTGTTCTGGTGCTATGTTTTGTCACGGGTGCTCTTTGTTTTGCCAGTGAGGATGCTTTGCCTCGGACGGATATTTCTGCTTATGCGGGAGAAGAAGCAACCGTGGAGGGAGTTGTCATGGAGGAACCGCATACCGGGGAAGAGGCGGACGGCTTCCTTCGACAGCGTTACAGGATCGAAGTGTGCAAAGTGAAGAAAAGGGAGGGGGAATATCCTGCCACCGGGGGTATGTACGTTTATGCGAAGAGACGGGAAAAGGAGCAG
>DFES01000045.1:3798-15576 GCA_002369175.1 Selenomonadaceae bacterium UBA3796
CGGGGCGGGTCCGCCTGCCGCACGGTTATGGAAATCCCGGACAGCTGGATACGGAAATGCTCCTGCGCAGCCAAGGCATTACCGCACAGATGGCAGGCGGGAAACAGGGCATCCATGTGGAGCCCGTGGAGGACAAATTCTTTTTGCGAAAGATGGCAGAGATACGGGCGTCCTATCGTAAAGGAATGGAGTCTGTTATGCCACGGCAGGATGCGGCGGCTATCTTTGCGATGCTTTTCGGAGGGTATGCGGGCATGCGGCCGGAATTGGTGGAGGCATTTACGGCAACAGGACTCGTTCATATCCTTTCCGTGTCAGGATCTCATATCAGCCTGGTTGCCGCAACCATCGCATGGCTTGGCAGTTTTTTCCGATTGCCGAAGCCCGTTCAGGCGGTACTGGTGATGGGAGTCATTGTCATGTACTGTGTCCTGGCGGGGTGCGTTCCCCCTGTCATCCGATCCGGAATCATGGGGGGATTGGCTTTTTTGGCGGTTGCCCTGGAACGGGAGAAGGATGCGAAGCGGATCCTTTTGCTCACAGGAATCGGAATGCTCCTTGCGTCACCGCTCCTGCTCTTCCATATCAGTTTTCAGCTTTCCTTTGCGGCAACTGCGGGACTGCTCTATCTGGCACAGCCCTTGCGCCAATGGTTGAAGGATCGGAACCTTCCGGAATTCCTGGCAGGGAGCTTTGCCATCACCCTATCGGCGCAGGTCTTTGCGCTTCCCCTGATGGCATGGTATTTCAATCAGGTCTCACTGTCTTCCCTGTTAGCAAATCTTGTTGTGGTGCCCATCGTGGAGGGGATGATTGTGCTGGGGTTATTGGCGGGTATTCTCGCATTTTTTCTGCCTTTCCTGGGAAACATCCTCTTTCTTTTCGACAGTTTGCTTTTGGGCATCGTTTACGAAGCGACACGCTGGATGGCGCGGCTTCCCGGCAGTCAGCTCTACCTTCCGACGATGGGGCTCTGGACGGGAGGGGGGTTCTATGCTGTCATGTTCTGTTTGATTCAGGAAGAAAGAAGAAAGGAAACCATCTGCAATTGGGTGCGGCTGCACCGGAGCCTGCTTCTCTGTGCGGTTCTGGCAGGGGGAATGTTCTTCGCGGGATGGAGGCTGACGCGCCCGGCGGAAGTTATGTTTTCCTTCATTGATGTGGGGCAGGGAGATTCCATGCTGATGAAGACCGTTCATGGACATGCCGTCATGTTCGACACGGGAGGGACACGGGATGGCGGATTCGATATAGGAGCTCGTGTGGATGTGCCCTATCTTCTGCATTATGGCGTGACGAAACTGGATTACATTTTTTTGAGCCATGCCCATGAGGATCACGCGGCAGGTGCAGGCGGAATCCTGAGGCGAATGCCTGTGGGGGCGGTCATTACCGCCGGCGAAGGCAGAGAGGAATACGTGAAAAGCATGAGACTATCTCCGGCGGAGGCAGCAAGGACGAGATTTGCGGAGGCGAGGGAAGGCGAAATCTTCGAGGTGGATGGCGTGAGAATCGAAGTCATCTATGCACCGCGACCGGAGCGCAAGGGAACCGGCAACGAGGTGTCCAATGTCTATCGGGTAAGCTATGGCAGTGCTTCTTTCCTGGTGACAGGAGACCTGGTCAAGGAAGAGGAGGCGAAGCTGCTGAAAAAGAATCCGGATGTTAGGGCCACAGTGTTGAAATGCGGCCACCATGGATCTGCTACATCCACCTCGGATGAATTCCTGGGGGCTGTGTCGCCACAGTGGGCGGTCTTTTGCGTTGGGAAGGACAATTCGTTTGGGCATCCGCACCCGGAAACGGTAAAAAAGGTAAAAGATGCCGGAATTCGCATATGTCGGACAGATGAGGATGGGGCGATATCATTTTATACAGATGGGAGACGGATTCGGATGGAAAAATTTAGGAAATAAGAGAAAAAGACGGAAGGAATTTTCTCCCGGTTATAGAATATAATCATTTAGTTACGGATGTGTGGCCAATGAATAGCCGGAGAGGTGTGGATGGTATGGGCGGGGAACGGGAGAGCAGGGCATTGACCATTGAGGCTGCGGTGGAAAACCTGACGGCCGTGAATGCCTTTGTGGAAGAACTTCTGGAGCAGATGGCATGCCCTATGAAAATACAGTTGCAGATTGAGATGGCCGTTGAGGAGATTTTCGTTAATATCGCGAGCTATGCATACGCGCCGAAGACTGGGGCTGTTACGATAAGGGGAGCTGTTGCAGAGGATCCCCTGGGGTTAGAGCTGACCTTTGAGGACAGCGGCATTCCGTATGATCCGTTGGCGAAAGCCGATCCGGATGTCACGATATCCCTTGAGGAACGGGATGTTGGAGGCCTTGGGATTTTTCTTGTGAAGAAGATTGTGGATGATATTCATTACGAATATGAGGAGGGGAAGAATATCCTAACAATCCGAAAAAATATGGTGTAGTCGGAAACAGGAGCTCGTTATGGCACAGCAAAAGTGGAGATTTTCAGAACTCCCAGAGAATGAAACTGATTTGTTGAAAACATTATATGGTGCACAGCCAAAGGATGACAGCGGATTTTCCGTGAACAAGATCCTCTACGTAAGAGAATTGACGGAGTATGAAAAGAATTTGTTTGCGGGCAGGAGCTTTCTGTCGTCGAATTTTCTGACGCAGGCGTTGTACAAACTCAAGGGGGTTCTGGTTCCCCTTCGCTTTAATCGGGTTCTTCGCGACATGGTCATCCGGTCAGAGATCCTGCGCACGAATTACTACCAAGGCATGAATGGTTCCATGGCGGTGGTTTTTCAAGAGAGGGCGATGCTTCCCCAGGTGGACTATCGAAACATGGAGGGGCTTGCTGTCGATGAGATCGATAGCACCCTGCGAAAACTCATGGAAGCGGATATGCGCGAGGGAATCGACCTGCGGAGAGGTCATCTTATTCGTTTTTCTGTATATCATACGGCGCAGGATGCGTATGCTGTTTTGGTGACCATGGCGCAGATCATCATGGATCGCGTGGATATCAAGTCTATACTGCGTGAGCTCATGGGGCTGGAACCGGAGGCACAACATGAGACTTCGGGATATAGCGGCACGTTGTCTTCCGGTACGAATGCCGCAATTTTGGAGTATTGGACGAAGATGCTCAGGGATCTTCCACCGCCGTCGGTTGTGCCCTATACAAGAAATACGAAAGGGCAATTGTCCCGGCAGCAGGTCTATCGCAAGCGCATTCCGCCGGATATCATGTCCGATATTCGGGAGCTTGCAAAATCCAATAAGATGATGCTCATGGCGATATTGCAGATGGCATGGGGGTTTCTGTTGCAGGAGAGCAATGCATGCAAGGACGTGCTGTTTTGTCTCGTAGTACCCGATCGACGGGCAGCGGGGGGGAAAAGTTCGGGACTCGGCGGTTCTTTCCGCATGATTCCCGTCCGATGCAAGAGCAGCGATGACCTGTCTGTCAAGAAGTTGGTGGGACAACAGTTCCAGCAGCTTGTCGTGTCCCAGCCCTATAGCGGTATTGATTTGGAGGCTCTGCAGAAGATTACGGGAAACAGGAAAAGTCTGTTTGATTATTTTCTCAGCTTCTATGACTTTATGATGGAGGAGCAGGCGTATTCTGATGTCAAGGCGCTGCCGGAGGGTGCTCTTGTCTTACGGAATTCATGGGATGCCGGAGGTTCCAGGCTTGGTGTCTATTTCAGGTATGAGGAGCAGGGGATTTCCTTTTCCCTCATGTACGATGAACGCCGTTTTGCGCCGATGGGAGGAAGACTGCTGGCTCAGAGATATCTGCGGGTGCTCCAGCAGGTGATTACGGATTGGAACCTGTCGTATCCGGAATTCATGCAGAACCTGAAGCGTCGTATCTCTATGGACAGCGAAGGAGAATCGGCGTATCGAAAACAGGATGAATTCGCGCAACTGCAGGATGCCCTCTCAAGGGTCCGATTGTTCCAGGAGTCAGGGCATGGGCTCATTCAAAACTTCAGGAATACGGCCAAATTGGAAACCCGATTCGAAGGGGATCGGATTTCCGGCGATGATATCGACAACAATTTCGTTTTCATTTCACGCGGCAGGGTAGCGAGGAATATAGACATGGGGAATGGTTGGTATAATGCCCTGGATATCCTGAAGGATGGTGCATGGGTCAATGAAACGGTGCTGTCCTCCAAGAGAGAGTCCAACATCTCTGCGGAGGTGTTGACAGAGGAGGCGGAAATCCTGATGATACCTGTTCCTGCCATGCGGGACTTTCTGAAGGGGGCTCCTGATTTCAGGGAGTGCATCCTGCAGCATATTCTCAGGCAAATGGAAAAATATCAGCGCCTCTGGATGCAGGCTTGAGCGCAGTGATTTTATCTGAAAGGAAGATTGTGATATGGAAATCAAAAAGGTATTGAATGGCGAGAAGCTTGAGATTTTTTTGTCCGGCAGATTGGATGCAGTGACCTCACAGGATCTGGACAAGGTGGTCTCAAGTTCTCTGGACGGGGTGAAGGAGCTTGTTTTTGATCTTTCGGATCTCAGCTACATTGCATCGGCGGGGCTCAGATCTCTTTTGGTTGCCCAAAAGCGCATGAAAAAACAGGGCTCTATGAAGCTTTGCCATGTGAATAAGGATGTAAGGGATGTTCTTGAGATGACGGGATTCGTTGATTTCCTGACAATTGAGGAAGATTGAGCAGGGGCTATAGGCCGCTGAATCCATATCAGGATGCTTTCAACAGAGAATGGGAGGAAAGCGTCCTGATATTTTATTTCTTAGAGAGATTGGCTGCTATGGAAGGAACATGGGATGAAGAAGACAAATTTTCATGCACTTTGGAAACTGTTCAAGGGTTATTGGAACGGAGAGGAAAAATGGAGAGCCAGAGGGCTTTTGGCGGTTGTGATTGGACTGAACTTTGCGACGGTCTATCTTTTGGTGGAGATTAACAGCTGGTACAATGACTTCTATAACGCACTGCAAGGTTATCAGTCAGAACTTTTCTGGCCGTTGGTGGGCAGGTTTACCGGGTTGGCCTTCCTCTATATCCTTATTGCGGTCTATGCCGTTTACCTCAGGCAGATGCTGCAGCTCAAGTGGAGGACCTGGATGACGGACAAATACCTGGATCGGTGGATGAAAGAACAGGTCTATTATCGTCTGCAGGTTCTGCAAAGCGATACGGATAATCCCGATCAGCGAATTTCCGAGGATATCAATCAGTTTGTCACATTGGTTCTCCAACTTCTCATCGGCTTCTTGAAACAGCTTACGACATTGGCGGCGTTCAGTGTGGTTCTCTGGAATTTGTCCGGTGCCATTACCGTGCCGCTTGGCAGCCACTCTTTCGAGATCTACGGCTATATGTTCTGGTTTTCCCTGGTGTATTCTGTTGTTGGAACCGTACTGGTACACATTGTGGGCAGGAAGCTTATTCGTCTGAATTTTGATCAGCAGAAATATGAGGCGGATTTTCGTTTCAATATGATGCGGGTGCGGGAAAACAGTGAGAGCGTGGCTTTTTATGGCGGGGAACAGCCGGAGCTCAAGGGGTTTCGGGAGCGCTTTTCCAAGGTCATCTCAAATTACTGGCAGCTTATGAAACAGATGAAGATATTGAATTTCTACATCAACGGATACGCTCAGTTTGCAGTCATTGTACCGCTGATCCTGGCCTCGCCGCAGTATTTTTCCGGTGCGATGGCGCTTGGCGGCCTTATGCAGACGATTTCCGCTTTTGGTCGTGTGCAGGATGCACTTTCCTATTTCGTGGGATCCTATGATGTCATCGCCCAACTGGCAGCAGTTGTTCAGCGTCTTTCGAGCTTTACGGAGCACATGGAGAACGTTTCCGGAATTGAGACCAGGGTAGAGAGGAGAGCCGATGGCAAGGGAAGCGTGGAGTTGGAGCATGTGGAAGTGCAGCTTCCGGATGGGAGCGTTCTGCTTCGGGACTGCAATCTGCAGCTGCTTCAGGGAGCACGGCTTCTAGTCATGGGAGCCTCCGGCTGTGGGAAGAGCACGCTTCTGCGCATGCTCGCCGGGATCTGGCCCTTCGGAACCGGCAGGGTCACGATTCCAAAAGGCGAAAAGGTGCTGTTCCTTCCGCAAAAGCCGTATCTTCCTTTGGGAAGCCTGCGTCGTGCCCTGTACTATCCCTTGAGTTCTTCCGGCTCGGAGGAACAGCTTGCAGAGGTTTTGCGGAAAGTCGGGCTGGCTCGGTTCATTGAGAAATTGGATGATATTGACGATTGGAGCCGCATTCTTTCCCTGGGAGAGCAGCAGCGCCTGGCCTTTGCCCGCGTCCTTCTCGTGAAGCCCCAATGGCTGTTTTTGGATGAGGCGACTTCAGCGTTGGATGAGCCCCGGGAGCAGGAGATGTACGAGCTTTTGAAAAGGGAGCTTCCCCAAACCGGCATCGTGAGCATCGGGCATCGCTCCACACTTATTGCCCAGCATGAGGAGGAACTGAAACTGGAGGGAAACGGGAACTGGAACGTTCAAGCAATCGCCCAATGAGCACATAAGGAACGGGGCTGCCGCACGTTATATGCGGCAGCCCCGTAGGTGTATTCTGGCAGCTTGTCAAAGTTCCAGGACTACCAGGTTCCTTTCGTTCTCGTAAGTGTAGTGGAACTTCCTTGTCATTTTCCGTACCATGGTTACGCCGATATGATCCATGGCATCCGCTCCATCCTCTTCTTCGGCCTGAAAAGGATGGTAAGGTCTGCCTCCGCTGTGGATGCGGATTTCGATCAGCTGGCTGGTTTGAGCATAGGTGATGCCCAGTTGGATGTCTACCGCATCTTCATCGGCATAGCTCCCCTGAAAGAACTCGTAAACCATTTCTTCACAGCAATACTGCATGGCATGGGTGCGCTTCTTGTTCAGACCGTACTTTTCGGCAAAGGACCAAATACCGCCCTGCATCTCCATGAGGTCGAATTCGTGTTTGCTTGTGATGGCATAATCGAAGTGCGTGTGCTTATGGATAAAGGCAATTGTCTTTTCCCTCTTCGGATGATCGAAGATCTCCTCAGGGGTCCCTTGCTCGTAAATGCCGCCGTCAGCAAAGTAAAGGACACGGTTTGACACTTCTCTGGCAAAGCCCATCTCATGGGTGACGATCAGCATGGTGAGATTCCGGTTGACCAGCATGCGGATAACGGCCAGCACCTCTCCGACCATGGTCGGGTCAAGGGCGCTGGTAGGTTCATCAAAGAGCAGGATCTTGGGCTCCATCATCAGGCTTCGGCAGATGGCAATACGTTGCTGCTGCCCGCCGGAAAGCTCCTTCGGATAAGCATCGGCTTTATGAGAAAGGCCGACTTGCCCCAGGAGTTCTTGTGCTTTTTCCCTCGCTTTGTCCAGGGGGAGCTGCAGCAATTCCACTGGCGCAAGGCACAGATTCTCCAGGACATTCAAATGGGAGAAGAGATGGAATTTCTGATAGACCATACCCATGGTGCGGCGGATCTGGTCGATATCCGCACCCGGAGCCGTGATTTCCTGGCCTGCGATATAAATCCTTCCGGAATCCGGCTGTTCCAAGAGTTCCAGAGAACGCAGGAACAGGCTTTTTCCGCAGCCGGAGCCGCCGATGATGGCAATGTGCTCTCCTTCTTCCACTGCAAGGTTCAAGTCCTTCAGCACGGCGATACCATTGAAGGACTTTGTAAGTCCCTGTACCTCAATCATCCGCATGGCATCCCGCCCCCTTTTTGCGATGTGTCCAATCCCACAGGGCAAAGAGTCCATACACAGCATAAGACATGCTAAGATAGATCAGCATGCCTACGATGATTGTGATCATGGGCTGCATTGTGCGGGAGGCAATGTTGTTGATGACCCGGGTGAGATCCGTGATGGTTACGTAGCCAACTACGCTTGTCCACTGAATGAGATTTACGATGGTGGACTGATAGACGGGCTTTGCGATACGGGAAAGCTGCGGCAGTGTGACAAGGCGAAAGGCTTGTACCTTGGAGAATCCCAAAGTCCTGGCAGCTTCTATCTGTCCCCTGTCCAGTGCCATGAAAGACGCGCGCAGAAGCTCTGCCACATGGGCTGATGTGTGGATGGAGAAAGCAAAGACAGCCACGGTAATGGGACTTAGGTCTATGCCTGAGAAAACACCGTAGTAGAACAGCATCAATAGCATCAATACCGGTGAGCCGCGAAGTATGGCAATATAGGAAACGGCCAGAAATCGAACGATTTTTCGGCCTTTGAGGCGGCAAAAACAGACAAGGGCACCCAGCGCAGTTCCAAAAAAAAGCGACAGTGCAGAAATCTGCACTGTCGCCCAGATCCCTTTTAAAATCGTGAGCCAAGCGCCGTCCTGAATAAAGATGCGATTTAAAAGCTCTAACAATTCCATCGGGTTGCTCGCCTACTTTTTCAGGTCCACATGTACGATGTCATCCTGGAAATAGGGGTGCGTAAGAACAGCTCCCGTCGGAATATCAATATCGGCAGGGCGGGGATCATTGCCCGTTGGAGCAATGGCCCAGAAAATAACATCTGCGCGTTTCGAGGTCAGAGTCGACGAACGTGCCGCACTTTCAACAGAAATGATTTCTATGTTCTTGCCCATGCGCTTCGACATCTCAGCCAATACCGCTGTGTTGAATCCTGCAGGGGACCCATCGCTCAGGATCAGATCGATCGGCGGCAGATCTCCGGTAACTGCAACCTTGAGCGTATCTGCTCCTTCGATGCGGTTGATCTCCACTTTCGGCGGTTCTTCGCCTTTTTTGAGCTCGGTGATGTATTCCTTTGTCAGTCTGTCCAAGGTTCCGTCTGCCTTCATGCTATCGAGGGCTGTGTTTATGGCCTGCTGAAGAGCGGTATCATCCTTGCGGACAGCGCAGCAGAACGCATCCTTCAGATGAACCGGATAATTCGACAGAGTGAATTCGGAATGCCGCGCCATCAGATAGTCTGCTACACTCTGGTAGGTGCTCATCGCATCAATGCTTTTGGAAGAAAGACCCATCTGCATGGAATTCAGGTTGTCATAATAAATATAGGTGTTAGGCGTGACAGCCTTGTCGCCAGCTTCTTCCTCGATTTTCTGCAAAATTTCGTTGAGCTTCTTTTCACTGGCATTCAAATTGGCCAGCACACCTACACGGAGGTTCGCCTTTTTTTCCGTTGCCGGTGCAGGCTGATCCTTCTCTGAGCCGCATCCTGCCAGCATCGTACCGACCAAGGCGCAGCAGAGCAACATTCCCATCAGTTTCTTTGCCTTTCCCATGTTCATTGTCACTACCCCTTTTCTCACAGTTAAATGCTTGGTTTGTCACTTAAGGAAACTTTCATGGATAATTCCATAGACACTGTATTTTTCGTTAGAAGAGGCGCATTTTCCTGCCTGGTTCGAAAAAAAAGATTTTTCTCTTTTTGGGGGTGAGTGACGAAGCATCCGGGCAAGGGCAGGAGGTTTTTCCGGGTTTGTGACGAATTATAGAATTGTATCAGGAATTGCGAATCTATGCAAAGTAAAAGTATTTGAGGTGAGAGTATGAAAACAGAAAAAAGATGGAGAAAAGCACTGTGCCTGTTCGTGACCGTATGGATGATGCTGACTATGCCGTCTGCCCTTGCTGCGGATGGGGTTGACTGGGAACGGCAAATCATTGTTGTTACCGGTATGGGGATTGCGCCGCCGAATGCTGTCAACATTACGCAAGGACAGATGCTGGCAAAGCGGGCGGCTGTAGTGGATGGATATCGGCAGCTGGCAGAGCAGGTGAAAGGCGTCAATGTGGATGCAGAGAGCACCGTGGAGAACATGATGGTGGTCTCCGATGTTGTCCGGACAAAGGTTTCCGCATGCATTCAGGGAGCCAGGATTCTTGAAGAGCGCATGAGACCGGATGGCGTCTGCGAGGTTACCATGTCGATTCCCATGTTTGGTGTATCCAATCCTTTGGCGGCGGCTGTTATCCCCAAACCCGCTGCCCGCGTACCCTTTCCGGCTCCGACTCTGGAGGAGCAGCCTGTCGGAACATATACCTCGCCGGGGAATGCTTCTGTAGGTGTGGATGTGACCATTCGGAGAAATGACAACTCCCGTCCCATGCAGGCATCCTTGCAACCGATGGGGGCAGGGGATTCCTTCTATCCGTATCCATACACCTATCGTTATCCGTATCCGTATCCGCCAAATCCGCCTATCTATCAGGGGAACCAGCAGCCATCCAATCCCCAGGCTCCACCGGTAAAGGAACCAAAGCAGACCTCGAAGAATACGTACCAGGTTGCGGGGAACTACACAAGCCTGGTGGTTGACTGCACCGGTCTGGAACTTCAGCCTGCCATGAGTCCGGTGATTCGGAACGAGAACGGCGAGGCAATCTACGGCGCCAGCAATCTGGACTATGACATTGTGACCACGAAAGGCATGGCTGCGTACAGCCGCAGCCTGGACGTGCAGAGCATTTCCCGGGCAGGGGAACGTCCTTTTGTCGTAAAGGGAACCGCCGTATCCGGAAATAACATCAATCCCGTTGTCACAGTGGCGGATGCCAATCATATTTTGATGGAAAATGAGCAGACACATTTTTTGGATGAACTGAATGTCATTTTTGTCCGATAGGGATTGGTGTAGGGAACATTCCCATGTGGGATGATGACGGAGAGAGAGGGGGTGAGAATGGATGGCTCTAAAAGATTTTTCTGTCGGGCAGAAAGTCGCTATCACAGCGATTGTTTATGCGCTCATACTGGTGGCTGTCCAGCATATCATGGACATCGGCCTTCTGGAAATCCGTCTTGGTGCTTTTTTACCGCCGTTGGTGGGGATGGTGTGGGGACTGCCGGGGGCAGTGGGAGCGAGTTTGGGGAACATTGCGCGGGATGTCATCGTAGGTGACGATCCGGCAGCGATTCCCATAGGTGCGGCTGCGAACTTCATTTTTGCCTATGTGCCCTATCGGCTCTGGCTGGCAACAAATGTGGAAATCTTCGGTGGAGACCACTTTCGTCCCACAATGAGATGTCTGTTGCGCTATTTCATCATTCTGGCCATCAGTGCCGGTCTGGGTACCACTTTTTTGATTGTCGGTGTTACCATGGTTGGCTATAGCTTGCCGGAATACTTTGCCCGCCAGGTATTTATCGCTAATTTCGACTTCTCTCTTATCATTACCACGCCGCTTCTGATCATCCTATCAGGGCGGGGATGGATTTTCCCCAGGCGGGGCGGCGCGATGATTATGGACAGTCAAATGGTGGATGCCGTGAGACGTCCGCTTTCCTATTCTATCACTTTTTGGCTGATGATGTCCTGTGTGATTTTCGTGATGGTGTTCAGTGCCTTTACCATCCTGGAGCGCATGCTGTCCGGAGAAAAGGACATCATACTCCTGTTCAATTATCTGTTTTCGTCCCAGTTCCTAATCGTGCATCTGTTTTTTGTTGGGGCGCTCTTTCTTCTTCATCAGGCAGAGAAACATCTCTCCGAGCCTCTGACGGAGATAACCATGAGCGTTCGCGCTTTTGCCCGGCAAAGCGGGAAACTCTCCAAAGTCAGCCTTCCCTCGGTGAAGAGCGGGAATGAACTGGGAGTGCTCAGGGATTCCGTCAGCCAAATGATGGATGATATTGTGGAGTACACGAAAAGGCTGCACGATGTGACCAGAGAACGGGAGCGGATACGAGCCGAGCTTTCCATTGCTCACGAAATCCAGTCGAGCATGTTGCCGAAAAACTTCCCGCCATATCCTGAAAAAAAGGAACTTGACCTATATGCTTCAATGCATCCGGCGAAGGAAGTGGGCGGCGACTTCT
>DFES01000002.1:0-6681 GCA_002369175.1 Selenomonadaceae bacterium UBA3796
GGTGCAGTTTTGAAAACGATTCCGGTCAGAGCTCTGGCAAAAGAATATCAACGTGACCTAGTGTATCTGGCAGGAGCCAAGCTGCTGGAAGGACTCATGGTTCTTCTGGCAGCTTGGGGACTTTCCCGCATCGTATCCGGCCTGTTCCTTGCTCACATGTCTCCCTCAGAGGCAGCACCACACTTTGCGGTGCTGCTTTTCAGTATGCTCCTAAAAAATCTGGTCATGCTCCGGGAGAAAAATCTCTGCAGCCGTCTTTCCGAAGACACGCGCCGAAACCTACGAAAAAAAATCCATGAAGCCATCTTGGAAAGGAGTGCCGCGGACTCTGCAGGAAGTCTTCAGGCCATCGCTCTGGACTGTGTGGATGTTCTGGACGATTTCTTCCGTCAGGTTCTCCCCCTGCTCCTTTCCGCCGCTGTCCTTCTCCCCCTTTACCTGCTCGTGATGATTCCCCTGGATCCTCCCACTGCCCTCCTCTTCCTCCTCACACTGCCGATTGCGCCGCTGCTCCTCTACCTCATTGGGCGTGTCACCAGATCTGCCAATGAGAAGCAATGGCAGAATCTCACGACGCTCCAGGGGGAATTCTCGGAACTTCTGCAGGGTCTTTTTACCTTGAAAATTTTCCGCCGGGAGGCAGCCCAGGAAAGGTTTCTGGAATCCATCTGCCACGCCTTTTCCACAGCCTCCCTGAAAGTCCTTCAGCTCGCCTTCGTTTCCTCCTTTGCGCTGGAACTCATCACCACCCTTTCCATTGCGCTGATCGCCGTCAGCATCGGTTTGCGGCTCCTGGCAGGCTATATGGAATTTGACTGCGCGTTTTACGCCCTGCTCCTTGCACCGGAATTCTATCATCCCCTGCGGCAGGGGGGGACAGCATTTCACACGCTCATGAACTGCCGTGCTGCCTGGGACAAAATTGCGACCTTCCTGGAAGGAAGCTGCCCAGCCCCGGATTCCCGCCGCAAGGATAAAATCCGGCACCCCCCCTCGCTTCATGTAAACGGCCTTTCCTTCGCCTATCCCGGCCAAAAACACCCCATCCTTCAAAACCTCTCCTTTTCGCTTCCTGCCGGAAGTCTCACCGTGCTGTCAGGCACCAGCGGCTCCGGAAAATCCACCCTTCTGCGCCTCTTGGCCGGAATCTTCCCCCCTTCCCAAGGAAGCATCTCTCTGGACGAATTTCCCCTGAGGAAAATTGCGCCGGAGGACAGACCGAACCACATTGCCTACGTTCCGCAGGAACCCCATGTATTCATGGCTTCCCTTCGGGACAACGTCGGGATGTTTCAGCCCTTTGACGATGTTCTCATACAGAAAGCCCTGCAGCGGGCAGGTCTGGGAAAATGGCTCCAAGCTCTTCCCGAAGGCCTGGACACGCCCTTGGGAAACGGCGGCATGGCACTCAGCAACGGCCAGCGCCATCGCCTGGGACTCGCACGGGCAATTCTTCAGGATGCCCCTGTGGTGCTCCTGGACGAAGTCACCGCCGGATTAGACGAAGCTGCCGAACAGGAAATCCTCGCCTTTTTGAAAGATTTTTCCCATCGCCGAACCATTCTCTTCGCCTCCCATCGCCCGGCTGTCCTGGAGGCCTTTCCAAATACGCTCCATCTTGATGCCGGAAAGGAGGATATATGTCCATGAACCATTTTTCCCACCTGCAGGCGATTCTTTCTCATGCGCCCTTGCCTGCCCTCGGCCTGGCGGGCATTGCCGCCCTCCTGAGCTCCCTGTGTTCCGTCCTCCTGCTCTCCGCTTCTGCCTGGCTCATTTCATCTGCCGCCCTGCATCCCCCTCTCTATTCCCTTGCGCTTGCCATCACCCTCGTCCGCGCCTGCGGTCTCGGAAGGGCTGTCTTTCGCTATTTGGAGCGCTGGCTCTCCCATCGGGCAGTCTTCCACGCCCAGGAAAACCTGCGCCTGCGCCTCTATCGGAAAGCCGCTGCCCTTCTGCCATTACGCAGTGCCGGAACCGGACAGGCGGAATTCCTTCACCAGCTCGCCAACGGATGCGACGCGCTGCGGGACTGCTATCTAAGAGCCCTTACACCCCCTGTCCTCGCACTGATGCTCTGCCTAATGGGAGCTGCTTTTCTCCTTCCGGTCACCGGAACGGGCACAGCCCTGCTTCTGCCACTCCTCTGGCTGCTTCATCTTTTGCTTCCCCTCCTTCCGCATTCTGCAGACTCTCCCCCCCATTCGCATGCTTCCATAGCCTATCGGGCTCTTCTTTCCGATACACGGGAAGGCTGTCTGGAACTTTATGCCGCGGGCAGCGCCCCTGCCGCCGCAAAAAAACTTCAGGATGCCGCCCATGCACTCGGCTCCTGCCAAGCAAAAGAAGCCTTTCGCAAAAACCGGGAGGACGCACTCCTGCTCTTCCTCCGGGATGTTTCTTTTCTCATCTTCTTTTTCCGCCTGGGAACTGCCACGTTAGACGAAATCATCAGCGGCATAGATTTGGCCGTCTACCTGCTGGCTCTTCAGACCATCCTGGCAGAGCTTTCCCCTCTCTCCGAAGCCGTGCGTATGGGAAAAAAGAGCATCGGCGCAGCCGAAGTCATCCTGTGCCTTCCTCCGGTGGAACATCCGTCCCGGCAAGGGGCGACCGCCGAGGCACTGTCTTGTCGACAATCGAACAAAGCTCCGCACCGAATCTCCTCACCGCTCCTGTCCGTCGAAGGACTGGAATTCTCCTATATACCCGGGCTTCCCGTTTTCAGCGGCCTCCGATTCTCTTTGTACCCCGGTGAAAAAATTGCCATCGTCGGCGAAAGCGGCTGCGGCAAAACAACCTTGGGATGCCTCCTGCTCCGCTTATGGGAAGCCGATCAGGGTTGTATGCAGCTGCGGGGAAAGGACTATCGGCAGCTTTCTTCCGAAGATATCCGCTCTGCCTTTGCCCCCTGCCTTCAAGGAGAATATGTCTTCCATCACTCCACCCGGGAAAATTTCCGGCGCCTCTATCCAGATATCGACGAAGAAGCCATATGGGACGCTTTGGCTCAGGCACAGCTCAAGGAGGAAATCCTGCAGCTGCCCCAAGCGCTCGACAGTCCCTTGGGAGAAAATGGAGGTCTGCTTTCCGGCGGGCAGCGCCAAAGGCTTCTGGTTGCCCTTGCCCTCGCCTCTCCTGCTCCCATTCTCCTTCTGGATGAACCAACGGCAGGGCTGGACAAAAAAACAGCCCACGCTCTCATGGACGGGATTCTCTCCCATCGCAAGGAACGTGCGCTGATCATCATCACTCATGATATGGTGCTCGCCGATAGAATGGATCGCATTTACCGCATGGATGCATCGTAGTCTTTCTGCCCCACCACGCGCCGCCTCTGTCCGTCAAAGTCCGGGTGGATCACGCTCTTGGAGGCATCGAACTCCGGCGTGCGGATATCCATAAGATCCAGGATGGTGTGGATCATGTCATCCGTCATATAGGGACGTAGTGCAGCGTTTTGCACCGATGCCCATTTTTCCGGATACCGGGCGCGGAACGTGTCCGATGCCCAGAAAATCAAAGGTACTTCCAGGGTATACTTATTGGGATTTTCCTCCACATGTCCCGCAAAATTGCTGCCATCGTCATAAATGGTCTCGCCGTGATCCGGCAGATAAATGACGATGGCATTCTTTTGCCGGAACATGTCAAACAGGGAACTGACCACGTAGTCATTGTAATACAGTGCATTGGCGTACTGAGCCAGTTCCGTCCGCTTCCCCTCGGGAAGTTCCGCTTGCGGCCCGTGAATGTCCTCTGCCGTGAATTTCGTGAAGAGATAGGGGAACCTCATGTAGTAAAGGCCATGCCCGCCCATGAGGTGAATCACATAGAAATTCTTCTCCCCTGCCTCGGCCAAGGCTCCCTCGACCAGGGGAAAGAGTTCTTCGTCCAGCCTGCCGTAGTCTTCCCTGGATTCCCGCAAAGCCGTGTAGGCTTTTTTCGTACAGCGGTTGGCATAAAGCTGAGCCACATTGCCCCATATGCCGGAACTCTCCTGGTTCGACAGCCAATAGGTCTTATACCCTGCCGCCTTCAGGACATCCATGAGATTATTGCACTGATACCACTCCTTCCCTACTTCCCAATCGTGAAAGGTAAAGAGCTCTTTCAGAACCGCCACAGTTGCGCTCTTGGGACTGATGACATCGCGAAAGACAACCAGTTCGCCTGTTTCGGCCAGAGCATCCAGATTCGGCGTATTTTCCAGATCATAGCCGTAAAGATGCATGCGTCCGCGATATGTGGACTCTCCCAAAACAAAAACCACATGAGGAATCGTCCCTTGGTTTCCCGTGATTTCCACGGAATGCTCCATTTCCCCGTCCATCTGTTCATATACCTCAATATCCGTGAGAGCCCTACCGACAGCCCGCTGCACCTGCAGAACCGGAATGTCCAAAGAATCGTTGATGACAAAGGAATGATAACCGTTCCAAAGAGAGGCTGCTGCCAGAATCCCTGCCAAAAACATCACCGGCAGCAAACGATTCTGCCAATGGCGCCGCATGAGAGTAAAACGCATTCCGGAAAGGCGGCGGTATCCCCACCGGAAAAAGACTGCTCCTGCCGCCACAAGCAGCGCACCCTTCCATCCAAGGTACCTCTCAAGAAATTCCCCTGCTTCTTTTGGGTTCGTCTCCATGACAGCCGTCACGATTCCCGCCCCAATCAATGCCTGGTAATTGTAAATGGAAAAGATCTCCAGCCCGCCCAGCAAGGCGCAGAGGAAAAAGGAAAGAAAAAAGAGTCCCTTCCTCAGACAGCCGAACGGAATCTGCGCGAGGAGCACCACATAGATCCCCGTTCCCACCAGGAGGAAGATCCCGTCAACGAGCACCACCCATATCTGATCCAGTTGGTAGGCATGATAATTCGCCCAGAAAATCGTAAAGTAGTTCAAGAGAAACAGGCTCAGGATATGTCCGATCTTCCGCTCCACCGCCTGCTGTACTCTGCCAAAGAAAAACAACAACCTTTTTTTTACGCCCCCCGGCAGCATAGCTTCTCCCACCTGTCAGCGCCGAAGGATTTCAAGAATCCCATCGCTGATGTCGCTGGTCTTAGCCCTGCCGCCCAAATCCGGGGTTAGCGTCCGCTTCTCCACCAGAAGGGTCTCAATGGCCTCCACAACACGCTTGCCCCATTCCTCATGGCCGAGGAAGTCCAGCATCTGGCTGATGCTCCATATGGCTGCCAGAGGATTTGCCAGGCCTTTCCCCGCAATGTCCGGAGCACTTCCGTGAATCGGCTCGAACATGCTGGGGAACTTCCTCTCCGGATTCAGGTTCGCGCCCGCCGCGAGTCCCATGCCTCCGGCAATAGCTGCTCCCAAATCCGTGAGGATATCCCCGAAGAGATTGCTCGTCACCACAACCTGGAATCTTCCGGGATCCTTCACGAAGAACATGCTTGCCGCATCTACCATCAGAGAAGATGTCACAACCTCCGGATATTCCTTCCCCACCTCCTTAAAAATCTCATCCCAGAATACCATGGAATACCCAAGAGCATTTCCCTTGCTGACACTCGTGAGGGTTTTCTTTTCCTTTTTCGCCAGTTCATAAGCATAGCGGATGACCCTCTCGCAACCCTTGCGGGAAAATACGCCCGTCTGAAGAGCCATCTCCTGCGGTGTGCCCGGATAGAGTCTGGCTCCCACATTGGCATACTCTCCCTCGCTGTTCTCGCGCACCACGATCATGTCAATGTCTTCCTGCGCCACATGCTTCAGTGGGCAGGGAGCTCCCTTCAAGAGCTTCACGGGACGCAGATTGATATATTCGTCAAAGCCGCGGCGGATCTCAAGAAGCAGCCCTCCCAGCGACACGTTGTCGGGCACTCCCGGGTATCCTACTGCCCCGAGGTAAATGGCATCGAATGCCCTGAGCTTCTCAAGCCCGCCTTCCTCCATCATCCGACCCGTTTTCAGATAATATTCACAGCCCCACGGAAAATCCGTGAATTCCGCCCGAAAGCTTCCATCCAACTCCGCAATTCCCTGCAGAACCTTCTTCCCTTCGAAAATGACCTCCGGTCCGATGCCATCTCCGGCAATCACCGCAATGTTATACGTTTTCATGGTTGTTCTCCCTCCGAATATCACAGCTATACCAACATTGGCTTCAAAAATTTGCCGGTGTAGGACTCCTCTACCTTCACCAGTTCCTCCGGAGTACAGGCGGCAACGATGGTCCCCCCCTTGTCACCGCCTTCCGGCCCCAGGTCGATGATATAATCGGCGGTCTTGATGACATCGAGATTATGCTCGATCACCACGACGGTATCCCCTCCATCCACCAGGCGCTGCAGGATTCCGAGCAATTTATGGATATCCGCTGTATGAAGTCCCGTGGTAGGCTCATCCAGTATATAAAGGGTCTTTCCCGTGGAGCGCTTGGAAAGCTCTGTCGCCAGCTTCACCCGCTGAGCCTCGCCGCCGGATAGTGTCGTGGCGGGTTGTCCCAGCTTGATGTAGCCCAGTCCCACATCCTGAATTACCTGCAGCTTCCTGGCTACTTTCGGCACATTTTGAAAGAACTCCACCGCCTCATCTATGGTCATGTCCAGCACTTCGGAAATCGTCCTGCCCTTGTACCTGACCTCCAGGGTCTCCCGATTATAACGGGCGCCTTTGCAGACTTCGCAAGGCACATAGACATCCGGCAGGAAATGCAT
>DFES01000002.1:6738-10974 GCA_002369175.1 Selenomonadaceae bacterium UBA3796
AGGAAATGCATCTCGATCTTCAGGATGCCATCGCCCTTGCATGCCTCACAGCGTCCGCCCTTGACGTTAAAGCTGAAACGCCCTGCGCGGTAGCCCCGGGTTTTCGCCTCTATGGTCTGGCTGAAGAGTTCCCGTATGCCATCGAATACGCCCGTGTAGGTTGCGGGATTGGAGCGCGGCGTGCGGCCGATGGGCTGCTGGTCGATGTTGATGATCTTGTCGATATGCTCCAACCCTTTGATTCCCTTGTGTTTCCCCGGCTTTCCTTTGGAGTGGTACAGGCGGGAAGCAATGCCTTTATAGAGGATTTCATTCACAAGCGTGCTTTTGCCGGAGCCGGAAACCCCTGTCACCAAAGTCAATGTCCCCAGGAAAATCTTGACATTGATATCCTTGAGGTTGTTTTCCTGTGCTCCTATCACCTCAATACACTTTCCATTGCCCTTGCGCCGCTCCGTAGGAACCGGAATGTATTTCTTTCTGGCAAGGTATTGACCTGTGACGGAAGCCTCTGCCTGCATGATCTCCTTTACCGTTCCCTGAGCCACCACATGTCCGCCATGTGCTCCCGCTCCGGGACCGATATCTATGATATGGTCTGCTGCATACATGGTGTCCTCATCATGCTCCACCACAATAAGGGTATTGCCCAAATCCCGGAGGTGCTTGAGCGTTCCAAGCAGGCGGTTATTATCCCTCTGATGCAGGCCGATGCTCGGCTCATCGAGTATGTAGAGGACTCCCATAAGACCGGAGCCGATCTGGGTCGCAAGGCGGATGCGCTGTGCCTCTCCGCCGGACAGGGTTCCCGCCGCCCGTGAAAGAGTGAGGTAATCAAGCCCCACATTCAACAGGAAGCTGAGACGTGCGTGGATTTCTTTCAAAATCTGCACAGCGATTTTCTGTTCCCTCTGTGTGAGTTCCAGATGTTGAAAAAAATCATCGCACTCCCGAATCGTCATCTCAGTAACTTCATAGATATTCTTTCCGCCCACAGTCACAGAAAGCGTCTCCGGCTTGAGCCTCGCCCCGTGGCAGGAATTGCAGGGAATATCCGTCATGTAGTTCTCATAGGATTCCCTCATCTCATCGGAATCCGTTTCCTCATAGCGACGGGAAAGCAGGGGCATGACCCCCTCAAAGGGAACATGGTACTCCTTGTACTCCCCGAACATGTTCGTATAGTGAAAGGTATACCGTTCCTCCCTGGAACCGCGGAGCAGAACCTCCTGGGTCTTCCAATCGATATCCTTCCAGGGCGTATCCAGCCCATATCCGTGTTTTTTCAGAACCGCTTCCATGACGCACATGGCATAGGAATGGGGATTTTTCGACAAGGGAGCAAATACACCGCCTCCCACGGAAAGTTCCGGATCCGGCAATACAAGTTCCTCATCGAATTCCATGTGGCTTCCCAGTCCCGTGCATTCCGGACATGCTCCGTAGGGATTGTTGAAAGAAAACATGCGGGGGGTGAGCTCCGGCAGGCTGATGCCGCAATCCACACAGGCAAAATTCTCGCTGAACATCAAAAGTTCTCCATCAACGATCTGCACATAGACGACGCCTTCCCCCATCTCAATGGCCGTTTCCAGGGAATCCGCCAGTCTGTTTTCCATGCCCTCCTTCACAGTCAGGCGGTCAATCACCACCTCAATGGTGTGTTTCTTATTCTTTTCCAGGGGAATATCCTCGCTTACATCATACACTTCGCCGTCCACCCGGACGCGAACATAGCCTTCCTTTCGGATATGCTCGAATACTTTTTTATGTTCGCCTTTCTTGCCCCGTACGACCTGCGCCATGACGAGCAGCCTCGTGCGCTCCGGCAGTTCCAGCAGACGGTCGATCATCTGATCCACCGTCTGCTGAGTGATGGGCTTTCCGCACTTCGGACAGTGGGGATGCCCTGCCCTCGCAAACATCAGCCGCAAATAATCGTAGATTTCCGTGACGGTTCCCACTGTGGAGCGGGGATTGTGGCTTGTGGTCTTCTGATCTATGGAAATAGCAGGCGAGAGCCCCTCAATATTGTCCACATCCGGCTTGTCCATCTGCCCCAAAAACTGCCGGGCATAAGAGGACAGGGATTCCACGTACCGCCTCTGTCCCTCTGCATAAATGGTGTCAAAGGCCAGAGAGGATTTCCCCGACCCTGAAAGTCCCGTAACCACCACCAGCTTGTCCCTTGGAATCTCCAAGTCGATATTCTTGAGGTTATGGGCTCTGGCTCCCTTGATTTTTATCGAATTTTCCATAACGCCTTCCACTTCCTCACTTCCTCTTCGCGCTGGCGGGCATGCTTCCTTCCAGTTCAACGATCAAATCGCGGAGTTCCGCCGCCCGCTCGAATTCAAGCGCCCTGGATGCCTGCTGCATCTCCCGGATCAATCCCTTCAGGACTTTCTCCTTCTCTTTCTTCGTCAGTTTCTTCTTTTTCTTCTTTTCATCGTCTCCGTAACTTGCCCCAGTTTCTGCCACAAGGGTTGTCTCGATGAGCTGGACAACGGGTTTCTCAATGGTCTTCGGCACAATGCCGTGCGCCTTGTTGTACGCCTCCTGAACACTGCGGCGGCTCCGGGTTTCTTCCATTGCTCTTTGCATGGAATCCGTTACCCTGTCCGCATACATGATGACATGTCCGTTTGCATTTCTTGCCGCTCTGCCGATGATCTGAATGAGGGATGTGTCCGATCGCAGGAAGCCCTCCTTGTCAGCGTCCAGTATGGCGATCAGGGAAACCTCCGGCATATCGAGTCCTTCACGAAGGAGGTTGATGCCGACGAGAACGTCGAATTTCCCTGCGCGAAGCTCGCGGATGATCTCCGCCCGCTCAATGGTGGCAATGTCCGAATGGAGATAGCGCACCTTGACGCCCATTTCCTTCAGATAGTCCGTAAGGTTTTCCGCCATCTTCTTCGTCAACGTTGTCACAAGAACACGTTCCTCCCGCTCCACACGAAGGCGGATTTCCCCCAAAAGGTCATCCATCTGCCCCTCCAGGGGACGAACTTCCACCTCCGGATCCAAAAGCCCCGTCGGGCGGATGATCTGACGTGTCACCTGCTGAGCCTGTCCCAGCTCGTACTTTCCGGGGGTGGCGGAAACATAGATGATCTGGTTGATGCGCCCGGAGAACTCCTCAAAAGTCAGTGGACGGTTGTCAAAGGCAGATGGCAGGCGGAATCCGTTATCCACAAGAGAAATCTTTCGGCTCCTGTCCCCGGCGTACATGGCATGGAGCTGGGGCAGCGTCACATGGGACTCATCTATGACCATCAGAAAATCTTCGGGAAAATAATCCAACAGGGTATATGGCGCATCCCCGGGATTCCTATGGGTGAGGTGACGGGAATAGTTCTCGATTCCGGAACAATAGCCCATTTCCTGCATCATTTCCAGATCATAATTCGTGCGCTGTTCGATGCGCTGTGCTTCCAGCAGTTTTCCCTGTTCCTTGAAAAACCTGAGCTGTTCCGCCAGCTCTTCCCGGATCGTCCCCATGGCAATTTTCATGTCCTCGTCCCCAGTCACATAATGGGAAGCAGGAAATATCATGGAATGGATCCGCTCGCCGTATATTTCCCCTGTTGTCACATCAAATTCCAGGATGCGCTCCACCTCATCACCGAAAAGTTCTATGCGCACCGCCCGGTTGTTGTACCCTGCAGGAAAAACCTCGATGACATCCCCCCGCACCCGGAACTTGCTGCGCTCAAAGGCAATATCATTGCGCTCGTACTGGATGGATACAAGTTTTCTGAGAATCGCATCCCGGTCGATCTCCTGCCCCTTGTGCAGAGAAAGCACCATCTCATGATAGCTTTCGGGGGAGCCAAGACCGTAAATACAGGAAACGCTGGCAACCACAATCACATCCCGACGCTCGAACAGAGAACATGTGGCAGAGTGGCGCAACTCATCAATCTCGTCATTGATGGAAGCGTCCTTCTCGATATAGGTATCCGTGGAGGGAATATACGCCTCCGGCTGATAATAGTCATAATAGCTCACGAAATATCCTACATAGTTATGGGGAAAGAATGCCTTGAATTCGCTGGCAAGCTGCGCCGCCAGTGTCTTGTTATGCGCGATGACCAAGGTAGGCTTCTGTACCTTTTCAATGACCTTGGCAATGGTGTAGGTCTTTCCCGTCCCCGTTGCACCGAGAAGCACCTGCGCCTCCTGCCCGTTCTCGATTCCCGCCGCCAAATCCTCAATGGCTTTCGGCTGATC